>JAHFUI010000265.1 GCA_023265175.1 Acidobacteriota bacterium
CGCCCCGATCACCGCGCGCGGATCATCATCGCGATCGCGCAGGTCGTCGCCCCAGCGTGGATCGTCAAACATGTCTCCCTTCAGCGAGCATGCCGTCGCCTGAGAGGTGGTAGACGCGTGGAATCGGCCAAGGGTGTATCCTGATCACGGAGTGATAATGGAGACGACACGAGACAAGCCCGTCGTGCATAGCGATCCGGAAATCATGAGCGGGACGCCCGTGTTTGTCGGCACGCGCGTCCCTTTCCAGACGCTGCTCGACTATCTCGAAGCGGGGCAGCCGCTCTCCGAGTTCCTCGAGGACCTCCCGACCGTCTCCAAGGAACAAGCGATCGCTGCGCTCGAGCAAGCGAAAGAGGCGCTCCTCGCCCGTGCGCGTCCTGCTTGACGAATGCGTTCCGCGTCGGCTAAAGCGCGAGCTGGCAGGGCATGTACGAACAACCCCAGAGATGGGCTGGGCCGGAAAACGAAACGGCGAGCTGCTGCGTCTGGCTGAACGCGAGTTTGATGTCTTTCTGACGGTCGATCGAAGACTCCAACACCAACAGAATCTGGCCTCCTGTCACTGTTCACGAACGCCGGGTCGTTGACAGCACTCGTCACGCTAACCTTCGACGCTGAGACAAGTGGCTTTGCGCGACTCGAAGCTAGGTAGTCGATCGAGCGCGCGGACCTTCGTCAAGAACACGCTGAAGCTGGAATAGCGCCGCAAGCGGGGGGCGACGGCCGAACGATGTTTCTCATTGGGATCTTCACCGAAATGAATGCGCCGTTTCCGCGAATTGAGCGGCGAGCCGGTGACAGTGCGGCGTAGCCGGGTGCTCGCCAGCGTCGAGGTGCTGCCGCTCACGTAAAACCGCGGATTACGTTGAGCACTGCATAATACGCGTTATGGAAAGTGGCGAGTTATGTTGAGCGAGAATGCTGGAGGTCGAGATCGCGCCCGCCTTGCTGACGTTTGGCACTTGACGCTCTTCGCATAATCCAATGGTCTCTTCCGGCAGCCGAACCGGCCGCCAAGGAGGAGATCATGCTCGAGTCCCTTCACGTCCGCCCGCAGATTTGCACGCGCATCCGCTCCGGGCCGTTGGGTGACGGTGTCGACCGTTTCGCCGAGGCCCTTCACAGGCACGCGTACGCCGCCAGCGTGATCCGTCGGTACGTTCGCGCATCGGATATCTTCAGCCGCTGGCTGTCACGCCATCGGCTCGCGGCCAAGGATGTCACCGAGATCGTCGTCGGGCGTTTCGTCAGCCAGCTCAAGCGGTGGCGGCCACCGTCGCGGTCCAGCGGACGGGTGTCTGATGTCGCCACCGGCGTTCGCCACCTCGCGGCGTTTCTCGACGAAGCAGGCGTCGTCGTCCAGCCGCCGCACGCCGAGGCGGACACGGACGCGGACCGTTGGCTGCGGTCCTTTGAAGTGTACCTCACGGATGTGAAGGGCGTGGCACCAGGCACGCGCCGCATCTACCTCCGCTACGCGCGCGCGTTTGTCGAGGCCAGCTTCGGCACGGGCCCGGTGATCTGGTCGACGCTCGCCGCACAGGGGATCGCGAACTTTGTGCAGACGCACGCGGCCACCCTGTGCCCATCGGCCTGTCGCGCGCCGGTCACGGCGATTCGGGTCTTCTTGCGTTTTTTGGTCACCGCCGGCGAGCTGCGTGCCGGTCTGGAGGGAGCCGTTCCGACCGTTCGGCAATGGAAGCTGGCCGCCCTGCCGCGCGTGCTTTCGGACGAGGACGTGCAACGCGTGCTGGCCCGTGTCAACGAAACGTGCACCGCGGGTCGGCGCGACCGTGCCGTCCTCTTGCTGCTGACGCGGTTAGGGCTGCGCGCCTCAGAGGTGGCGGCCCTGCGCGTAGATGATATCGATTGGCGCGATGGGCATCTCCGCCTTCGCCCCGGCAAGACCCAACGCGAACGGCGGCTGCCGCTGCCCAGCGATGTGGGAGACGCGCTCGTCGCGGTCCTGCAGTGCCGGCCAACCACGGCACCGCAGCAGGCCCTCTTCGTGCGCGCCCGGCCGCCCTATCGTGTGCTGACGGCGGCGGCCGTGACTGGTCTCGCGCAACGCGCGCTGCGCCGCGCCGACATCACCGTCGTCCGCGGAGGCGCGCACGTGTTTCGACACACGGTCGCCAGCCGGCTGGTCCAGCGCGGCGTGTCCATGAAAGCCGTGGCGGACGTGCTCGGCCATGCCCGGTTGGAGACGACGGCGATCTACGCCAAGCTGGATCTCGACACCCTCGCTTCCGTCGCGCTGCCGTGGCCGGGAGGTGCGCGATGACGGCCGTGGCATGGTCGGACTTGCTCGACGGCTACCTCGCGCTCCGACGCGCGGTCGGCTTTTCGATGCGTCCAGAAGAGCGATTGCTGCGCGACTTCGTGGCGTCTCTCGAACAGCGGACCTCCGATTCGAGCACGGTCGCGCAGATCGCCGTCGAGTGGGCGACGACCAGGGCGGTGCGCGGCGGCAGCCACAGCCAGAGTCGGCGGCTCAGCGTGGCGCGCATGTTCCTCACCGTGGCTCGCGCCACGCACCCGACGATCGACGTTCCCGGTGTCGCGTTGCTCCGCACGCCTCGACGACCGGCTCCCCATATCTACACGCCGAGCGAGGTGACGGCGCTGATGGAGGCATGCCGTACATTGGGACCCCGCGACGCGCTTCGCCCGCACACCGTGGCGACCGTGATCGGTTTACTGGCCAGCACGGGGCTGCGCGCCAGTGAGGCGATCGCGTTAACGCTGCGCGACGTCGACCTGGAGGCGACACCGCCACGGGTACTCGTGCGGCAGACAAAGTTTCGGAAATCCCGACTTGTGCCGATGCATCCGACCGTCGCCGATGCGCTTCGCGCCTACGCCGACGACCGCCACCGCCTCGGGTATGACGACCTCTGTGAGGCCTTCTTCGTTTCCGAGCGAGGCACGCGATTGAATTACCACGTCCTGGCCCGGGCCTTTGTGGCGGTGGCACGCCGGCTCGGTCTCCGCGGTCCGATCGGGGTCCGGGGCGCCAGCCTGCATCACGTACGGCACACGTTCGCGGTAGAACGGTTGGCCGCATGGTCTCGAGCCGGCGGTCAGGTGCGCCACCAACTGCCAGCGCTCTCGGTGTATCTCGGCCACGTCCGACCGCAGGAGACCTACTGGTATCTCACCGCGGCGCCGCAAGTGCTCGAGCCCGCGTCGCAGCGGTTCGAGACCTACATCGAAGCGAAGGTGCGCCCATGATGGCGGCCGTCCCCCTCGCGCCTCTGATCCGTGCCTTCTTCGTCGATCATCTGCTGCAGCACAAGCAGGTGAGCCCTCAGACCGTCAGCTCGTACCGTGACGGGTTTCGTCTTCTGCTGGAGTTTCTACAACAGCACCGGCACGTGGCGCCGGCCGCGGCCGCTCTGACCGACCTTGACGCCCCGGTCGTGTTGGCATTCCTCGATCATCTCGAACACGAGCGCCACAACAGCGTCCGCTCCCGGAACGCGCGCCTCGCGACGGTGCGCTCGTTCTTCCGCTTCGTGGCGTTCCGCGTGCCCGAGCACGTCGACCTCACCTCGCGGGTCTTGGCCATTCCGGTCAAACGGACCACGCGGCGGCTGATTCACTTTCTCACGCGTGAGGAAATGGATGCGGTTCTGGCCGCCTGTGATCAGACGACCCGGGCGGGCCGTCGCGATCACGCGCTCCTGCTGACGCTCTACAACACGGGCGCGCGCGTCTCCGAAATGACGGCGCTACGGCGCAGCCACATTCGTTTCGGGGCCTCGACGGTCGTGCACCTACAAGGCAAGGGGCGGAAAGACCGGGTCGTGCCGCTCTGGACGCGCACCGCCCGCATCCTGCGGGCTTGGTGCGAGGAACTCGGCGACGCGCCCCCTGATTACGCCTTCCCCAACGCGCAGCGCGCGCGGCTCACGCGTCATGGCATCGCCTACCTGCTCCGCGAAGCCGTGGCTCGTGCGACCGCGACGTGTCCGAGCCTCGCGACCAAACGCGTTTCACCGCACGTCATCAGACACACGACGGCGATGCACCTCTTGCAGGCCGGCGTGGACTTCGCCACCATCGCGCTGTGGCTCGGCCATGAGCAGCTCGACACGACGCACATGTACGTCGAAGCGGATCTGACGTTGAAGGAGCAGGCCCTGGATCAGCTCGGGCCGCTTGGCCAGCGGCCGCGCCGTTTCAAGGCCGACGACACGGTGCTGGCCTTCCTCGCCACGCTCTGATTATGGAGAGCCTGTCGAAGGCGCGCGCCCGTTCACCACCGTCCATCGGCGCTCAGACCATCGGCGCTCACCATAACGCGTGACTCTCCATAACGCGTATTACGTTGAGCACTGCATAATACGCGCTTTTCAGTGAGCGCCAACACCCAGCGGAGGCAGCCTCGCTGCGCCTGGGTTAAGTCGCTACCGTTTGCGGCCGTGTGGTTCGCTTCAACTGTGAGGTGCGCGACCATACGACTTTCTTGACGTTGGAAACACGGCCCGAAGCTCCGGCTTTCAGCGTCGCGATCGCATCAGACGGCCGTGCAGGTTTTGAAGTTCCGGTCGAAGACCGGTACTACGGGCGCTTATTGTGCGTGACCGGGAAGGTCGAAGCGGCGCGCAGCGGCGGCTTCCAGATATTTGCCAGCCATCCCGATCAACTTCAAGTCGAAGACACAGGGAACGGTCTTGCTCTAGGGCGTCGTGGGCACGGACGGGGCGGTTCTGTGAAGAGGAATGTTTCCGTCGCTGCGTGGCCGAGGCGCTTATTACCGTCGACGAAAGGGTGGTTATTCACCAGCGAGAAACAGAGTGCAGCCGCTTTGTCAGTGAGCGAGGTGTGAAGATCGACG
>JAHFUI010000106.1 GCA_023265175.1 Acidobacteriota bacterium
GCGCCGGCAGCGGGCGCCGGCGACGCCGCGGCGCCTGCCACCGCCGAGGGACAAGCGACTGGCGCCGCACCGGCCGGGCAGGGACGTGGAGCCGGCGGCGGCCAGGCCGGTGGCGGTCGCGCGTCGATGGGAAACGTTGGTGGGGACCTTCCGGGCGGGGCGCCGTATCAGCCCTGGGCGGCCGAGCTCGTCAAGAAGCGGATGGCCGACAACAGCAAAGACAATCCGGACGCGCACTGTCTGCCGCTCGGCATCGCGCAGATGAACGGGCATCCGTACCCGCGGAAGATCATCCAGACGCCGACCGAAATGCTCCTGATCTACGAAGGATCCGGCACGACCGTTCGCGAAGTCTATCTGGATGGACGCGCGCTGCCGAAAGACCCGGACCCGTGGTACAACGGTTATTCGGTTGGCCGCTGGGAGGGGGACACGCTCGTGGTGGAAACGACCGGGTTGATGGACGATGGGTGGCTGGATGTACGAGGGAGTCCAATCACCAACACGGGCAAGATCACGGAGCGGTTCCGTCGCGTGAAGTACGGCTATCTCGAGCTCGAGGAGATCATCGACGATCCCAAGGCGTTCACCAAACCGTTCTCGGCGAAGCTGTACTGGCGCCTCAGCCCCGACACGCAGCTGATCGAGTTCGTGTGTCTCGACAAGGACGCCGCGCACTATGTCGGCGCGACGCCTGCCAAGTGAAGCAGGGATCGCGGCGGCACCAGCGACGCGGATACCGCGCACAGAGGCGCTGACCGTTTACGCTCTCGCCGCCGTTGCCCGGGATGGCGCGGCGCCCCTCGGTGGACACCGGAAATCCGGCCCTCGGCAGACACTTCAACTAAAAGTCAATCGTGACGCCGAACTTCACGAACCGCGCGGTCAGAATTGATTGAGGGGCGAGCCAGGCCCCCGACGGATTGGCAACTGCGGCGGCGTTGTACGTGTTGTTCAGCGCGGTAATCGGATTCGAGTTCAGCGCATTGTAGAGATCCAGGTTCACCGTCGACCGTAGACGACCGGTCTTGAACACTTTTCCGATCCGGAAGTCGAACTGATTGACCCGCTCGCCGTACTCGGTGCCCGGGGCCACGAGATTGACCTGGACCGTCGAGTTCGCGTTGCCGCCGGAAATAACTCGACCCAGCGACGGACTGTAGACGCTGAACGGCGCGTTATAGTTGGCGTTGATCGCCACGCCCGGCAGGCTCTGGAACGTGCCGCTGATCTGCATGTCGACCTTGGGAATCCGGTACGTCGCCAGGAGCTTCAGCTGGGTGAGCCAGTTCGTGGCCTGATGACAGTACGGCGCCCCGAGCGGGCTCAGCTCCGGCGCCTGGGCCACGACGGCGCAATTGTCGGTCGACGTACGTCCCGTGCTGGTGCCTCCCTGCACGAGCGTGCCGTTGCCCAGGCGTGCATTGACGCTCACGTCAACGCCGTTCCAGTGCTGAATCTGATTGCCGACCTGGTCGGAGAGCGTGACGTAGTTGTCCGCCGCCAATGAGAACTTCCCCGGAACCACATTGTAGAGAGGTCCGACGACATAACCGCCCTGGTTCGGAAGCCTCGTGTCGGCGGGCGCCGTGATTGAAAAGGTGTTGAAGTCCGAGGCGCTGAGCGCGCGATTGTCGGTAACCAGGAAGTTCCCATACCACCGCCGGAAGTATCCAACGTCGACCGACATTTTCGGCAGCACTCGCTGTTGGACGCTCGTGGAGAACTCCCAGTTGTAGCTCCGCTTCCCCCACCCCGTCAGGAGTGACGGATCAAAAGTGGATCCGCGGACGACGGTGCCGAAGTTCGCGTTGCTGATCGCCAGGCATTCACCGTTGGCTTTCGGATTGACCAAGTCGCACTCCGGCGTGAAGTTCCGATTCGCATCGCTCCACGTGCGCGTCGCGCTCGTCACCAGCGTGCTGACGGGATTTAGGCTGCTTGCCAGGCCGGTGAGCTGCCCTTGCAGATACTTTCCGAGCGTCAGCTTGACGGCCGTGCTGCCCGTGCCGAATAGGTCGTACGCCAGTCCGGTCTTGGGCGTGATGTCCTGCCAGCGAAGACCATCCTGCGCGGCAAATGTAGCATTCCGGCTGGGGACCAGCGCTCCCACGCCGAGCGACTGTTCGGGGGTGCTGGTGTTGGTGAAATCGTAGCGGACACCCAGGCTGAGCGTCAGACGGCCGGTGGTCCACCGGTCCTGGGCGTAGACGCCGAGATCGTTGTCGAGATTCACCGTGTTCGAGTACGGCGTCGCCCACTCCGTGATTTGCTGCGGCACGCCGTCTCTGAAGGTGTAGCTCACCGGCTGGAAGTTGTAGGTGTTGCTGGTGGTCGCGCCGCGGCCGTTGTTGAATCCGACTTTGAAAGAGTGAGAGCCGGTGATGTAGGAGGCCGCGATGCGATAGTAGAGCGCCCAGTTATGGCCGTTCGCATAGGTGCTCGCGGCACGATAGGTCAGGCCGGGAATCGCGCCCGCCTGGTCGTTGACGGAGATCATCGCGGGATCGAGTCCCGAGAGCCGATCGGACGGCTGCGTGACGAAGGACGGGTTGTGCGCCCATCCTTCGATGCGGTGCATGATGCCGCCGTCGATGAGCAGGCGATTGGTGGCAGGGAAAGTCCAATCACCCTGAATCGACCGCTGCGCCGGGAAGCGGCGCTCGCGTCCGGCTTCGGGCGAGGTGGTCGAGCTGACGGCGTTGGGGCACTCGCACAGGTCCTGCTGGTCGTACGTCACCGCAAACTTGTGCCGGGTCGTGAGCTGGGAGGTCAAACGGAACTGCGCTTCCTTCCACGTGTTGTTGTTCGAGACCGGGGCGTTCGGATCCGGATCGTAGTTCCAGGCCGACGGGTTGTTGGCGTTGCGGTTGTAGACCATCCCGGGCACGAAGTTCCACGATCCGTTGCTCCTGACCGACGCGTAGAACCAGAGCCGGTCGCGCACCATCGGACCGCCGACGCCGGGATTGACATCCCAGATGCGCCTCATCCGATTCGGATAGAGCAACCCGCGATCTCTAAGGTCCTGTGAGAAGTTACTGCCTTGCAGGGAGTTGTTCGTGAAGCTGCCGAAGACGACGCCTTTGAACGTGTTGCCGCCTTCCTTGGGGATGAAGTTGATCCGGACTCCGCCGGTGGCCATCTCGGCGGACACACCGGAATAGTCGAAGGTCCACTCCTGCACTGCCGAGGCGTTCGGAACGGCGCCGCCGCCGTAGCCTCCCGCCAGAATGGTGCCGAGCGTGATGCCGTTCTGGGTGATGCGCTGCGAATCCGACGTGCTGCCGTGGATGGTCATCGCGAAGGCCGCATCCAATCCGGCGGACCCCCCGACGTCCTGCCCGCCAGACACCGACGCGCCCGGGATCAAGACGCCCAGGTTGTACTGGCTCCGCCCGGTGGGAATGGCCTCGATGATTTCGGCGTTGAGCACGCGCTGCTTGGTCGCGCTCTGAACGTCCACAATCGGTGTCTCGCCCGTCACGGTGATCGTTTCCGCAAGGCCGCCGACGCGCAGATCGGCGTTCACTGTCGCCGTGAACGAACCGCTCAGCTCGAGGTTTTCACGCCGCAGCGGGCTGAACCCGGAAAGCGTGAACGTCACCGCATAAGAGCCGGGCCGCAGATCGACGATGCGATATTGCCCCGTCGCGTCGGTCACGGCGGAACGCACCTTCTCGATCAGCGCGGCGCTGGAGGCTTCAACCGTCACGCCCGGAAGCACGGCGCCGGAGGCGTCCCTCACCACGCCAGTAATCGAGGCCTGCGCATGCGCCATGGCAGGGACGAGGAGCAGGATCGCGAGCAGCGCCAAGAGTCGTGCAGGCAAGAGAGATCGCATATCAGTCATAAGTTGCTCCTCGTCACAGCGACGCGCTGGGCTTGCCACAACCGCGACGTGAGGCGGCGGATCCCCTAGCAAGACTATTGTCCATTGTCCATATACATGTCGACTCCTACGCTACACCGGTTGCGCCGTGCGCTGGAGCCGACCACACGCCGCGCATGTGAAATCCGAGATGTGATCGTTTAGTCAAAGCGCACGCCATAGGTACGAGGTGTTTATAGTCAAGGAACAAAAGCGACAGGCGGCGACTCCGGCATCGCGCCTCCGCCCCCGATCCAAAAAGCTGAACCAAGGGCAAAAAAACAGCGGATCGACCCTTAAGAACTGGAATGACGGTCAGGATCGGGGCGTTCAGTGCCTATAAACGATGGACCGGATGGCCTGTTCCGGCGCCTTCATACCTTCAGGCGGCAACTGGTTCGGGCGACGCCACGAGCTGCTGCTTGACCCACTCGATCTCCCGGCATACGTATTCGACAATGTCGCCGGTTTTCAGGTGGTCCGGGAGTACGTCCCACGTGTAGGTTTCGATTTCAAGCTGGCGCGAGAGCGGCTTGGCCTTGTGGAATTTGAGTGCCTCTTCCAGCGCAAAGCGCGTGGTACGGAACGCGCCGAGTTCCTCCAAAAAGACCGGAACGTGAAAGTGGGTGCGCCATTCGCGGGGCCCCGGGTCGGTCCGCCATGCCTCAAACGCGTCCTCAAGATTCAGAAATTTTGTAAGCTTGCCATCCTTCTTCTGGACGGTCTGGGACAAATAGACGGTCTTCGCAAAGACATGAAGCGCTTCCACGGCCGCTTGCGTCACCTGCGGGATGTGCATGGCCGCGACTTCCTGCAGCTTGAAAATCGGAATGCCGGCATCGACCAACTTTTGAAGCGAGACCGGGATGTCCTCAAAGCCCACCGACTGGTGGCCGATGTCGAAGACGATGCCGAGGTGTCGCCGAAGGGCGACGTGCGCTTCCGAGATCGGCAGCCCCGAGAGCGTCGCCAGCCGCTCGGCCGATTTACCGGCGTAGAGATGCTGTGTGAAGTACGCGACCGTTTCATCGGTAGTTTCCAGAAAACAATGCGGCTCTGGCTCGATGGCGAGCGTCACGAGCCGTCCCGTCTGCGATTCGACTTTGACCAGGTGTGCTGCGACGCGCAGGATGTGCTCGGTGTAGCTGGCCACGACATGCGGACCTGTCACATTCGGTTTGAAACCGAGCGGTGCGGTTTGAATCGACGGCGGAACGCGATTCGACCCGATATCTGCGAGAATGTTGGCCACCTGAATCGTGTACTTCGTGCGCTCCTCGGTTCGCCAGTCGGGTTCGTAGACCTGCTCTTTGACGACGGTTCCTTTGAAGGCGCCGTAGGGGAACGCGTTGGCCGTGTACACATACAAGTCCTGGTCTGCGAGAAATGCCTGCAGCTTGATCCGCGCCGCGACGTTCGTGGACAGGAAGTCCGCCGTCGGCGCCGACAGGCGGATGCAGACGCCAAACGGCGCGTTCGGCGACACACGCGCTTTCACCTTTGGGACGAATGTCTGAAGGCTCGACCACAACTGATCCCAGTTGTCCGCCGGGTGCACGAGCGTGGAATATGTGAGGTGGCCGAGGCCGTTACCGAGATCCATTCGATGCTCCTGGTAAATGCAAAATGCTAAATGCCAAATGCTAAGTGAGAGTGCATTGTGCATTCGTTAGTTAGGCGACGTGTTCGACCCTGCCGGAGGCCGCCGACCGCACGATCGCTTCAGTGACGGCCACGCCGTGAATCATCTGATCTGTCGGAATCGGGTAGGCGGGGCCGCCGCTGGCCGCCTGCGCGAAGGCGTCGAGCGCCGCGCGCGTCACGTCGAGGCGCCCTGCTTCCCACACTTGAGCCTCGCCCTTGGACGGCTGAAACTTGCACGAGCGGAAGAGCCGCGTCCGCCGCTCCTCCGACGAAGCTCCGGCCACGTGCGTCATTCCCTCGAGCCGCACCCATCCTTTTGAGCCGAACACCTGAAAGCTAAACCCGGGGCCGGTAGCGGTCATCGTGCCGAGGTACCCCGACATCCCGTCCCTCATCCTGAACAGGATTGACGTCGTATCGTCAGCATTGATCTCGACGACGCGTCGGAAGCTCTGGCAATAGACATGGTCGATGTGGCCGCACAGGTCGATCATCCCATCCACTGCGTGGACGCCCATCGGCGTGAGCCCGCCGCACGGCGTCTCTTGGCGGTTTGCGCGCCAGGTGGTCGGCTTCAGCATCAGTGCATTGGGAAACGTCATCGTTGCTTCGAGGTGCAGGATGGTGCCGAGGTCGCCGGAACGGATGCGGTCCCGCAGCTTCGTCATCTCGGGATGGAAGCGACGGTTGTAGCCGAGACCGAGCGTGACGCCCGCCTTGTTTGTCGCGTCGACGGCTGCTTCGGCGTCTTCCAGCCTCAGTGCAAACGGCTTCTCACAGAAGATGTGCTTCTTCACCGCGGCCGCAGCGATCACCTGCATGGCGTGCATGGAGTGCGGCGTCGCGAGAACGATCGCGTCGAGCGTCGGATTGGCCAGTAGCGCCTCGTAATTGTCGGCGAGCTGGAACCTCTGCTCGTGCGCAAATGCCTGCACCTCCGGAGTGACCGTGCGCGTCGTACCTGCCACGAAATGAATGTCCTGGCTGACGTGTTGAACCGCCTCGACGAGAGTCTTGCCCCACCATCCCAGGCCGACGATTGCGGCGTTGACCATCCTTCTCCTCGGGCGAATTGCAGGATGGCAGGATTACAGGAAGGGAAGGCGCAAAGGCCTTTCCACCTTTACTTTCTGCCATCCTGCCATCCTGCAATCTCATACAGGTCGGTCAGCCGGATGGGCCCAGGACCGACAGGACCGCTGTTGATCACGCCGCCCCAATCGGCGAAGAGCTCGATCTCCTTTGTCCGCACCGCCACCACCGACTCCAACGGGTGCTTTTCCTTGGCCGGGTCGAAGCCCGGAATGCGTTCGTACATGTACCAACAGAACGATCCAATAACGCCGACGTAGTCGTCGAAGTACATCTGACCGTCGGTGACGATATCGAGGCCGGCTTCCTCCTGATCGTGAATCGTGACTTCGGTGGCGTCATGGTAGGCCTCTTCGTGCTTGACCTCTTTGAATGCCACTCGGATATCGCGCCCAAGCAGTTGCTGTGTGAACCAATGTGGCCGCGGATACGAGCCGACCATCGTCGTGGGCAGCAGGGTCTTCGTGATCGGAATATTCACGTTGAGGTCTCCCGTTTGGCGTTGCGCCGCAACTTTCTACCACATACGGTGTTCAGTTTCAAGATACAACTGTCCACTAAACCTACACGCTCGGCTAAATCGAAGACAGGGGATGGCCGTAAGACGAGTGGGACCGGCCGGAAACCAGCTACAACGCAAGGTGCGGTTGGAAACAGGTCGAGCGGCGGCGAATTCTGCGGGCGGGACTTGACACGCTGGAATATTGTTCATCTACAATAAACATTCTCGGATGCGACCGCGCGTCACAATGCAAGGCGGAGCATTAATCGCCGCGAGGAGAGCTGCAGTGAAATCCATGACGAAAGCTGCCGCCGCCGCCATCGTATTCGCAGTCTCAGTCTCGCCGGTGCTCCTGGCGCAGTGGCCGCGGTACCCGAGCCCTGGCGTGCCCAAGACACCAGACGGCAAGCCGGATCTCAGCGCGCCCACACCGCGAACGGCGGACGGCAAGCCTGATCTTTCCGGCCTCTGGGAGACGATTCCCTGTATCGACTGCCCCGCTCGCGGCCGGGGACGCGGCGCGGCCCCGGCAGCCGGTGGAAGAGCTCGGGCCGGCGCCGAAGGTACTGGAGAGCTTCCGCCTGGCGGGTCGGTATTCGGCAACATCGGCGAGGGAATCCCCGGCGGCGCGCCGTACCAGCCGTGGGCCGCAGAGCTCGTGAAGAAGCGGATGGCGGACCACGGCAAGGACAACCCCGATGCGCACTGTCTGCCCATGGGCATCATGCAATTGAACTCGCATCCATATCCGAGGAAGGTCATACAGGCGCCGGCCGAAGTGGTCGTGATTTATGAGGGGTCGGGCACAACGGTCCGCGAGGTCTTTTTGGATGGCCGGGTGCCCGACAAGGATGCGGATCCCTGGTGGAATGGTTATTCGACCGGCCGCTGGGAAGGGGACACGCTCGTCGTCGAAACGACCGGGTTCATGGACGATGGCTGGTTGGATGTGCGGGGCAGTCCGCTGACGAGCACTGGAAAGCTGATCGAGCGGTTCCGGCGCCTGAAGTACGGCTATCTCGAGATCGAGGTCACGATCGACGATCCGAAGGCCTACACAAGGCCGTTCACGGCGAAAGTGTACAACCGCCTCATGCTCGACACCCAGTTGATTGAGTTTGTGTGTATCGACAAGGATGCTCAGCACTACATAGGCGCAAGCGGAAAGTAATGGCCGTCCCGACTGAGCAACGCTCGGAGCATCGCGGCTGCAATTTCTTGAATCTCGTCGCCAGCCGTTCAGCCATCACCGTGATAAGCGCTATCCGTTGAAACGATCGGAGTTAGTTCCGACGACGCGGCTGTATCGCAGATTTCTAGGCTCGTGAAACGGAGGATGTGATGAGTGCCGAACACCAGGTAACAACGTCAAATCGTGTGTGGTGCGGGCTTGCGGTCTCGGCGGCGCTTGTCTGGCTCGCGCCCGTGGCGCATGGCCAGTCCGCGTCGCCGGCGCGGCGGTCGCAGGTCGAGGCAAAGGCGGCTGGCGCGGTAGCGCGCACGGCTTGGGGCGATCCGGATCTCCAGGGGACGTACACCAACAGCAACGAGAGCGGCATCCCCATGCAGCGCCCTGCAGGGCTCGCCGGCAAGCGCATCGAGGACATCACCCCGGCCGAGCTCGTGAAGCTCATCCAGGCGCGGCGCGAACAGCAGCAACGAACAGCGCTCACGATCGGCGGGACTGCGGACAACGACACAGGCGCCGGCCCTTCACACTGGTACGAAAACGCGAACGCGACCAATAGCCGCGCGTGGATGGTGTCGGATCCGGCCGATGGGCAGATTCCAGCGCTCACGAAGGAGGCGGTGGCGCGGGCCGCCGCTGTGCGCGCGTCGCACCGCGGAGGCGATGGCTACTATGTCGGACCGTTCGACGGTCCGGAAGATCTGACGCTGTACGTCCGCTGCATCACCCGCGGACTTCCCGGATCGATGATGCCTGCCATCTACGGCAACTCGTACCAGATCGTTCAAGGCCCCGGCTACGTCGCGATTCGATATGAAATGGTGCACGAGACGCGCCTGATCCCGCTGGACAACAGGCCGCACCTCGCAGACAACCTCCACTTGTACATGGGCGATCCGCGAGGCCACTGGGAGGGTGACACGCTTGTCGTCGAGACCACGAATTTTCTCGAGAAGTCGGCGTACGGTGGGGCGTCGGATCGTCTGAAGGTCACCGAGCGCTTCAAGCCGGTACGACCGGGAGTCGTCGACTGGTCTATCACGTTCGACGATTCGAACACGTGGGTGCGACCGTGGACATTCGGGATGCAACTGACGCGAAACGAGGCCGAGCCGGTCTTCTAGTACGCCTGTCACGAAGGGAACCAAGGTCTCAGAGGTATTCTCAGCGCGACTCGCGCGCAGGAACGACAGGCCGAAAGGACGAGCAGGCCAACTGAATAATCTCAAGGAGGGAGAAGATGTCCGCTCAGTCGAGGATGAAACGCCTGGTGTCACGCAGGCAGGCATTGAGGACCGGCGCCGTTGCACTTGGCGGGAGCGCTGCCTTCCTGGCCGGAAGCCCGAAAACTCGTGCTCAGAACGCCCAGGCGCCCGCCGTGCTGACCGGTGCGCAGACGGGCCGAACGTTTAGAGGGATCGTCCGATACTCCAACACCCTCGATGTACAGCAGATGCGTCTGCTCGCGATCGATCCGCGACAAGTGGTCATCCGTTCCGCGGCCGTGGCGCCCTGCTACACGATCGTGCGCGGCGCGCTCGCGACTACCCCGATCCGCCGGGCGGAGGTCCCGAATCACTGCGGCTTTGGGATCGTGGAGGCGGTGGGTGCCATGGTCAAGCGCGTGCAGGTGGGAGACAGGGTCGTCGTCGCGGGAACATCCCAGTGCGGCCAGTGCTATCAGTGCCTGCACGGTCGTCCCGACTACTGTCAGTTCACGTTCTTTTCGAATTCGCCGGGCGTGGAGGCCTTTCCACCATTCGCCGAAATGCGCGACGGAACCCGTGTCTACGCGCAGGCCGGCATCGGCGGCATGAGCGAGATCATGACGGTGTTCGAGGAGTACTGCGTGCCGGTTTTCAGCGATCTGCCGGCCGCGGAGCTCACGCTGCTGGGAGACCAGCTGGCTTCGGGCTTCGCCGCCGGGCATGCGGACGTGCATTTCGAGCCCGGCTCGGATGTGGTGGTCTTTGGTGCCGGTCCTGTCGGCCTGGGCGCCATCCAGGCGGGCCGGGTCACCGGCGCGGGCCAGGTCATCGCGATCGATCCGATCAAATACCGTCGCGACTTTGCGCTGAAGATGGGCGCGACGATGGCGCTCGATCCTGTCGCTGAAGGGGATGGTCTTGTCGAGCGCGTCCGCGAGCTGTGCAAGGGACCGAACGACCGGAGATTCGCTGGCGGAGTCAGCTGGGGACGGGCGGGCAATGCCGTCATGGCGCGTGGCGCGGACTTCGTCGTCGAGGCCGCTGGAATACAGGCGTTTCCACCAAAAGTCGAGGCGCAACCAGACCCAACCAACGTGAGAACCGTACAGCAGGCGTGGGATTGTACGCGCATGGGCGGACATGTCATGTTGATGGGCCTCACCTTACAGCCCGTATCCTTCCCCGGAGGCGCACTGGCGCTGCTCGGCCGGACCATTCATCCTGGGCAGCAGGGCGGGCTTCACGTCATGCGAGACATCCCGCGCTACGTGAAGTTAATCGAAAAGGGGAAGATCGACGCCAAATCGGTGATCACCAAGCGATACACGCTCGACGAGGGCCGCCAGGCGATTCAGGACACCGCCGATCGCACGATCATCACGGGAGTCATCGAGTTCACGTAGACGATAGGCGATATTCGGCTGAGGCTAGTGTCGTGTCTCAGAAGTCCGTTGTCGCACCGAGGGCGGCGAGGCGCCCGGTTGGCAAGGCGTGACGACCGAGAATATCGGGAATATTTGAGGGAGGATCCCTCGTCAGTAGGCGTGCAGGGATGCGCCGGAAACGCGGCGCCGAGATTCAACCGGTACTCGCCGCTGCGAATGAGCGGTTCGGTGAGGTAAACGGGGGCCTTGACGATGTTGATCCACGTCAGGTAATCGCCGTGGCGCATCCAATAGGTCGTGATGGTCGCCTTGTCGCTCGCGAAGATGCCGTTGCGGCGATAGTAGTCCTCTTTGAGATGGGTCGTGGTGATCTTGAGGACATTCCCCTCCCACTTGCCCGTCGAAAAACCCATTCACGAATATGGCGCATACTCGGGCGGATGGGTCCGTCCGTCCAGGTAGATCGCCGTGTCGGAGGATTGCTGCCACTGAGCGTGGAATGCGGTGACGTCACGAGTGAAAGGATCGATGTCGCGCCAGATCCGGAGCGCGGTAGGGCCCCGGTAGATGTAGGCCCATCCGTGCGGACGGCATTGCCATTCGGGCAGCGACTGGATCGAGGCATCCCACGCCTCCGCGCGGGCGGGCCCGGCGTCGCTGAGCGGGAGGGCGGTCCAGTCGCCGACGAGCGGATCTTCCGTGTTGTCCTGGTTACGAACTGGCTGCCACTCACCAGAGAAATCCATCTGGGCGAATGCCGTTCGGCTCGACGCGAGCATGGTCAACGCCACGACGCTCGCCAGTAGCGTTCGCTTCATCAGAAGTCGTACCTCACGGTGAACTTGACGAAACGCGGCTGAATGACGGAGGTAGGCCGTGTCCACGTGGCCCCGAACACGTTGTTTTGAAACAAGACCGCGTCGGAATTACCGAGATTGTAGAAATCGAGGTTTGCCTCCAGACGTCCCTTGCTGATTTGGATGATCTTGGTCACCCTGAAGTCGATTTGATTCAGGCGATCGCCGTACAGCGTTCCCGGCTGAATCACGTTCGTTGTGGCCTGAGCCGCGTTGAAAGTGGCTCGCCCGAGGCCTTGGACCCTGCCTGCGGCGATGTCAGCGTTTGTATACGTCACGTTGGCCGCCACTTGCGGCCCGGCGAGGCTCTGGAACGTCGCGCTCAGCCGAAGGCCTCCCCAGGGGATATTATACGAGCCGAGACCTTTGTACTGCGTGACAAACCCAGTTTCCGTATGGCAGTACAACAGACTCGGATTGTCGACCTTGCCGGTGACGTCGCAATTGTCGGTCATCGTCTTACCTGTGCTCAACCCGGCCTGGACGAACACACCGTTGCGAAGCCGCGCGTCGATTCCAAGATCGACGCCGTTCCAGTGCTGGAGCTGGTTGCCGAACTGCGAAGCGGCCTTGACGACGTTCCGGTTGACGACCGGAGCCCTCTGATCGTAGAGGCCCGTGATGGTCGTTCCTGCGTTCGAAAGGCGGGAGTCCGACGGCACAGTGATGCTGTACGGCAGGAAATCTGAGGGGCCCAGGGCTTCGTTGTCCGTGACGAAGAAGTTGCCCTGAACGCGCCTGAAATACCCCGCGTTGACCGAGAGACGCGGCAGGATTTCGTGTTGAACGCTCGTGGAGAATTCCCAGTTCCACGGACGAACACCCCAGCCGTTCATGATCGCGGCGTCGTAGACCGTGCTGGGCAAGAAGTTTCCGAAATTGAGATTCAACCAGCCTCCACACACGTCACCTCCGGATGCACGATTGTCCTGCGCTGCCGGATTCAGCAAGTTGCAATCTGGAAAGAAGTTTCCGTTAGCGTCGGACCACGTGCGAGACGTCGTCTGCGAAATGGTGTTGCCGGGATTGTTGGCGTCTGCATAGCGGATCGAGTCTTGTTCGACACCACGGCTCGCACTCGCTTTCAGTGCTGTCTTGCCGTTACCGAACAGGTCGAAGGCAACGTTGATCCGGGGGTTGACGTCCTTCCAGTCCGGCACGTTCCGCACTTCGGCGTAAGTATTGGTTCGATTTGGCGTCCAGCGCGTGGTGTTCGCCGTGAACCCGTCGACCGATTCGTTCTGGAAGTCGAAGCGTAGCCCGCCGCCGATCGTCAGGCGCTTGAGCGTCCACCGATCCTGCGCGTAGATCCCGAGGTTGTGATTCAGGTTGCTGGTGAACCCGGCCAAGGGCGCGAAAATGGTCACCTGGTTGGGCACGAAATCGAGCGTCCGGATTTGGATGTCGTTGTACGGGTTGGCGAAGTTGTTCCGGTTGAAATACCCGTGCTGCAGGTCCATGCCGACCTTGATGCTGTGCGTGCCGGTCACATAGCTCGCCGATGCTTTGAAGCTTTGCTGGCGAACGTTGTCGTACATGTTCGACGCGGTCGACGCGCGGTAGGTCATCGGCTTCGCGAGCGGATTGGTGCCGGTCCCCTGTTCGACGATGGGGATGCCGGCGCTGCGGTCCTGCTGGGCGAGGATCGTGTCCGGGCTGGCTCCCGGCGACACACCCGCTTCAAAGAGCAACCGATTCGTCGCGGTGTACGTCCACGTCAACGTGCCAAGCTGCGTGTACCACTCGGTGACGCGCGCGGCTTCCGGCGAGAGAGCCGCGTTGATGGTCCAAAACGGATCTTGTTTGCGCTGGTACGCATACCACGCCGAGATCTTCGACTTCTCAGACATCGCCCACGTGAGCCGCAAGTTGTTGTCTCGGGTCCACGTGCCGAGGTTCGCCTGGTGGCTGGTGTCTTCGGTTCGCACGACGGCCGTAGGATTGTTCGGGTAAAACAATCCTGCGATGTACGATTCGTTCGTGAAGTATCGCGACGTGAAGTAAAACCACAACGAGTCTTTCTTCAGCGGTCCACCGACGGCGCCGTTGACATCGTACAGCTTCTTCAGCTTTGTCGGCGCCCCTGCGAGCCCCCGGTCGATGAGACGCTGCGTGATGTTGCCAGCCTGAAGGCCTGGCCCCGAGCCGTTCGCCAACACGGAACCCCGAAACGAATTCCCTCCGGATTTCGGGATCATATTGGCAAGCACTCCGTTCGTACCCGATTCACCTGTTTGGCCGGAGATCGAAATATCCACCGTGTCGAACAAAAGCGGCGAAAAACTCATGTTCGAAACGTTCGAGCTGATGTACATGTTACCGACTCTCAAACCGTCGAGCAGCGACACGCCATCTCCGGAGAGAGCGCCGTGCGCGGTGATCTGAGCGCCCGTCGTATCGCCGGAAGAGCCTCCCACATCGCGTGTGGCGGTCTGGACGGCTGGGATGAGGGTCGCGAGCTGAATCCACACGCCGCTCGTGGGAATGTTCTTGAACGTGTCCGCGGTTAACGCGCGCGTCTGCGCAGCGGATTGAACGTCGACAAGCGGAGTCTCGCCCGTGACGGTGATCGTCTCCGCGACAGCTCCGACCTTCAGATCCGCGTTGATGTTCGACGTAAAGTTGGCGGTCACGTCCACGCCATCGCGCTTCACTGTGCTGAAGCCCGTCAACGTGAACGTGACGCTGTACACGCCAGGAGGCAGGCTGACGATCCGGTACTGTCCCGTGCCGTCCGAAACGGCGGTCCGCACTTTCTCGATAAGCGCGGGGCTCGCCGCTTCAACGGTGACGCCCGGCAGCACGGCGCCCGTGGCGTCCTTTGCGACGCCAGCGATCGTGCCCAACGACTGCCCGTAGGTCGGTGCAGCTAGCCACAAAAATCCGACGATGAGTAAAGCCGCGGTATTGATCGCTCGCATGGCCTCTCCTATGCTGACGCGCGTTTAGTGACAAGCAACGATATGTGTATCGTGGCGACACAATACAACCGCATTCTTGACGTGTCAATAAACAACCTTCGGCCGTTTGCCAAGTCACGGCGCGGTTTGGCCATAATGATCCAAGCAGTTGGATCGCCACGCGTGGGGACTCTCTCTAAATGCCCGAGAGGAGCGATTTGTCGCGAGCGAGCCATTGGTCGAACGACTCGAGAGACGGGTTCAGGACGCGGGACAGTTCAACGCTCCGCATTCGACAAAAGACGTTCTGGAAGTCGCGCTTGAACTGGAACATGTTGGCGAGCTCCTTCGCGCCCTTGAATCGCCGTCTCCGGTAGACCTCGGGTGAGACAGGATCGTAGGTGACCTCTTCCTCGAGCGCATTCGTCAGCGCCGTCGCCATTTGCGATCCCGTCAAGTGCTCGCCGGCAATTCCAACGGTTTCGCCGATAAATTCGCCATGACGCTTGAAGATGCCGTAGGCGCATTTCCCGATGTCGTCAGCGGCGATACCCGGAAGTTTCTTGTCGTCCATCGGGAGAGTGAGTGAGAGCTTGCCGTTCGTTCCCCCTAAAGGCTAACCCTCCGCCCTGGGCACCAGTTGCACCAACGATCGCGACTATTCTCTTCCCGCCCATTCTGAGTGCGCGCTATCTGAAAACCCGCTCTTGTGATCGGGGAACCGAATCAC
>JAHFUI010000107.1 GCA_023265175.1 Acidobacteriota bacterium
CAAGTCGTCGGTCGTCGGTCGTCAGTCGTCAGTCGTCGGTCGTCAGTCGTCGGTCGTCGGTCGTCAGTCGTCAGTCGTCAGTCGTCAGTCGTCGGTCGTCAGTCGTCGGTCGGCAATTCTGACTGTCGACTGTCGACTGTCGACTCCTACGCTCTTCGTCCCCGGATCCGCGTCTTCTTCATGAACCCGTCGTAATGACGCATGATCAATTGCGATTCGACCTGCTGGATTGTGTCCATCGCGACGCCGACGACGATCAGAATCGTGGTGCCGCCGAAATAGAACGGCAGGTTCATGCCTTCGGTGATGAACCGCGGCAGCATCGAATCGAGCCGCTCGCCGATGAACGGAATCGGCGCCACTTTGAACCCGCTCAGCATGAACTGGGGCAGGATCGCGATGAGCGCCAGGTAGAGTGAACCCGCCAGCGTGATCCGCGTCAGGATCGTATCGATGTGCTCGGCTGTACGCTTGCCGGGCCGGATCCCCGGCACGAATCCACCGTACTTGCGCATGTTCTCGGCCACATCGTCGGGGTTGAAGACGATGGCCGTGTAGAAGTACGCGAAGAAGATGATGCCCGCCACATATAACAGGTTGTAGAGCGGCATGCCGAAGGCAAGCTGCGCCGTCAGCGAGTCGCCCCATCCGCCGCTCTTGAACATGCCCGCCAGCGTCGCGGGAAACGCGAGGATGGACGAGGCGAAGATGATCGGGATGACGCCGCCCGTGTTCACTTTCAGCGGGATGTGCGTGCTCGATCCGCCGTACATCCGGCGTCCGACGACGCGCTTGGCGTACTGGACGGTCACTCGACGGTGCCCGCGCTCGACGAAGATGATCGCGCCGATGACGAAGATCATCAGAATGAGCAGGAAGAGCACGCGAATCAGCCCGATCTGACCGGTGCGCATCTGATCGACCAGCGTAATCGCCCCACGCGGGAAGCCCACGATGATCCCGGCGAAGATGATGAGCGACATGCCGTTGCCGATGCCGCGCTCGGTGATCTGCTCGCCGAGCCACATGACGAACGTCGTGCCGGTCGTCAGCGTCAGCACCGTCATCAGCCGGAACGCGACCCCCGGGTTGTTGACAAGGGGCAGGCCGCCGGCGATCCGCGTCGAGCGCTCCAGGTAGATGGCGATGCCGAGCGACTGCACGATGCTCAGCCCGATCGTGCCGTACCGCGTGTACTGGGTGATCTTGCGGCGTCCGAGCTCGCCTTCCTTCGACAACCGCTCGAGGTACGGCCAGACCACGGTGAGGAGCTGAAGAATGATCGACGCACTGATATAGGGCATGATGCCCAGCGCGAAGATCGTCATGCGCGACAGGTTGTTGCCGGAGAACATGTCGTACAGCCCGAACATCGTGTTCGCGTTCTGCCGCGCCAGCTCCAGAATCGCGGCCTGATTCACGCCCGGCGTCGTGAGGTTGTGGCCGAAGCGGTACACGGCGAGCAGGCCGAGCGTGAATAGCACCCGGTTGCGCAGTTCCGAAACGGCGAAGATATTTTTCAGGCTCTCCATATCGATTACTCGATGACCCGATTACCCGATTTGCAGTGCTTCGGCGCTGCCGCCGGCGGCCGCGATCTTCTCGGCCGCCTTCCCGCTGAACTTGTGGGCGTGAATCGTCAGCGCCTTGCCGACATCGCCGCGCGCCAGCACCTTGACCGGGCGCTTGCCGCCCGGGACCAGACCGCGTTCCCGCATCAGGTCCGGCGTGATGACCGTGCCGACGTCGAATTTCATGGCGAGCGTGTCGAGGTTCACCACCTCGTACTCGACGCGGAACGGGTTGTGGAAGCCACGCTTCGGCACGCGCCGATGCAGCGGCATCTGGCCGCCTTCGAACCCGCGCTTGAACTTGTAGCCGGAGCGCGATTTCGCGCCCTTGTGGCCGCGTCCCGCCGTCTTGCCGTTGCCCGACCCCTGGCCGCGGCCGATCCGCTTCTTGGGGTGCTTCATGCCCTTCGGGGGCTTCAGATTGCTGAGATCCATGACGTCCTTAATGCAAAATGCTCAACACAAAATGCCAAAGGCATTCTGCATTCGGTATTTGTCATTACTCGACCGTGACCAAGTGACGCACCTTGTGAATCATTCCCCGCGCGTCGGGCGTGTCTTTCAGCTCGACCGTGTGGCGGATCCGGCGCAGGCCGAGGCCCTTCACAACCGCGAGCTGATTGCGGTTGAACCCGACGGGGCTCTTGACGAGCGTCACCTTGACGGTGCCGCCTTTTGAATCAGTTCGTTCGTTGGCCATTTGTCAAGTCCTCGAATCTAGTTATCTGGTCATCTCGTTATCTGGTTATGTAGCATTCAATAAGCCAATCAATAGCCAGATAACCAAATGACCAGATTTACGCGCTCGCCTTGACGAGCTCGCCCAGTTCCTTGCCGCGCAGCCGCGCGATCCCGGCCGGATCCTTCAGCGTCCAGAGCCCCGCGAACGTCGCGCGCACCACGTTGTGCGGGTTCGCCGATCCCAGCGACTTCGTCAGGATATTGGTGATGCCCGCCGCTTCCACCACCGCACGGACGGCGCCGCCGGCGATGATCCCCGTGCCGTCTGGCGCGGGCTTCAACAGCACGCTGCCCGCTCCGAAGTTGCCGACGATACGATGCGGAATCGTCGTGCCGGCCAACGGCACACGAATCAGGTTCTTCTTTGCTGCCTCGATGGCTTTCTTGATCGCCGACGGCACTTCCTTCGCCTTGCCGATGCCGAACCCGACGACGCCGCGGCCGTCGCCGACGACGACCAGCGCGCTGAAGCTCAGGTTCTTGCCACCTTTGACGACCTTGGTCACGCGATTGATCGACACCACCGTGTCCTTGATGTCGAGCTGCGACGGGTCGATACGTTCGCGGGAACGGGATTTCATCATGTGCTCAGAACTCCAGACCGGCTTTACGTGCGGCGTCGGCCACGGCCCGGATCCGACCGTGATACAGGAACCCGCCGCGATCGAAGACGACGCGCGTGATGCCCTTCTCGATCGACCGCTCGGCAATGGCTTTGCCGATCGCCTCGGCCCCCTTGGTGTTGCCGCCGCGAACCTCTTTCGGGAACGATCCCCTAAGCGCCGGCTCAGCGCTCGACGCCGACACGAGGGTCTGGCCGCTCAAGTCGTCGATGACCTGCGCGTAAATGTGCGACACGCTGCGGAACACGCTGAGGCGCGGCCGCTCCTGGCTGCCCGCAATCCGCTTGCGCTGCCGCAGATGGATACGGGTGCGCCGATCGTCTTTCGTCTTAATCTTCATCGCTCATCTCTCGTGGGGCCCCACCCCCACTCGCCCACGCGCTCGCACCGTATCTTGATGCTCGCGGGGTTCCACCCCCCCCGCTCGCCTCGCTCGCGCCTTCGCGCTCGCTCGGGCCGCTGGCGCTGTGCCCGCGTCGCCCAACCTGCCTGCCTCACTTGGCCCCGGTCTTCCCGGCCTTCTTCTTCAACACTTCGCCGGTGTAGCGGACGCCCTTCTGCTTGTAGGGATCCGGCTTCCGCAAGCGCCGCATGTTCGCCGCCACCTGGCCGACGAGCTGACGATCGACGCCGGTCACCGTGATGTGCGTCTGCTTGTCAATCGTGATGTCGATCCCGGTCGGGATGTCGAACACGACCGCATGCGAATACCCGAGCGCGAAAATGACCTGCTTCCCTTTGAGCTCGGCGCGGTACCCGACGCCGACGATGTCGAGCTCCCGCTTGAATCCGTCGGTGACGCCGGTCACCGCGTTGGCGACCAGGCTGCGCGCGAGGCCGTGGAATTTGCCGAGCGCCGGATCGTCGGTCGCGCGCGTCGCCTGCAGGTGCCCGTCGGTCAGCTCGAAATTGATACCCGCCGGGAATCCCTGCCGCAGCTTGCCTTTCGGTCCCTGGATCTCCACGGCGCCGTCAAGCACGTTGACGGTGACGCCCTTGGGCACCGTGATCGGTTTCTTGCCAATTCGAGACATATCTGGTTACCAAATGTTGCAGAGCACTTCGCCGCCGACGCCGGCCTTGACGGCTTCGCGGCCGGTCATGACGCCGCGGGACGTCGTGAGGATCGCCGTTCCCAGACCCGCCAGCACTTCGGGCACATCATCGCGTCCGAAGTACACGCGGCGACCGGGCCGGCTGATCCGCTCGATCCCGGTGATGAGCCGCTCGCCGTGCGGTCCGTACTTCAGGAAGACGCGAAGCATCTTGACGGGACCGATGTCTTTCGCCCCGTTGGCATCATCCAGAAGCTTGAAGCCCTGAATGTAGCCTTCGTCCTGCAGGATGCGCGCGATCTCGGCCTTCAGCCGCGACGACGGCATGTCGACGCGCGTTTTCTTGGCAATCACGGCATTGCGCAGCCGCGTGAGCATGTCAGCGATAGGGTCTGTCATATCCCTTACCTTCACATTTGGTAAGCTGGTAATTTACCAACTGCTCTTTGTCACCCCTGTGACGTCGCCCTCGAGCGCCAGCTTGCGGAAGCACAGGCGGCAGAGCGCGAACTTGCGCATGTAAGCGCGCGGCCGGCCGCACAAGCGGCAGCGGTTGCGCAACCGAACCTTGAACTTCGGTGTCTTCAATTCCTTCGCGATCTTTGCGGTCGTGGCCATAGTCAGCTTTCTCGCATCTGGTCATCTCGTCATCTGGTTATCTGGTTATCTGGTTATCTGGTTATCTGGTTATCTGGTCACGGATTGTTCGACGCCAATAACCAGATAACGAGATAATCAGATAACCAGATGCCAACTTTCCCATCAGGCCGCCCGGAACGGCATCCCGATGAACTGCAGCAGCTTTCGCGCCTCTTCGTCCGACTTCGCCGTCGTGACGACGGAAACGTTCATGCCGCGCGCCTTGTCGACCTTCATGTAGTCGATTTCCGGAAACAGCAGCTGGTCCCGGAGGCCGAGCGTGTAATTGCCGCGGCCGTCGAATCCTTTCGGCGACACGCCTTTGAAGTCGCGGACGCGCGGCAGCGCAATCGTCATGAGCCGGTCGAGGAATTCCCACATCCGATCCCCGCGCAGCGTGACCATCGTCGCGATCGGCATGCCCTTGCGGACCTTGAAGGCGGCAATCGACTTCTTGGCGCGGCGCGTCACCGGCTTCTGGCCCGTGATGCGCGCGAGCTCGTCAGCGCCCACGTCGACCAGCTTGGCATTCGACGTCGCCTCGCCGAGGCCCATGTTAACGACCACCTTCTCGATCTTGGGGACCGCCATCACGTTCTTGTAGCCAAACTCCTTGGCCAGCGCCGGCACGACTTCTTTCTGGTATTTCTCTTTCAACCGGTTCATTTGTCGACGACCCCCTCGCACTTGCGGCACACGCGCACTTTGCGGCCGTCGCCGAGGATCTTGCGGCCAACCCGTGTCTGCGCGCCGCATTCCGGACACACGAGTTGCACGTTGGAGGCGTGCAGCGAGGCTTCGCGCTCAACGATGCCGCCCTTGACGTTCTTGCCGGGGTTGGGCCGCGTGTGGCGCTTGATGATGTTCACGCCCTCGACGATTAGCCGGTTCGTGTCCGGCACGATCTTCAGGACGCGGCCGCGCTTGCCGCGGTCCTTCCCCGTGACCACGAGCACGGTGTCGTTCTTTCGAATCGGAGTAGCTAAGCGAGACATAACATTTACAATGCGTCAGAGCACTTCAGGCGCGAGCGAGATGATCTTCATGAAGCGGCGCTCGCGCAGCTCGCGGGCGACCGGGCCAAACACGCGCGTCCCGATCGGCTCGTTGTTGTCGTTCACCAGCACGGCGGCATTGCGATCGAAGCGGATGTAAGTGCCGTCTCTGCGGCGCTGCTCCTTGACCGTCCGCACGATCACCGCCTTGACGACCTGCCCTTTCTTGACGGTCCCTTCGGGCGTCGCCTCTTTCACCGAGGCGGTGACGATGTCGCCGAGCCGCGCGTAGCGGCCGGTCGATCCGCCGATCGGATTGATGATGGCGATCTTGCGAGCGCCGGAGTTGTCGGCGACGTCGAGAATCGACCGCATCTGGATCATGGCTGTGTCTCCGCGTGCTCGGTGCTACGTGCTCGGTGCTACGTGCAGCTTGGTGCTCGTGCGATGCTCTTGCGCACCAGCATCAAGCACTCAGCATGGAGCACCAGCACGGCTCCCTTACACTTGTACTGCCTGTCGGACCACCCGCTTGAGCGCCCAGCGCTTGCGCCGGCTGAGCGGCCGCGTTTCGACGATCTCGACGGTGTCGCCGATCTTCGCGGCGTTGTCCTCGTCGTGCACCATGAAGGTCGACGTCCGGCGCTCGGTCTTACCGTAGAGCCCGTGCCGCACCTGCCACTCCACGGCGACGACGATGCTCTTCTGCATCTTGTTGCTGATGACGACGCCGGTTTTTTCAGATTTCTGAGACATCGTTGATTCTCTACGTCCTCTTTTGTCTGAGCACGGTCTTAATCCGCGCCAGATCCCGCCGCACCGTACGCATCTTGTTGGGCGCTTCGAGCTGGCCCATCGATTTCTGAATACGCAGCCGGAACATCTGATCGATCAACGCGCGCTCGCGCGCGGCGAGCTCATCCGCGCCGAGATCGCGCAGTTCGGCGGCCTTGATCGCGGGGCTCATAACATCTTCTCCTGCGCGAAGCGGGTGGCGAATTTCGTCAGAATCGGCAGCTTGGCCGCGGCCAGCTTCAACGCTTCCCGTGCTTCGGTTTCCGTCACGCCTTCCATTTCGAACAGCACGCGTCCCGGCCGCACGACGGCCACCCACTGCTCAGGCGCGCCCTTGCCCTTGCCCATGCGGGTTTCCTGCGGCTTCTTGGTAATCGGTTTGTCGGGAAACACGCGCACCCAGATCTTGCCGCCTCGCTTAATGAAGCGGGTCATCGCGACGCGCGCTGCCTCGATCTGCCGGTCGGTCAGCCAGCACGGCTCGAGCGCCTTGAGCCCGAAATCGCCAAACGACACATCCGAGCCGCGCCAGGCCTTGCCGGCCATGCGCCCGCGCTGCTGCTTTCGGTACTTGACCTTCTTCGGCATCAACATAGGGGCAAATCCTGCATCTGGTTATCTGGTCATCTGGTTATCTGGTCATTCAATTCTTCAATCAATGACCAGATAACGAGATAACCAGATGTCCAAATTCATCCCCGGCCCGCGGGTCTGCGCGGTGCCCGTTCCCTGTACTCTTCCTCGCGTCCGCGCAGCGGCACGAGCCGCTCACCTTTATAGAGCCACACCTTGATCCCGATCTGACCATAGGTGGTGTTGGCCTCGGCGAAGCCGTAATCGATGTCCGCGCGCAGCGTTTGCAGCGGCAGCTGCCCGTGCAGGTACCACTCGGAGCGCGCGATCTCCGCGCCGTTCAACCGGCCCGACACGCGGACCTTGATGCCGCGCGCGCCGAAGCGGAGCGCCGATTCGACCGCCTTGCGCATGGCGCGGCGGAAGGCGACGCGCTTTTCGAGCTGCAGCGCAACTGATTCGGAAATCAACTGCGCGTCGAGCTCCGGCTTCTGGATCTCCTGGATGTTGATGAAGACCTCACGGCTCGTGCGCTTCTGGATCTCCTGCTTCAGCTTGTCGACCTCCGTCCCCTTGCGGCCGATGATGATGCCGGGGCGCGACGTGTAGATGTCGATCTTCAGCTTGTTCGCCGCGCGCTCGGTCTCAATCTTCGAGACGCCGGCGTGCGCAAACCGCTTCTTGAGGGTCGAGCGCAGCGCCAGGTCCTCGTGGAGCAGCTTCGCGTAGTCGCGATCCGAGTACCAACGCGACCGCCATGTCTTGTTGAACCCGAGCCGGAACCCGAACGGATGAACCTTCTGGCCCACGATTGCTCCTTCGTCGCAAAGTCGACAGTCGTCAGTCGACAGTCATCAGTCGTCAGTCGACAGTCGTCAGTCGTCAGTCGTCCGTCGTCAGTCGTCAGTCGTCAGTCGTCAGTCGTCAGTCGTCAGTCGTCAGTCGTCAGTCGTCAGTCGTCAGTCGTCAGTCCCCCGTCTTTTTCGACTGTCGACTGGAGACTGGGGACTGTCGACTCGGACGCGCCCCGCGAGCGCGTTTCGGGGTCTTTTCAGCGCCCGCCGCCCCCACGTGCGCCACCTTCTCGGCGCGCTCGGACACGTGCACCGTGAGGTGCGCGGTCCGCTTCAACACGCGAAACGCGCGGCCCATCGGCGCGGGCCGCACGCGCTTGGCCGACGGCCCCTGGTTCGCGAAGCATGCCGACACGAACAGCCGGTCGACGTCGCCGCTGAACCCGTCCTTTTGCTGCGCATTGGCGATCGCCGAGCGGAGCACCTTGGCGATGTCCGCGGCCACCGACTTGCGGGTGAACCTGAGCGCCGCCAGCGCCCGATTGACGTCCTTGCCGCGAATGAGGTCGAGCACGAGCCCGGCCTTCTGGGCCGACGTGCGCACGTAGCGCGCGGTCGCCTCCGCCTGAATCATGGCTGGCTCCCCGCCCCGGCCGGCTTCGCTCCGCCGCCCGCGCCTGCCGCGCCGGTGCCCGCCGGCGAGCCCGGGGCGCCCGGGGCCGCGGCGGCCGCGGCCGCGCGCTCGGCGACTTTCGTCGTGTGTCCTTTGAACACCCGCGTCGGCGCGAACTCGCCGAGCTTGTGCCCGACCATGTTCTCGGTCACGTACACGGGGATGAACTTCTTGCCGTTATGCACGGCGAGCGTGTGGCCGACCATCTCGGGGATGACCGTCGAGCGCCGCGACCAGGTCTTGATGACCTTCTTCTCTGCGCCGCGATTCATCACCTCGATCTTCTCGAGCAGCGGCGTGTCGACGAAGGGCCCTTTCTTGAGTGAACGGCTCATATCAGCTACTTCTGTCTGCGTTGAACGATGAATTTGTCCGTCGTCTTCCGATTGCGGGTCTTGTAGCCCTTGGTCGGCAGGCCCCAGGGCGAGACGGGATGCCGTCCGCCGGAGGTCTTGCCTTCACCGCCGCCGAGCGGATGATCGACCGGGTTCATGGCGACGCCGCGCACGTGCGGCCGCTTGCCCAGCCACCGGCTGCGGCCCGCCTTGCCGATCGAGACGTTCTCGTGCTCGATGTTGCCGACCTGGCCGATCGTCGCGAAGCACTCGATGAAGATGTGCCGGATCTCGCCCGACGGCATCTTCACCGACGCGTACTCGCCTTCTTTGGCGACCAGCTGCACCGACGAGCCGGCGCTGCGGGCGATCTGGCCGCCTTTGCCCGGCCGGAGCTCCACGTTGTGAATCTGGGTGCCGAGCGGGATGTTCTGGAGCGGCAGCGCGTTGCCCGGCAGGATGTCGACGTTCTGGCCGGCGACGATCGTGTCGCCGACCTTGAGGCCGACCGGCTGCAGGATGTAGCGCTTCTCGCCGTCCGCGTAGGTGAGGAGCGCGATCCGCGCCGAGCGGTTCGGATCGTACTCGATCGTCGCGACCTTTGCGGGGATGTCCCGCTTGTCGCGCTTGAAATCGATCACGCGATACGTGCGCTTGTGCCCGCCGCCACGCCACCACGACGTCAGCTGGCCGCGGTTGTTGCGGCCGCCGGTGCTGTGCAGCGGATCGGTGAGCGGCTTGTGCGGCTCGGTCGCCGTGATCTCGTCGAACAGCTGAACGGTTTGAAACCGCTGTCCCGGCGACGTCGGATTGTATTTTCGAATGGGCATGGTTTACGCCCCCTCCAGGAACTCTGGCATCTTTTCGCCGACGCGCAGCTTGACGAAAGCCTTCTTCCAGTCCGATCGCCGGCCGGCAAAGCGTCCCTGCCGCTTCACCTTGCCATGCGCGATGCTCGTCCGAATGCTCGCGACCTTGGCGCCGAGGAGCTGTTCGACGGCCCGTTTGATCTGGACCTTGTTGGCGTCGGGCGCCACGTGAAAGACGATCGTTCGTCCATCTTCACGCAGGATCGACGTCTTCTCAGTCACGAGCGGTCTTCGGATCACGTCAGTCAACTTCATACGTCTTCCCGTAATGCACGATGTGTCATATGTGTCATGCAGAATTGCATTCAGCATTGTGCGTTTCGCATTCCCTGTTAGGCGAGAGCCTCCTGCAGCTTCTCGAGCGCGCCGCGCGTGGCGACGACTTGCGTCGCGTCCATAACGTCGCGCGCCGTCAACCGGCGGCTCTGCACGATCGCGATGCCGCGCATGTTGCGCACCGATCGCTCCAGGTTCTCGTCGAGCGCCACGTCCACGAGGACGGCCTTGCCGCTGACGCCGAGCCGTTTGAGCATCTCCGCCGCGGCCTTCGTCTTGATCGCGTCGGCGACCAGCTGATCGACCACGACCAGTGCGCCATCTTTCATCTTCTGCGCGAGCGCCGCGCGCAGCGCGCCGCGCTCCACTTTCTTCGGCAACTGGTACTCGTAGCTGCGCGGCTGCGGCCCGAACACGGTGCCGCCGTGCCGCCACAACGGATTGCGGATGGAGCCGACGCGCGCGCGCCCGGTGCCCTTCTGCCGCCACGGTTTCTTGCCGCTGCCGCTGACGAGCGCGCGGTTCTTCGTCGCGGCCGTGCCCCGGCGCGCCGCCGCGTTGGCGCGCACGACCGATTCCCAAATGATCTCGGTATTCACGCGCCCGCCGAACACATCGTCGCGCACGTCAACCGCGCCGACTTTCTCGTTCTGGTTGTTGACGACATCCAGCTGCATGGCTACTTCTTGCCCTTCTTCGGCTTCTCCACCTGCGCGACCTTGATCTTCTTCAGCGTCACGGCCTTGCGCACGACAACGTATCCGGTCGGCGCGCCAGGAATCCCGCCCTCGACGATTAGCAGGTGGTTGTCCGAATCGACGCGCAGCACCTTGAGGTTGTGAATCGTCACGCGGCCGCCGCCCATGCGTCCCGCCGCGCGCATGCCCTTGATGACACGGGACGGGAACGACGAGGCGCCGATCGATCCGGGTGCACGGTGGAACATCGACCCGTGCGTCGCCGCGCCGCCGGCGAAGTGGTGGCGTTTGACGACGCCCTGGAAGCCTTTGCCGCGGCCGGTGCCGATGACGTCGACGCGCTCGCCGTTGGCGAACATCGACACGAGCACCTGATCCCCGGCCTTCAGCGCATCACCACCTGGCGCCAGCGTGACCTCGCGACGCACGCGCGTCGGCGGCACGTTAGCCTTTTTGTAGTGCCCGGCGAGCGGCTTGCCGACTTTCGCGGGCGTGTCTTCGACCAGGCCGAGCTGCACCGACTCGTAGCCGTCGGTCGACGCGGTCTTCGCCTGGACGACGACGCAAGGTCCGGCCTTGATGACCGTCGCCGGGTGGACAGTGCCGTCGTCCCCGAAAATCTGGGTCATGCCCACTTTTTTGCCGATGATACCCGTGACCATCTGATGCTCCAGAAACTGGAGGCTTGAGGCTAGGGTCTGGTTTTCCAGCCCCTAGGTCCCCAGCCTCTAGCCTCTTACTTATGCTCTTTTCCAAACGCCTTGATCTCCACGTCCACGCCGGCCGGCAGATCGAGCTTCATGAGCGCGTCGACGGTCTGCGGTGTCGGCTCGAAGATATCGATCAGCCGCTTGTGCGTGCGAATCTCGAACTGCTCGCGCGATTTCTTGTCGACGTGCGGCGACCGGAGTACCGTCCACTTGTTCTTCGAAGTCGGCAGCGGAATCGGCCCCGCGAGCCGCGCGCCGGTGCGCTTGGCCGTGTCGACGATCTCGCTCGTCGACTGGTCGAGCACGCGGTAGTCGTACGCCTTGAGGCGAATGCGAATCTTGTCTGAAAAGGTTGTCGTCATATTCGTGATTTCCGTGGAGTCTGGAGGCTGGGAACTGGAGGCTGGGAAAATCCAGCCGCGCCCGCCGTTCTAGCCCCTCGACCCCAGCCTCTCGCCTCTACTTCCCCTGCATCCGCGCGACGACTTCTTCGCTGACAGCGTGTGGAGCCGGCTCGTACCGATCGAAGTGCATCGAGTAGGTGGCGCGCCCCTGCGTGCGCGAACGGAGATCGGTCGCATAGCCGAACATCTCGGACAGCGGCACGCGCGCCTGGATAATCTGCGTGCCGCCGCGATCTTCCTGCGATTGAATGTGTCCGCGGCGGCTCGCCAGGTTGCCCATGACATCGCCCATGTAGTCCTTCGGAACGACCACTTCGACGCGCATCACGGGCTCGAGCAGCACCGGCTTGGCCTTCTTCGCCGCGTCCTGGAACGCCATCGAGCCTGCGATCTTGAACGCCATCTCCGACGAGTCAACGTCGTGGTACGAGCCGTCGTACAGCTCGATCTTCACGTCGTCGATCGGATAGCCGGCCAGGATGCCGCGCGTGAGCGCTTCCTTGATGCCCTCGCCGATCGGCTTGATGAATTCCTTCGGAATCGATCCGCCGACGATCTCGTTCTCGAAGACGTAGCCGGTGCCCGGCTCGCCCGGGTACAGATGGATCTTCGCGTGGCCGTACTGCCCGCGGCCGCCGGTCTGCTTGACGTACCGGCCGTCGCCGTCCGCCGCGCGCGTGAGCGTTTCCTTGTAGGCCACCTGCGGCTTGCCGACGCTCGCCTCGACGTTGAACTCGCGCTTCAGCCGGTCGACGATGATCTCCAGGTGCAGCTCGCCCATCCCGGCGATGATCGTCTGGCCGGTCTGGAGGTCGGTCTGCACGCGGAACGTCGGATCTTCGGCCATCAGCTTCTGGAGCCCCGTGCCGAGCTTCTCCTGGTCGGCCTTCGTCTTCGGCTCGATCGCGAGCGAAATGACCGGCTTCGGGAAGTCCATCGACTCGAGGACGATCGCGTGCTTCTCGTCACAGAGTGTGTCGCCGGTCGAGACGCTCTTCATGCCGACGGCGGCGGCGATGTCGCCCGCGTAGACCTCTTTGATTTCCTCGCGCTTGTTCGCGTGCATCTTCAGGAGGCGGCCGATGCGCTCGGTCTTCTGCTTGGTGGCGTTGTAGACACTGCCGCCCGACGCCAGCACGCCGGAGTACACGCGGAAGAACGTGAGCTGGCCGACGAACGGGTCGGTCATGATCTTGAACGCCAGCGCCGAAAACGGCGCCTCGTCGGACGCCGGACGCTCGATGAGGGTCTCTTCCTTCTTGTTCGGATCGAGCCCGACGATGGCCGGGACGTCGAGCGGTGACGGCAGGAAGTCCACCACCGCGTCGAGCAGCGGCTGCACGCCCTTGTTCTTGAAAGCCGACCCGCAGATCACCGGCACGAATGCGGCCCCACCCTTGCCGCGCACGGAGCTGTTGACGCGCGTGCGGAGCGCCGCTTTGATTTCTTCCTCGGCGATCGCTTCGCCGTGGAGGTACTTCTCCAGGATCTTGTCGTCGGCCTCGCTGACCTTCTCGATGAGCTGCTCTCGGTAGTGCTTCGCGTCGTCCATCATGTCGGCCGGAATCTCGCCGACGATGTAGTCCGCGCCCATCGTTTCGTCTTTGTAAGTGATCGCCTTCATCTTGATGAGGTCGACCACACCGACGAACTTGTCCTCGGATCCGATCGGGAGCTGAACCGCGACCGGGTTCGCCTCGAGCTTGCTGATGATCTGGCCGAATGTCCGGTTGAAGTCGGCGCCGATTCTGTCCATCTTGTTGACGAAACAGATGCGCGGCACGCGGTACTTGTCGGCCTGGCGCCAGACGGTTTCCGACTGCGGTTCGACGCCGGCGACGGCATCGAAGACGGCGACCGCGCCGTCGAGCACGCGCAGCGAACGTTCGACTTCGGCCGTGAAGTCCACGTGGCCTGGCGTGTCGATGATGTTGATGCGGTGATCGCGCCAGAAGCAGGTCGTCGCGGCGGACGTGATCGTGATGCCGCGCTCCTGTTCCTGCTCCATCCAGTCCATGACGGCGGTGCCTTCGTGGACTTCACCAATCTTGTACGTAATGCCGGTGTAGTACAGAATCCGCTCTGTCGTCGTCGTCTTGCCGGCATCGATGTGCGCCATGATGCCGATGTTGCGTGTTCTGCCTAACGAGGATTGCCTAGCCACAAATCACCAAATCACCAACTTACCAAATCACCAACTGGCCCATCACCACCGGTAGTGCGCGAAGGCCTTATTGGCTTCGGCCATCCTGTGCGTATCTTCGCGTTTCTTCACGGCGCCGCCGCGCAGGTTTGCCGCGTCGAGCAGCTCGTTGGCGAGCTTCTCCTGCATGGTCTTGCCGTCGCCGCGCGAGGTCGCGTAGCCGACGATCCAGCGGATGCTCAGCGAGAGGCGCCGGTTCGGGTTCACTTCGACCGGCACCTGGTAGTTGGAGCCGCCGACGCGCCGCGACTTCACCTCGAGGCTCGGCTTGACGTTGTCGATCGCCTTCTTGAAGATCTTCAACGGATCGTCGCCGCTCTTCTCTTTGATGATGTCGAAGCTCCTGTAGAGAATGCGCTCGGCGGTGCTCCGCTTGCCGCCGGTCATCACGCAGTTGATGAACTTGGTGACGAGCGGGCTCTGGTAGAGCGGGTCGGCCGCGATCTCGCGCTTCGGAATCTCTCGTCGTCTCGGCATGGTTTACGCCTTCTTGGGTCTCTTCGCCCCGTACTTCGAACGGCCCTGCATCCGCCCCGCCACGCCAACCGCGTCGAGCGTGCCGCGCACCACGTGATAGCGAACGCCGGGGAGATCCTTGACGCGGCCGCCGCGAATCAGCACCAGCGAGTGCTCCTGCAGGTTGTGGCCGACGCCGGGAATATAGGTGGTCACCTCGATGCCGTTGGTCAGCCGGACGCGCGCCACTTTGCGCAGCGCGGAGTTCGGCTTCTTCGGCGTCTGCGTGAAGACGCGAACGCACACGCCGCGCTTCTGCGGGCTGTTCTGCAGCGCAGGGCTCTTCGTCTTGCTGACGATCTTCTTGCGCCCCTGACGCACGAGCTGACTGATGGTCGGCATCTTTGAGGATCTCGTTATCTGGTCATCTCGTTATCTGGTCATGTGGTCGCGTGGCCATGAGGACCAATGAACCAGTAACCAGACGCCCATATGACAAAATGCAGCCGCGCGATAGCGCGGTCGCAGCGTCGCTCCAGGCCTAGAAGCCCTGAGGCTTGGCGCCTGAAAACCTTGAAAACCCTATGCTCGTAATAAGTCGCGCGACGGACGGTTTGCCCAACCAGGCCCTAGAGCTCGGGGCAGAACGCTCCTGCGAGTTTGTCCCTCGCTCTCGCTCGGGGACGACCCTGAGCTCGCCGAAGGGTCGAAGCTAGATAGGGTGTCCCAGCTTCGATAGAACCTGACGAATATAGCATGGCGGACCTGCACGCGCAAGCTACGGACCAGTTTCGCGAGTTTCGCGTCATGGCGCCTGAGGCCGCATGCGTCGAGCGCCAGCGGCCGGAACTTTGTATACTGCAGCGCGGTAGTTGGCGACTTTTTCTTGAGCAGAGGTGAGCATAT
>JAHFUI010000266.1 GCA_023265175.1 Acidobacteriota bacterium
TAGGAGCGTGTCTGAGAAACCGGAACACGCTCCTAGTAGGCCGGCTTCGCCGGCAAAAACGCCAATGATTTGGAAGGAACGCGCGCGTAGCGCGCCTACTAGGAGCCCGTTTCGGTCATTACTCGGACGGGCTCCTAGTGGCTATGGTGGTTGTCACGACTGTGTATCACGAAGTCACGAAGCTCACGGAGGCCACGAAGCATGTCTCATCAAGAAAGGCTTCGTGAACTTCGTGTTCTTCGCGCGTTCGTGATGTACAAGCGTGAGAACACCGCGCGGTTGCCGCGTCGGGGCCCCCGGGCTGACGGCATTAGGGCCCTGTCGCCAGGAATTGGGCGATCTGCAGCAGGTTGAAGCCGGAGTGACTGATCACCGGCGCGATGACTGAGCGCCGGCGCAAGTACACGATCCCCCAGAACGCGCCCAGCGCGCCGGTGGCAATCGCCGCATCCGCGCCTTGGAGCAGATGCCCCGCGCCGAATGCGATGCTTGCGACCACGACACCGACGGTGGCGCCGCCCAGCCAGACCTCGAATCTACGCAGCAGGAACGCGCGTTGCAACTCCTCGCGCACGCCGCCGGCGATGACGACGACGACCGCGAAGAGCCAGGTGTCCCGCGGCGTGCGAATCAACGCCTGCAGCGGATTGTGCTCGACGGTGTGCAGCCAAGGCGCGTAACGCTGGATCGTCGCCAGCAGGGCAATCCCGATGCCGAGGGCGACGAGGACCAGCGGCAGACCAAGAGAGGCCTCGCGGGAAACCGGGCGCGATCCCAGAAACAGCCCTCGCGGCCGCTCCCCGTGGGCATGCAGGAAAAACAGCATCAGGCCCACGAGGCATGCCGTGTCGAGCAGCGACACCGTCACCACGAAACCGAGATGGAGCTCCCCGTTGGCGCCGTAGGGACCGTAGCCCAGCGCGGTGAACGTCGCGCCGAGCGCCGCCTGCGTTGCGTAATCGGAGCAAAGCAGCACTTCGAGCAGCGCCACGAGACGCTGAACCAGCGACGGCCGCGCGCCATGGGAGGCCGCACTCGCCGGCGCATCGTCAGAGGCTGGAGGCCGCGGATCAGGGTCACGCGACTCGTCATCGAAGCGCATTTCGTCAAGAGTACCTGATTCCTGATCCCTAACAAGCTGCCTGAACATCACGGGAGGCAGAACGCCGGCCGCCGCCTCGCCAACTCAGCCATTCAGCGATTTCCACAGGCATCCACAGATGTCAACATCTTGCGACTGACCTAAAAGAAAAGCACAATATATAGTGTTTAGGCGCTTGACAAAGCGGCAGTCTGGGCTCATATTGGTCCGCCGTAATGCGTGGGCGAACAGCGAGAAACATCCCAGCTTCTCGCCAGGGCGCACGGCAATCTTAGGGTCCGCGCGAATCCAACTGAGCTCGATGTCGCTTTCGGGGCGGAAAGCGATCGCACTTTCCGGGGGAGGAATCCCGGAGTAAACGGAGCAGGGACATGAAGGAGAGCGCTGCCTATCACGCGAGCGCCGGCCAACAGACGGTCGAGACGGGTGTGAGCTCGAACGCGCCGGCCAGCGTGGACGCGATCGTTGACACGGACAAGCCTCGGGTGAAGTCGAAGGCGGCCGCGCCGGCGCCCGGGTTGTCGTTCCCTCGCTTCTTCACGGAAGCCGGCGTCGATCCGTTCGACGAAGTGGCATGGGAGGTTCGTGCGGCCGTCATCGGCAACGAACGCGGCGAAGTGGTCTTCGAGCAGCGCGACGTCGAGATCCCCAAGTCCTGGTCGCAGCAAGCCACCAACATCGTCGTCTCGAAATACTTCCGCGGGCAGATTGGCACGCCCGAGCGCGAGCGCAGCGTGCGCCAGCTCATTGGCCGCGTGGTCACGACGATCACAGAGTGGGCGCGCACGCAGAAGTATTTCGCGAGCGACGAGGATCTCCAGGCGTTCAGCGACGACCTGAAGCACATCCTCGTCTATCAGAAGGCGGCGTTCAACAGCCCCGTGTGGTTCAACTGCGGGTTCGAGGCGGCGCCGCAATGTTCGGCCTGCTTCATCAACTCGGTCCAGGACACGATGGACTCGATTCTGCGCCTCGCCAGGACCGAAGGGATGCTCTTCAAGTTCGGATCGGGCACGGGCACCAACCTGTCGCCGATTCGCTCGTCGAAGGAGCTGCTGGCCGGCGGCGGCACGGCATCGGGTCCGGTGTCGTTCATGAAGGGGTACGACGCGTTCGCCGGCGTGATCAAGTCCGGCGGCAAGACCCGGCGCGCGGCGAAGATGGTGATCCTCAACGCCGACCATCCCGACATCGTCGACTTCATCAACTGCAAGGTGGAGGAAGAGAAGAAGGCGTGGGCGCTCATCGACGCCGGATACGACGGGTCCTTCACCGGTCCGGCGTACTCGTCGGTGTTCTTCCAGAATTCGAACAACAGCGTACGCGTGACCGACGACTTCATGCGCGCCGTCCTGGACGATGCCACGTGGGAGACGCACGCGGTCAGGGACGGCGCGGTCGTCGATACCTACAAGGCGCGCGATCTGATGCGCCTCATCGCCGAAGGCACCTACGTGTGCGGCGATCCCGGCATGCAGTTCGACACGACGGTCAACGAATGGCACACGTGCCCGGAGACTGATCGCATCCACGCCAGCAATCCGTGCTCGGAGTACATGTTCCTCAACGACTCGGCGTGCAATCTCTCGTCGATCAACCTGATGAAGTTCGTGAAGGAGGACGGCGAGTTCGACGTCGTGTCGTATAAGGCCGCCATCCGCACCCTCATCATGGCGCAGGAGATCATCGTCGACAACGCGGGCTATCCCACGCCGTCGATCGAGAAGAACAGCCATGCGTATCGGCCGCTGGGGCTCGGGTACGCGAACCTGGGCGCGCTGCTGATGTCGCGCGGCCTGCCGTACGACAGCGACGCCGGCCGCGATTACGCCGCGGCGCTGACCGCGCTGATGACCGGCGAAGCCTACGCGCAGTCGGCGCGGATTGCGCGCGACCATGGCGGGCCGTTCAGCGGGTACGAGAAGAACCGCGAGCCGTTCCTGCGGGTGATGCGCAAGCACCGCGAGGCGATGCGCGACGTCAACGCCAGGAACGTGGCGCCGGATCTGTACGCGGCCGCGAAAGGCTCCTGGGACGATGCGGTGGAGATCGGCGAGCAGTTCGGCTATCGCAACGCGCAGGTGACCGTGCTCGCGCCGACCGGCACGATCGGCTTCATGATGGACTGCGACACGACCGGGGTCGAGCCGGACATCGCGCTCGTCAAGTACAAGAAGCTGGTCGGCGGCGGGTTGATGAAGATCGTCAACCAGACCGTGCCGATGGCGCTCAGAAAGCTTGGCTACACGCCGCCGGAGATCGACGCGATCGTCGACTATATCGACAAGACCGAGACCATCGAAGGCGCGCCTGGGCTCAAGGGCTCGCACCTGCCGGTCTTCGACTGCGCCTTCAAGGCGGCAAGAGGCCACCGGTCGATTCACTACATGGGCCACATCAAGATGATGGGCGCGACGCAGCCGTTCATCTCGGGGGCGATCAGCAAGACCGTCAACGTGCCGAAGGAGGCGACCGTCGACGAGATCATGGCGGCCTACATCCAGTCGTGGAAGCTGGGGGCGAAGGCGATCTCGATCTACCGCGACGGCAGCAAGCGGACGCAGCCGCTCAACACGTCCAAGGACAAGACGCCGGCCGAGCTGCTGCAAGCTGCGGCCGACGCCGCGAGCGGCGCGGCGCGAACGCCGGTCCGGCGCAAGCTGCCGGACGAACGCAAGGCCATCACGCACAAGTTCGACATCGCCGGCCACGAGGGCTACATCACGGTGGGTCTGTTCGAGGACGGCCAGCCGGGCGAGATCTTCCTCGTGATGGCGAAAGAGGGATCGACCATCTCCGGCTTCGCCGACGCGTTCGCGCAGGCGATCTCCTACGCGCTGCAGTACGGCGTGCCGCTCCAGGCGCTGGTCGACAAGTTCAGCCACGTGCGCTTCGAGCCGTCGGGCATGACGCGCAACCCCGAGATCCGCTTCGCCAAGTCGATCGTCGATTACATCTTCCGGTGGCTGGCGACGAAGTTCATGTCGCCGGAAGCGCAGTTCCATGCGGGCGTCAACGGCCGCGAGCTCGAGGACGCGAGCGGCGCGCCACGGACAGAAGGCCAGCCGACGGCCGCCTCCGCGGCCCGACGGTCCGACGAGGCCGCTTCGGCGCCCAAGCCGTTCTCGACGATTCAGAATCAGGAAGACGCGCCGCCGTGCTCGACCTGCGGGTCGATCATGATCCGCAGCGGCGCCTGCTACAAGTGCGTCAACTGCGGGAACACGTCAGGCTGCGCGTAATACGGATAACCGGTCGTGTCCGGCTTGAGCCGGACGACACGACGCACGACATGCACCGCGGGCCGGGTCCTTCAGGATCCGGCCCTTTTGCTGCGCGGGTTTCAACGCTGCTCTTGGGTCGTTTTGACCTCGTGCCCGACAACGTACGGCACGAGTTGCCGGGGTAGCTGCTCATCGAGTAGAACGCGCACCGCCGCTCAGGGCCTCGTGCGCCGCCTCGAGCGCGGCGATGGCCTGCTCGCGTGACACGGAGGGAAACGCGTCCAGGAACTCTTCGAGGCTGTACCCGCCTTCGAGGTAGTCGATGAGATTCCGCAGCGGAACCCGCGTGCCCTGAAAAACAGGCGTGCCGCCAAGAATATCGGGGTCGCTGTGAATCACGGTCGTAGTGCTGAGCATGTTCGTTCTCCCTCCCATTCTACCGTCGCTTCTTCATCGACGCCATCACGACGCGTTCTGCCGACCGAAAAGGCCTTT
>JAHFUI010000267.1 GCA_023265175.1 Acidobacteriota bacterium
CGGCAAGCTGCGCAATCAACCAGTCGCGCGAACGTTAGCCGAAGCGGAAGAGCGTGCCGGACGATTACGTCCGCCCTCGCCGACAGCCCCTCACCTGTGTCGTCCGCGCACCTCACGGTTTCGAAATGATACGGCGGCTAGGCACGCGCGGAATTTGAGAATACACTACAGGCGCTTCAGACCCATGGCGAGGCTATAAGGTGACCTTTCAGCCAGAAACCAACAACCTGAACCGTCGGTACGTCTTAATCGTCGACGACGATCACGCCGTCCGTGAACTCTTCTCCCGAGCACTCCGCCAGACGGGGGCTGAGGTCGCTGAGGCAGTCGATGGCATCGCCGCGCTCAAGCTCGTCAGCGGGCGCGTGCCAGACGTCGTCGTGACCGACGTCACGATGCCTCGACTGGATGGTATTGAATTTACGCGTCGACTGCGAAGAAACGCTCGCACGAAAGACGTCCCGATCATCGTGGTCTCCGGACATGCTGCATCAGGCACGATCGCCGAAGAGGCGCGACAGGCAGGCTGCGATGCGGTGCTTGCAAAGCCGTGCTCCATCGAGACTCTGCTTTCAGTGGTGAACAACAAGTCCGTCGACCGCCTAGCGGCTCACCAGTAAACAACAAGTCCGTCGACCGCCTAGCGGCTCACCTACGGGGGTTCTTCCAAGATTCTCAGGATGGCGCGCGCGAAGTAGACGCGATTGCGCTTCGCTTTGCCCGTAAGGGCCACGATGCCCGCCGACTCCAGGCGGTCGACCGCGCGCTGGGCTGTTGTGAAGGCGACGCCGAGGCGTCCAGCTAACCTGCTCGGGGACCAGAAATGAAAAGGAGCAATCTTCTCTCCTTCACGTTCTGGTCGAGTCGCCAATAGTCCAAGATCATGAGGACATTCCGCGCGATAGAATGATCATCACGAGGAGCACTCGATGCCCGCTACGCGTCAGAAGGCCGCGCCAAGGATTACGCCATACCTGCTGTACGAGGATGTCGGTGCTGCGCTGGGCTGGCTCGCCAAGCCTTCGGTCTGCGCGAGCAGTCGCGAATGGCGGGACCAGACGGAGCGATTAATCACGCGGCGATGGAGTTCGCCGACGGCGAAACGGCGATCATGCTCGGATGCCCCGGGCCGACCTACAAAAACCCGAAGCGGCTCGGCCACGTGACGCAGAGCCTCTACGTCCACGTGGACGATGTGGACAAGCATTTCGACCGCGCCAAGAAGGCGGGTGCGACGATCCTCGCGGAACCCGAAGATCAGGTCTACGGCGACCGCCGCTACGGCGCCGCGGACCTCGAAGGGCATCATTGGTACTTCGCCCAACACATTCGACCGAAGCGCACCAGCCAACGCCAACGCCCGGCATGACGTTCTACTTCTTCACGAACTTCAGAAGAGCGCTGTTGACCGAGTCGGCGACGTACAACTCTCCCTTCGGACTGACGGCAATATAGTGAGCCTCGCCGAATTCCCCCGGGCCCTTTCCCGTCTTTCCGGTGGCCGCGAGAACGTTGCCGTTCAGATCCATCTGCAGAATCTGCCCGGCGAAACCGTTGACCATGTAGATGTATTGGCGACCGATATCAAGCCCGCACGGCAGGCCGGCGTACTTGAGCTCCTTCACGAACTTCCCGTCGGCATCGAAGATCTGGATCCGCTGATTCTCCCGATCGGTCACCCACAGTAAGCCGGCCGCATCGATCGCGATGCCGTGAGCGACCTCGAATTGACCCGCATCCTTGCCTTTTCCGCCCCACGACTTGATGAACGTCCCGGTCTTGTCGAACTTCAGCACCCGTGCGTCGCCTCGCGGTCCGGGCGTGTGTCCCTGGGCGACGAAGATGTCTCCGTTGCGGGCGATGGCGACTTCATTGGGCTGATTCAACTTGTGCGATTGCGTGGCCTCGTTCCACTCGCCGGCCTCGCCCTTGGTTCCGAGCGTGAGCAGCACCTGCCCCTGCGGGTTCAACTTCATGACAAGGTGGGATCCGACGTCGGTTGCCCAGATGTTGCCGTCGCCGTCGATACGCAGGCCGTGCGACCTGGTGAAGAGCCCGTCGCCGAAGGCACGAATGAATTTGCCGTTCTCGTCGAACTCGAACAACGGCTGCGGGCCCCGAGTGAGGACGAACAGGTGGCCCCTGGAGTCGAAGGCGACGCCTGCCGAGGCCCCCATCGTGATTCCAGCAGGAAGCGTGACCGGTTCGGGAACAGCCACGTAGCCCAATTCCGGTGCCTGTTGGGGCACGAGCAGGGCCGGATCCGATGGCCGTTGGGCGAACGCCGACGTTCCGATTAGAAATATCGCGAATAGAGCGGCGGCGGTTTTCATGGTGGCCTCCTCAGCTTGGCTCGCCGGAAGTCTACTCGCAGGATGCTCCCAGCGCACGTCCGGATTGGAAGCTGCGCCTCAAGCCGCCGAGAACGGAAGGCGGCCCACGCGCACCTTCGCTGTAGAGGCTATTGCACGCTGAAACGGATGTTCACCGTGATTCCGACTTCCACTGTGACGCCGTCCAGGCGCGTCGGCGTGAACTGCCACTGGCCAACCGCCTCGGCCGCCGCCGCCGCGAAATCGGGATCAGCGGGTTCCACGACTCGCAGGGCTTTGATCAGTCCGTCCGTGCCGATCCGCCCTTCCAGGACGACTCTTGCACTGATATCGAGGCGGTCTTGCGGATACCGCGGCCTTACATCCCGGACCTTCAAGGGCGGCTCGATGCAGCCGCCGCTCGACAATGGCCCGCCGTCCGCGCAGCGACTGGACTCAGGACGGTATGGCGGAAGGTCGACGACCTGAGGCGGCGTTCGTTCCGGCCGTGGCGCGCTTGTGACCGTGATCGTCTCCTTGATCGATCCGAGCTGCAACGTGATATCCCGCTGCACCTGTTGCCCGGCGCGAAGCGTGACGTGATAGCGCGTGGTGAACCCTGGCACTGGAGCATCGAGGTCATACTCCCCAGCCGCCAGCCCGGTGAACGTGAAGTGACCGGTCTGATCGCTCCGGCTCTCGTGCCGCGCGTCGGTCACCGTGTTCGTCAACATCATCGGCTTATCGGGAAGCACGCGACCGAACGTGTCCAGCAACGACCCCAAGAACGTGACGGATTGATCGCCGGCCACCGATGACTGCGTCCTCACTGCCGGTTTGGGCCGCAAAGCGTCCGACGTCATCGGCGCGGGCGGTAACTGGACGACCGTCGGCAGTCGTGATGCGCCTGCAGCAATCGGCGTCGTCGGTGCGCGGGCGACCAGGTGAACGGTGGCCATCAGCAACGCGCACGGAATGACAAGCGCGGCCGTGCGCGGCCACGACAGTGGTACACGGCCGGACGACGGCGGCGCATCGGCGAGCACCGCGCGTACGCGGGCGTTGAGGCGGCTGCCCGCCATCGCCGGTGATCCGATCATCCAAGCACGTTCCGGCAACCCCTGGGCCACTCGCAGCATCGCCGCTGCGTACACCGACGGCCTCACTCCTCCGCACAGCACTTCCTCGTCGCACGCGCGCTCACGCTCGTGTTCAAGAGCCACGGCCGCCATCCAGGCAAGCGGATTCAGCCAGTAGAACGTCGTCGCCGCCTCGCAGACGAGCGCGATGATATGGTCGCGACGCGCCAGGTGCGCCCGCTCGTGCGCGAGCACCGCCTCGAGCTCGTGACGAGGCCAGAGGGTCGAGGCGGCAGGAAGCAAGATCGTCGGACGTCGGAGCCCCGCCAGCATCGGTACGACGACCTGCTCGTGCGTACGAACACGTGGTGATTCATCCAACGCCCGCGCCTTGGTGGCGATGCGCGCGAGACGCGTGCGCCTCAGCGCGTACACGAACAACAGCGGTATCGCTCCAGCGAGCCAGGCGATCGCCATGACCGCGGCAGTCGGACGCGACCGCGAATCCTGGTGGCGCGACCCAGCATCTTCGGCGGCAGTGAGGTCGACACGTGATGTCGACCATTCGATGGTGCCGTGCGGCAGCGCCGGCGTCCACAGGACCGGTACGTCGATCCGGGGCGCAATGCCGGTTGCGGCCGGAGCGAGCAGTGCGATGGTCAGCGCCATCACCCACACGTGATGGCGGACCGATGCACGCTGCCGGCCCAGCGCGTGTGACACCAGCCAGGCCACGGCGAGCGGCACGACGGACAGCAGATACGCACCCATCACCCATGTTCCCAGAGCGTCGAGCGTCATCGTCCCTCCTTGGAAGCCGCTGCGATAAGGGCAGCCAATTGCGCGCGTTCGTCGGGTGTGAGCCGATCCTTGGCGGCATCGAGCAGCGCTACCGCCGCGCGCTCGGGCGCACCGTCGAAGAAGGTTTCGACGAGGTGCTGAATCGCGGCCTTCCGAGCGCGCTGCTTGGACACGGTCGGCGTGTAGACATGCTGGATGCCACGCCGCTCGTGGGTCAACCAGCCCTTGCCTTCCAGAATGCGCACCAGTTTGCGGATCGACGCATCGGCGGCCGGATCGCCCAGGTCAGACACCACTTCAGCGGCGGTCGCGCTGCCACGGCTATAAATAGCGTCCATGATCTGTCGTTCGCGGCGGCTGAGCGATGGCAACGAGGCCGTCATGGGAAATTCTTCCGAGATCCTGCCGCACGGCGGGATCGTTTGTCAAGGAAGAATTTCCGAGCCCCACACACCTACCGGTATTGTGCTGGAGTAGCTGGAGTAGTCAGACCGAGGGATCGAAGAAACCAGGTGACGATCGACGCTGCGCGACGTGACGCGCAGCGCCGATTCGACAGCCGATCAGCGTCCCTGCGGCGGCGCTTCC
>JAHFUI010000268.1 GCA_023265175.1 Acidobacteriota bacterium
CACCCCCTGCCTGCTTCCGGGGCTCCTCTTTTATTTCTAACGAGGCCCTGCCTCAGACCGCGCCCCGGTCTCCGGTCAACGCACGACATGCTCGACGGTCTGAGGCAGGGCCTCGTTAGCTTTGAACTTTCGATATGTCGTCCGAAAACGGCAACCGATCGTGCTCGCTCGCGAGGTCCGTTTCGCCGCGAAAATTGTGAACGCTCACGCCCAGCAGACGCACCGGCCGCGTGCCCGCGTCGGTTTTCGCCAGCAGTTGCACCGCACGCGCGGCCACCTCTGAGGCGTCGCGTGTCGGCGACGCCGTATGGCTGCGTGTCACGGTCGTGAAATCCGAATAACGCACTTTGATGGTCACCGTGCGGGCGAAAAGTTGTCTCCGCGCGAGCCAGCCAACCGCGTGTTCGGCCATGTCGCGGACCTCACGTCGAATCGTGTCGAGGTCGGCGAGGTCCTCCGAATACGTGTTTTCGCTTCCGGATGATTTCGCGGCGCGGTTGGCCACAACCGGCCGGTCGTCGATACCGTTGGCCAATTCCCTCAGCCAGCCGGCGAGACTACCGACCGTCTCGCGCAGCACGTGCACGTCGGTCGTGCGGACATCGACGAGCTTTTCGATTCCTCGCGCGCGGAGCTTGCGCGCCGTCACCGGTCCCACACCCCACAGGGCGTCGACCGGCAACTGCTGCAGGAACGGCTCCACGCGATCGGGGCTGATGACCGTGAGGCCGTCCGGCTTCTTCCACCCCGACGCGATTTTCGCGAGAAACTTGTTGGGCGCCACGCCCGCGGAGGCCGTCAGTCCGGTCTCCGCGCGGATGCGTTCCTTCAACCGCCGGGCGACCGGCGTCGCCAGCCTCTCGCCCCACGCGTTTTCGGTCACGTCGAGGTACGCCTCATCCAGCGACAGCGGTTCGACAAGCGGCGTGACCTCTCGAAAAATCGAAAAGACGGTGCTCGAGACCGCTTGGTATCGCGCGAAATCGGGCCGCACGATCACGAGCGCCGGACACAGACGCACGGCCTTCGCCATCGGCATCGCCGACCGGACGCCGAACGTCCGGGCCTCATAGCTCGCGGCGGCGACGACGCCGCGACGATTCGGCTGCCCGCCGACCGCCACCGGTTTGCCCCGCAGAGCCGGATCGTCGCGCTGTTCGACCGACGCGTAGAACGCGTCCATATCGATATGAAGAATCCGTCGCATCTCTCGAACAATGCTAAATGCTGAATGCCAAATGCTAAAGTAGTTTCATATTGGCATTTAGTATTTAGCATATTTAGCATTTAGCATTTTGCATTTCCGATCGTCACCCATGCCTCAATTCATCTACACCATCAAGGGTCTCGGGAAGGTCCATCAGCCCGATACCAAGGTTCTCGAAGATATCTGGCTCTCGTTCTACTTCGGCGCGAAGATCGGCGTCCTGGGCGCGAACGGCGCGGGCAAGAGCTCGCTCCTTCGCATCATGGCGGGCGAGGATAAGAACTTTCTCGGCGAAGCCTTTCCGGCCGACGGGATCTCCATTGGGTTTCTGCAGCAGGAGCCGCGCCTCGACGCGTCGAAGGACGTGCTCGGCAACGTCGAGGAAGGCGTCGCGAGGACGAGAGCGCTCCTGACGCGCTACGACGAGGTGAACGCGAAGCTCGGAGAGGACTTGTCGCCCGAGGAAATGGACAAGGTCCTCGACGAGCAATCGCGCATTCAGGACAAGATCGATGCGTCGAACGCCTGGGATCTCGATTCGCGCCTCGAGCTCGCGATGGACGCGCTGCGTCTGCCGCCGCCGGATGCCGAGGTCGCCACGCTGTCGGGTGGCGAGCGGCGCCGGGTCGCGCTGTGCCGCTTGCTGTTGCAGTCTCCGGACCTGCTCCTGCTCGATGAACCGACCAACCATCTCGACGCCGAATCGGTCGCCTGGCTCGAACGGTTCCTCAAGGATTACCCCGGGACCGTCGTGGCGGTGACCCACGACCGTTACTTTCTCGACAACGTTGCCGGCTGGATTCTCGAGCTCGATCGCGGGAAGGGGATTCCCTGGGAAGGCAACTACTCGTCGTGGCTCGAACAGAAACAGGCCCGCCTGGCGCTCGAGGAGAAGCAGGAGACCAAACGGCAGCGGACGCTGGAGCGCGAGCTGGAATGGATCCGCATGTCGCCGCGCGCCCGTCAGGCGAAAGGCAAGGCGCGCCTCAACGCGTACGAAGATCTGCTCCGCCAGGATACCGCGCAGAAGATCGAGACGGCTGAAATTTACATCGCGCCCGGACCGCGCCTGGGCGACCTGGTCGTGGAAGCGCGTCATGTGAAGAAGGGCTACGGAGACAATCTGCTGATCGAGGATCTCGACTTCACGCTGCCCCGTGGCGGTATCGTCGGCGTGATCGGGCCCAATGGCGCCGGCAAGACGACGCTGTTCCGGATGATCACCGGGCAGGAAAAGCCGGACGGGGGGACGCTGAAGATCGGCGACACGGCGGCGATCGGGTACGTGGATCAGAGTCGCGACGCGCTCGCCGCCGACAAGACGGTCTGGGAGGAAATCTCAGGCGGCCAGGACGAGATCGAGCTGGGGAAGCGGAAGGTGGCGTCGCGCGCCTACGTGTCGTGGTTCAACTTCAAGGGCGGCGCGCAACAGCGCAAGGTCGGCACGCTGTCGGGCGGCGAGCGCAATCGCGTGCACCTGGCGAAACTGCTGCGGCGCGGCAGCAACCTGCTGCTGCTCGACGAACCGACCAACGATCTCGACGTGGACACGCTCCGCGCGCTCGAAGAGGCGCTCCTCAATTTCGCCGGGTGCGCGGTGATCATCACCCACGACCGCTGGTTCCTGGATCGCATCGCGACGCACATGCTCGCCTTCGAAGGCGACAGTCAGGTGGTGTGGTTCGAGGGGAACTATCAGGATTACGAGGCCGACCGCAAACGCCGTCTCGGCGCGGCGGCGGATCAGCCGCACCGGATCAAGTACCGGAAACTCACGCGGTAAACGGTCCCGGTGCTTCGTGCTGGGTGCTGAGTACCGGCAGTGTCCGGCTTCCGCCTTCGCGCGCGACGGCGAAGACGTCGTGCTTCGGCGGACCGCCGAAATTCGCTGATTCTCAGGCGAGTGAAGGCGGTTAGCCGGCCCCGAGGACTTCGTTTGCCCGCTCGGCGTCTTCCGCCCTGACGACCAGCTCGATCCCTCCCATCCACAGATGCGGCCGCATGCCGCCCGCGTCATCCGCGCGAATCATCGATTCGATCTGTGCGGCCTCCAACGCGCTCTTCGCGAGCTCGGCGTCGAAGTTGTTCAGGAAGGTGCGCACGACGACGAGATCGGGATGGTCCATGCGATCAGAGCTCCAAGGGCCGGCACATCGAATTCTACGCCAAGCTGTCCGTGACTGGAACGAGACGTCGCGGTACGATCATTCGACGACCGAGGCGAAGGCTCGCGACATGCTTGTTGCAGTCGCGGATCCGAGAAATGGGGTTCTGCCGTGGCTGAAAGCGCAGTGGTAAAGGAACAGCTCACCGGTTCGATGATCGATGCCGGTGCGGAGTTGACCAAGAAGCTTGATGAGAGTGGGCTGCCGGTAACGACGGCTCTTTGGCTCTTCGCGCCAGAATTGAACGAGTGGCGACTGCTGTTCGCGTCACCGGACGTGGGCACAAAAGGACCCCGTGACGTCTACGAGAAGATCCAGCAGGCGATCAACCAGCTTGGTGACAAGGCGTCGGCGGCGCCACTGTCCGTTGTCGGGCTGCTGGACGCGGACGCTGACCTTGTGCGCCTGTTGAAGGTGGCGATCCGCACTGGCCCAGGCGTGAACCGAATTCGTTTTTCGAAGAACGTCATCAACGGCCATTTCATTGACGACGCTTTGATCTATAGGGCCGCGTAACCAGCCACGCGGTCTAACCCCGCGCCTGGAGCCGGCGGCGCCGACGACCTTTCGCTTGCCGCGCCGCGGCTCAGCGCGAAACGTTGGCCCGACAAGCGAAATTCGGGCGGCTGCCGTGCTAAATTGAACGAATTATGGGAAATGCCTTGCCCCTTCCGCCGCCTGGATTCGACGAGCTCAACATCGACGAGCAAATTGAGTACGTCCAAGCGCTCTGGGACAGGATCGCTGCGAAGGAGGACCGCGTGCCCGTTCCAGATTGGCACCGGGAGATTCTCGACGAGAGACTTGCAGACCTTGAAGCCAATCCGGATGCAGGCCGACCGTGGGAAGAGGTCAGGGCTGACCTTCTCAAGACAACGCACGGCAAGTAATGATCCCGGTCGTCTCGGCACCGTGCCGAAGCGGACGTCAAGAAGGTTCGAACCAGCATGGCCGTCACACCTCGACGGCGTCAGGGCCGAGCGATTCGAGGAACGTCGCGAACATCTCGTTGAAGAGCGCGCCGGCCCGGCGCTCGCGCAGCCTGGCGACGGCGCACGCTCCCGGCATGCCACCCTCGATCAGAATCAGTCCGGCCAGGAGCGCCGATCGATTGAATCCCATCCCGCAATGCGAGAGCACGCGATGGCCTTCCCCGATGAGCGACGCGGCCAGTCGCGCGATGGCGCGAAGCTTCGTCAGATTGGGAAGCTGCTGGTCGTCGTCCTCGATGGGGAAGTAGACGTACAGGCAGTGATTCGGGAGCGTTGGAATGCAGGCATCGAGCCCGCCTTCGAGATCGATCACGACATCGATCCCGTGCTGCGCCGCGTCGTCCCAGTCGGCGATCGCTGGCGAAATGAACAGCCGCCCATCGTCGTCGACCTGAAACAGATCCATC
>JAHFUI010000108.1 GCA_023265175.1 Acidobacteriota bacterium
ACGTCCGCGACCAGATTCTCGCGACGTTCGCGGCGGCGCGTGGCTCGATGGTGCCCGCGCCGCAGCTCGCGGACGCGAAGTCGCACGACCGCTACGCGTTTGCGCGGACGCTGGACAGCACGGAGCGCATCGCGACCGTGGTCGCGCGGTACGCGGCGTTTCGCCGCTCGTACGAGACCGTCAACGCCTTCTATCGCACGCTCGATTCGCTGGTGCCCGCGGATATCCAGGCGGCAGCGCGAACCTCTTTCACCGACGCCGGCATGATGGTGACCACGCTGTCGAAAGAGCCGTTGCGGGCCGGCATCGACCGGATGCCCTCGCTCAACACCGTACAGCCGGCCGTAGCGTTTGGCGCCCTCGTCCGGCCGGAGGCGCCCGCGCCACTCGGTGCCGCATCGATTGCCGATGCCGCTTTGCCCCGTCTCATCGTTCAGAAGTCGGTGCTCCCGCAACTCAACATCAAGCTGTTGTTCACGGCCGGATCGGCGCACGACCCGGCCGGCAAGGAAGGACTCGCCGCGCTGACGGCCGCGATGATCGCAAGAGCCGGATCGAGACCGATGACGATCGATCTGGTTATCTGGTTATCTGGTTATCTGGTTATCTGGTTATCTGGTTATCTGGTTACCCGGTCATCTGGTCGCGGGTCGCTGTCGATCCGTCACATGACTCGATAACCAAATGACCAGATAACCAAATGACCAGATGGTCATTCCCTGAGACTCCGTCCCGTGTGGTGCAGAAACAGGTTCTCGAGGCTGGGCTCGGAGATGTGGACGTCGCGGATCGTGGCGCCGGCGGCGCTCGCGGCCGACACAATCGCCGGAATCAGCGATCCGCCGCGGTCCGCGTACAGATCCACCTGGCCGTCCGCCTTCGCGCGCGCTTCGGTGACGCCGGACAGGGCCCGCAACTGACCGACGAGCCCGTCGGACGCGGCGTCGAAGTGCAACTGCACCAGAAACCCGCCAGGGACCGATCGCTTCAACTCCTGCGGTGATCCCACTGCGATCACCTTGCCGTGATCAACGATCGCGATCCGATGGCACAGCGTGTCGGCCTCCTCCATGTTGTGTGTCGTCAGCAGAATCGTCTTGCCGCGAGCGTTGTAGTCGCGCACCATGTCGGACAGCAGCAGCCGCGTCTGCGGATCGAGGCCCGCGCTCGGCTCGTCGAGAAACAACACCGACGGGTCGTGCATCATCGCGCGCGCAATCGAGAGCCGCTGCATCATCCCGCCCGAGAAGCCGAAGAGCAACTGGTTGGCGCGATCGGATAATTTGAATCGGTCGAGCAGCTCGTCGGCGCGTACGTTGCGCTCAGCGGCGGGCAGACCGAAGTACGCGCCGTGAAACGTCAGGACTTCGCGCGCGGTCAGCGCAAAATCCAGGTTCGGCCGCTGGGGCACGACGCCAATCAGACGCTTGACGTCCACGCGGCGCTCCCAGACGTTGAACTCGCCGATCCAGGCGTGGCCGGCCGTCGCCTTCACGCGCGTCGTCAGGATGCCGACGGTCGTCGACTTCCCCGCTCCGTTCGGCCCGAGCAGCCCGAAAATTTCGCCGGGACGCACCTCCAGCGTGAGGCCGTCGAGCGCGACGACTTCGTACGTCGTCTTGGCTTTCCTGGCGCCGCCAGGCCCTCGTCCCCCGCCGACCGGAGGCGGAGATGTATAGACCTTGCGGAGCCCTTCGGTGCGAATGCCTACCATATCAGTCGTCAGTCGTCAGTCGTCAGTCGTCAGTCGTCAGTCGTCAGTCGTCAGTCGTCAGTCGTCAGTCGTCAGTCGTCAGTCTAGTCGCGGTGACGCGAATCGCACGTCCTCGACCGCGAACAGCGGCGCGCGGTCTTCGTCCGGCGCGTTCGACCGCGCACCCGGCGTGCCTACGCTGAACTCGAGGCGCGCGTGTCCATTCCGCATCCGGCACAGAAGGACGAAATGGACGGGCCGATCGAGAATGGTGTTCCTCCATAAGACGGCGTGGTCCTGCGCGACCGTCAGCACGAGCGGTTGGCGGCTCCGGACTGACCCATCGATCTCAATTGCGCGTTCGTCGTGCGGCCACGTTTCTATCTCCACTTCGCTGGAGGCGGAGCTCCACGCCGTTGCATGGCGCCAGCCCCGCTCGACGTCGAACCACCGTGCGTCCGTGCGCACAACGACGGCCGCGCCACCGGTGTGCCCAGCGGCAAGCTCCCGTGTGTCGCGAGGCACATCGCGCATGACGAGGTATCCGTTCAACACGGCCAGGTTTCCCGCAAGCAGCCACACCACCGCTGCCCGGTCGCGGACGACGAGCACATTAAACGCGAGGGCCATCGGCAGCAGGACCCTGGTCGCCGCGCCGGGAAATCCTTCCCACACCGACTTGCCGAGACACAACATCAGAACCGCGTATACCGCACCGATGCGCCACCACCCATCTTCAATCCGAGGACGCGTGGCCACATAGAACGTCTGGACGATTAGACCGAGCGTCGCCGCCAACGTCGTCCAGGCGATCGGTCGGTCGCCGAGATGCAATGCGGCCGAGATGTCTGCGTCGAGCTTTCCGGCGACACCGGCAAGAGGCCGCGTCAAATTGGACCATCCTGGATCGCCCGGTCCGAACAGCCATCGGATGTAGAGCAGCCAGACGCCAAGCGGGACGATCGCGATCGCGACGCGCTGCAGGTTCGCGCGCGACAGCCAGGGTCGGCGCAGCGCTCCCGCGATCGCCAGCAGCGACGTCTCACGCGCAAGCGCCGCCGCGGCGATCAGTCCGGCGGCCGTTTGACTGCGGGCGCGCTCGACCGCCAGCATCGCGCCCGCCACGATCGCGAGCGCGACGAGGTCCGTCAGCGCAAGGCGCACGCTGCTGAGGGTGCCTGTCGAAAACAGAACGCCCGCCCACGCGAGCCAGCTCCGCAGGTCGCGGACCGGCAGCAGGCGCCAGACGATCGCGGCCAGTGCCAGCCATGCGACGATGTTCAGGACGGAGTAGACATGAACAATCCAGGCGGGCCGTCCCAGCGCCAACAGCCACGCCAGAGCGGATGGAAGGATGCGTCGCGCGCGATAGATGGGATTGTCCAACGCGCGCCGAATCTCGGGCGCCGCGAGGGCCGGATGATAAGCCAGTTGCGCGTAATACAGCCCGTCGTACCCACCGGTGTTCTGATAGACATAGACCGGTTGCGTCTTGAACGCCGCGATCTTCAGATTGTCGTTCGATGAGTCGAGTTGCAGGAACGCAGTGAAGCCCCAGACGGGATGCCAGAACTGCGCGACGAACGCGAAAAACACCAGGACGGCCGCGGCGCCCGCGGCGCGGATCAACCGGTCGGATCCAACTCTTGGCATCGGTGGCCGCATGATAGTTCAGAGCACATGACTGATTCACGGTGGACGATCGGCGGCGATGCGACGGGCACCAGGCTCGATAAATTTCTCGCCGGTCTGGCGTGCCTCGGATCGCGTGCGCGCGCGACGGACGCGCTGGCACGTGGAAAGGTGTTCCTGAACGGCGAGGAGGCCACCGCCAGCCAGGCAGCCGTTCGCCTCGCGGACGGCGACGTCGTGCGCGTGTGGATGGATCGCCCGGGCAGCGCGAAGCGGCGCCCCACAACGATCCGATTCGCCGCCGACGTCTCGATCATTTACGAGGACAATGCCGTGCTCGTCGTGAACAAGCCGGCCGGCCTGCTCACCGTGCCGCTCGACCGTCGCAGCGAGGCGCCGTCGGTGTACGAGCTGATTGGCGATCACTTCCGTTCGCACAAACGCCGACCGTACATCGTGCACCGCATCGACCGCGACACGTCCGGCCTCGTCGTCTTCACGAAGGACGCGGGAACGCAGCAGCAGCTCAAAGCCCAGTTCAAACGCCGCGAGCCGGAGCGGGTGTATCTCGCCGTCGTGTATGGCCATCCGAACCCGTCCGCGGGCACCTGGCACGATCGGCTGGTATGGGACGCCAGCGCGCTCATTCAGAAGGAAACACATCCGCGCGATCCGCGCGGCAAAGAGGCCATCAGCGAATATCGCGTCATCGAGTCGTTCGAGACGACGTCGCTCATCGAGGTGCGGCTGCGCACCGGCAAGCGCAATCAGATTCGACTGCAGGCGCGCCTTCGCGGCCACACGCTCGTGGGCGAGCGGCGCTATGTCTTCGGTCCGGATGCTCTGCGTCCGATCGCCTTTCCGCGTCAGGCGCTTCATGCGTACCGGCTGACGTTCCGTCATCCGAAAGATGGGCGGCCCATCCAGGTTGAAGCGCCGCTGCCTGAAGATTTAACGGCTCTGCTGGCGAAGCTGCGCCATCAACAGGGCTAAGACGACGACACAGCCTCGGCGCCAGCCGACGATCCCACCTCGTAAGATTTGGTAATCTGGTAATCTAGTAATTTACCAAATTCGGGTATCCCCGCATGGTGGGTATAGCTCAGCGGTAGAGCGCCGGACTGTGGCTCCGGAAGTCGCGGGTTCGAACCCCGTTACCCACCCCACTTCTCTTTCACCGGAATTGCACATTGCTGATTGCAAAGTGCTGATTTGCAAGCTCGCATATAATTCGCCCGTTTTCCACGATAAAACATGAGCGATGTCGACACGGTCGAAGCGCTGGCGTGGGCCGAACTCGGACGCCACGGATCGATTCCTGGCCGATACCTCCGCGATCTGAAGGATGAGGTCTCGGCGGAGCTCGCACGCTGCCTCGATCCGAAAGTTCACGAGCAGGAAATCCGCCCCTACGGCGCGATCGTGTGCCGGGAAACCCCGCATCTGGAGTCGCTCGGCCGCATCGTCAATACGGATGGTTTGGCGCACAAGGTGATTCGCAGTCTGGCGGACGGTCGCCACAGCCTCGTCATCGTGGAGAAGGGCCGGCCCTTGCGGCTGCTGCTCCTTCATGAAGGGCTCGACACCGATCAGGATTACGCGTCGCGGGCCGTGTGGGTCGACGGTGTCATCATCTGCAACGATGAACATGGCGTCGTCCGGATCGTCACCGACAGTTCGGTGACGATCGTCGAAGGCCGGCGATGGACGGCGAAGGATCTCGTCTTCGACGCCGCAGAAGACATCGTCCAGCTCGTCCCGGCCGCGGATGGTGCGGTGGTGCGCCGCCTGCTGGGACTCTGTCATCACCGGATCAGCGCGGGAAAAATGGGGGCGACCTTGCTCTACCTCCTCGCCAATGAGGAGCACGCCGCGCGATATCGGGATGAGGGCGTCCGGGTCGCTCAGTTGGGAGTCTCTGTGTTGAACGACGGCGACGAGCCGCTGCTCCTCCACCAGGCGCGGTACCGCGATGGCGCGTTGCTCATCGGCCGCGATGGGACGCTGCTCGCGGTGAACGTCATCCTGCGGGCGACACGGGCGAGCGAACGGGCGGTGCCGCCCAAGAAGGGCACGCGGCATACGTCGGCCGCCCGCCACACCTACGACTGTCCCGACGTGCTGGCGTTCGTCGTGTCGGCGGACGGACCGGTGACCGTGTTCTGCGATGGCGCGCGGATTCGGGACTTGAAAGGCAGTGATACCCGGGCCGTGCCGGCGGACGCCGGATCGCGTGTCGAGGTCACCGAGCGGACGTGCGAATCGTGCGGCGTGTCGCTGGCCATCAGGATTGTTTCCGTTCCCGGATCGAACGTGCTGCACACGGTCCAGTGCCCTGCCTGCCACGCGGTCGCCGCCGGCGACACCTGCTGGCAGATGCACGCGTTCGTGCGCAAGACGCCCGCCACAGTGCGGGCGCTGACGACGTTGCGCCGCGCTGATGATCCCGGCGCGACACAGTCGGACGCGCGAACCGAAACGGCTCGCGCGCGCGTTCCGAACGCGACGTAGAGACGGTGATCCTAGGAGCCCGTCCGAGTAATGCCGAAGCGGGCTCCTAGGAGCGTGTTCCGGTTACTCAGACACGCTCCTAGCCGATCTTCGTCACGGAACCGGCGGTTGAGGAAATGTTCGGGTCGGTTATGGCCGTAAGTCCTTCATCATCAATCCAGCGTCACGCGATTCGCGATGTAGTGTAGACCTACCCTCTTGCGGTTGGTGATCGTGCGTGCGACCATCGGCGCCAATGTTCCTTCGTCCCAATCACCGCGACAAGGATGGCAAGCGGCACACGTATTGGTCGCTCGTCGAAACGATCCGCACGCCGGATGGCCCTCGGCAACGGACGCTCTGTCATCTCGGCGAGCTGCATGATTCGACGCAAGGACGCTGGCTGAAAACGATCGAGGTGTTTAACGACACCGGCGAACGGCACCAGCTCAAACTGTTTCCCGCGGAGGTCGCGCCGCCGCGAGACGATACCGAGGTGGCGCACGTGCTGGTCCACCGCGTGCGATTGGCACGGACGCGGCAATTGGGCCCGTGCCTGCTCGGACTGACGCTGTGGCGCGAGCTGCAGATGGACGACTTCTTCGCGGCGCGCGTGGATCAGGCGGACGCCGACGTACCATGGTCGCGCGTCGCTGCGGTGCTCGCGATCAATCGGCTCTGTGCGCCGGGGAGCGAGCTGGCGATTGAGGAACGCTGGTATCCGACGACGGCGCTCGACGACCTGCTGCATCTTCCCGACGGCACGATCAACGACAGCCGGCTCTATCGCGCGCTCGACCACCTCCTGCCGCACAAGACCGCGCTCGAGCGCCATCTCACCGCGCGCTACGGCGCACTGTTTGCCGCGGAGTTCGACGTCCTGCTGTATGACCTCACGAGCAGTTATGTCGAAGGCGCCGCCCCGAAAAACTCGATGATGCACCGCGGGTATAGCCGCGACCATCGGCCGGACTGCCTCCAAGTCGTGCTCGCCGTGATTGTCAACGTCGCCGGCTTTCCCCTGAGCTACGAGACATTTGATGGCAACCGCGCCGATGTGACCACCCTCGAGACCGTGATGCGGATGGTTGAGCGCAAATACGGTCAGGCGCGCCGGGTGTGGGTGTTTGATCGCGGCATCGTCAGCGAAGCGAATCTGGCGGCGATTCGGCGCCGCGGCGGGCAGTATCTCGTGGGCACGCGGCGGACCCAACTGGGCACGGTCGAGCGCGCGCTGCTGGAGGGAACCTGGACGCAGGTTCGCGACGATGTCGAAGCGCAACTGGTGCCCATGCCCGGCGGGACGGAAACGTACGTGCTGTGTCGATCGACCGTGCGGCGCGAGAAGGAACGCGCGATTCGGCAGCGCTTTTCGACGCGTCTGGAAGGCCGGCTGAAGCGACTGGAAAAGCGCGTGGCCACGGGCCGCTTGAAAGACCGCGCGAAGATCGAGCGCGCGTTGGGACGGCTTCAAGCGTCGTCCGCGTCGGTCGCCGATTTGTACACCATGGGCGTCCGGGAGGAGAACGGGACGCTGCGGCTCGAGTGGGCGCTCATTGAAGACCGGCGCACCTGGCGCGACGCACGCGAAGGTGCCTACTTGTTGCGCACCAATCTCGAAGGGCAGACCGCCGAAGAGTTGTGGACGAAGTACATCCAGTTGACCGAAGCGGAAGCCGCCTTCCGCGCCTTGAAGAGCGAGCTGGCCGTGCGTCCCGTGTTCCATCAACTCGAGCGGCGCGTGAAGGCCCATCTCTTGGTGGCGTTTCTCGGCTACGCGCTATGGGTGACGTTGAAACACCTGCTGCACCGCCGCGGCACGGGGCTCACGCCGGCCAGAGCCCTCGCGCAACTTGCCACGCTGCAAAGCGCGGACATTGTCTTGCCGACGACTGACGGCCGCGAGATCCGGCTCCGTCGTGTGGCGACACCCACACCCGAGCAGCAGCAGCTCCTCGATCAGCTCGACATCACCATTCCCGCCCACCTCGAATGGAATGCCGAATGTAGTGGAGACTTGGTGACCTCTTGAACGGATTCTCTAGGATTTGCCGACCTCTGGCCGTTTTCGTGACGAACTTGGGCTAGCAGAGCGAGGTATTCAGGCCGACAAGAAAGCCAGACGGCAACTCAAGATCGCCTACAACCTTCGCGGTGTCTGGCAGCGTCTCTTCGAGCGCGTTAAGGAGCGACAGACCTTGCTTAGAGAACGATTGCTTCTACAGCGTCCTCATGGGACGATAGGAACGATTGAAGGCCCTGTCGCGGGGAGACCCGTTAACGGAATCTCCCTTATCGGCCTCCCGGACCGACGTGGGGGCTCAGCCAGCCACAGTACGCCTGAGGCACAGCGATCGTCCTCAGCCAGGATGCGAACCAGCTCCTCAAACCCGTGAAACGCGACTTGGTCTCCCGCTTCGATTCGCTCGACGAGGCCCACAACCTGTTCCGCGGGGCTTCTCGCGCGTCGATAAATGCGGACGACGTAGCTCTGCATGCGACCCCCGCGGTATCGAGTGAGCGCGTCGGGCGCAAGTGTGCCCGGCCACGAGTTACAGATCGCTTACAGATCCGCGGCGGCACCGGCACGTCGCAATCGGCTTCGATTCGTCCTTGCCTTTTCGCCCCTTTCTTTCGTCGTCAAGATTGCGCTTGGCTTGACAACCGGGCAACCGGCTGGCTGTGTGACGTCGGCCCGCCGGAGGTGCGCGCGCTCGCGAGTCTGACGCACGGGTCCGGCGGTCGATCACCCACCGCTGCTGCGGTAATCCGCCCTGTGGCAACCGGCCTCAGAGTCGGCGTCGCTATTTCCGATCGTCAGGGGAGGAGGGCAGCTATCGTCTTCGCGGGTGGCCCGATCGGGTTCACGTCCGCAAGCTGTTCGCGAGAGCGCGGGTCTCCGAAGACGGTTCCACGCCCAGGGATCGCCGGAGAACCGTCCTGCAGCGGTCGAAGGTCGCCAGGGCCTCGCTCGTCCGGCCGAGTTTCTGGTGGCAGAGCATGAGCCGCTGATAGAACCGCTCGATCACGGGATCGACCTCGAGCGCCCGCTGGTAGCGATCGGCCGCGTCGGCCCAGCGGCCGGTCTCTTCCAGGTACGTGCCCAGGCCCTCCATCCCACGCAGAAACCGGCGTCGGAGCCGCTCCCGCGGTTGGACGGTCCAGGGCTCGCCGACATCGTCGGGAAGGAAGCTCCCCTTGTACAGGGCGAGCGCCCTCTCGGCCTCCTCTGCGGCCCGCGAGGCGTCCTGCGCGTGCGGCCCCGCCCTCCAGCCGGCCTCGGCTTCGCTCAGGTGCCGCTCCGTGACCCAGACATCCACCGAGCAGTAGCGCGGGTCGAAACTGAGCTGGCCCTCCCTGAACATGAGCGCTTCCTTGACCCCGAGGAGCTTCCGCAGCCGATGCAGCGTCGTGGCAAAGGCCCGGCGGGCAGCGTCGCCGTCGGCATCCGGCCACAGGGCGTCCGACAGGCGCGTCTCGGACACGTCGCGGCCACCGAACGCGACGAGCGCCTTGAGCAGCGCCAGCGGCTTGCGCTGGGCTTTGCCGGGCGCGCGCAACCGCAGGCCGTTGACGAGCACTTCGCATCCGCCCAGTGTGCGGATGCGAAGGGGCCAGGGCCAGACCTCCGGATCTCGCAACTCCCGAGGGGGAGCGAGGCGATTGCGGCCAACGAACGTGCGAACGAAGTCGACCTCGATGCCCGCCTCGAGCGCGCGGGCGCAGAGGACGGCGAGCGCCGGACCGTACAACGCCCAGAGCCGGCCGGCATCGATCTCCCGGCCGAACGTCATGGCGTTTCGCAGGGTCGTGAGGGCTCTGCTCCGGCGCCCGGCGTCGAAATGCAGCCGGGCCGCCAGGAGAAGGCAGGGAAACTCCAAGTACCGCATCCCACGCCTGGCGACGCGCAGGGATGCCACGAGATATCGGAACGCTGCCCGGCGATTTCCGAGCGCGTGATGGGCCTCGGCGGTGAGCAGCAGACCGACGATTTCGCCTGGGACCCCACCGACCTCGCGAGACACGCGCGTGGCTTCGCGGCCATCTTCGAGAGCCGCCGCCAGCTCACCTTCGATCAGGTGCAGTCTTCCCTTCAGAAACCGGTAGCCACCTCGGTCCCACGGCGTGGCGAAGGGCAACAGGCGCTCCATGCGGCCGAGGCACTTCCTGGCCTCTGCCACATGGCCTGCGGAGAGCTCCGCCTGGGCCAGAGCGGCCAAGGTGATGAGCTCCGACACGTGAATCCCGGTCGCCTCTCCGAGCTCGAGGGCCCGGCGGAAGGCCGCGATCGATTGCTCCAGGTCACCGTACGCGAAACGGCACGCCCCCTCGAAGTAGAGCGTGAACCTCGTCGCCAGCGGCGAGACTGCCCCCGACGCGACCGCCGCCTCCAATCGCTCCAGCAGGGCCTGCGCAACCGCGCCCCTCCCGCGTAAGGTGTTCAGGAACACCAGGTTGCCGAGGATGTTCACCCGGCAGGCGAGATCGCCGGTGGCACCTTCGAGCTCGAGCGCTCGCGCTTCCCAGGCGGGCAGGTCGGGGTGGTCGGGAACGTGGGCCAGCATGATGGCCAACACGCTGGAGATGACCTGGGCGCTCACGTCGCCTGGGGGGAGATTCTCGGGGCGCCCGATGACCGACGGCAGCAGCTCGAGCCATGGACCGGCCGCGTGGAAGTCCGAGAACCCCCACTGAATCGCCGTGACCACGCCGGCCCACGCGAGCAGTAGCCCGGGCCCCTCCCCCTCCTGCGCGCGGAACGACGAGAAGGCCCGCTCGAAGCACGCCTGCGCGTCGGCCGGGGCGAGTGGGAGCTTGGCGGCCCCGAGCCAGTACAGGAGCCACCCTTCGTTGTGGAGAGCCGGTTCAGGCAGTGCCCGCAGCCAGCGTTCCAGGACCTGGTGCCGCCCCTGCTGCAGCAGCCTCGGGGCGTGGGCCTGGATGAGGCCGGCGAGGCCGGGCCAGTCTCGAGACTCGCAGAAAAGTCCCGCTGCGTCTTCCGGCCAGTCCGCGTGCGCCAACAGATGGGCGGCGGTCCGCTGGACCCCGGCGAGATCCGCCGGCGCCAGCGCCTGCGCGGCCCTCGCTCGCAGGAACTCTCGAAAGAGGGGATGGTATTGGTACACCGGTTCCGCGTGGGACCGCTTTTCCGTGAAATCGCCGTTGCGGTGAAGGAACGAGAGCAGCCGTCCCCCCTGCGGGTTGCCGGTGAGCTCCTGCGCCATGCGGACGGTCATGCTGGGGAGGAACGAAGTCTTGAGGAGGAAATCCCTCGTGTCCGCGTCCAGGCGATCGAAGACCGTTCCGCCGAAGTAGTCGACGATCTCCTGCGGGGTTTGCCGTCCGAGATCCTCGAACGTGAAGCCCCGGCTCGCGGCGGCCTGCAGAACGAGCTGCAGACCCGCGGCCCAGCCGTCCAGCTTGTCGTGCAAGCGGCCCAGCGCCTGGCCAGTCTCCTCGACGCCGCGCAGGCGGGCGATCGCCCCGAACTCCTCGCTGGTCAGCCGCAAGACGTCCCAGCCGATCACGTCCATGTCGCCGTGGGCGCGAAGGCGGGCGTACGGAGGCGCCGGATCGCTCCGGCCGAGCAGAAGGACGCTCGCGCCCTTCGGGCGGCGGCTGAGTCCCGTCAAGAGCGCCTCGTGGAGGGGTGCCGTCGCCGTGACCTCGTGGCAGTTGTCCAGGACGAGGAGCGAGTCTTCCCCGAGCCGCGCCCAGAGCTCGTCGAAGAAGTTTCGGCTGAACGTCGGGACGCCCAGCAGGTACTCGGGGGTGAGCAGGGGGAAGCGTTTCTTCCGGCGGGGTGCCGCCGCGTGACCCGCCAGGCCGAGGTAGTAGAAGAAGGTGGCGAGGTCCTCGTCGCCGGCGTCCACCTGGTACCACACGCAGTTGAGACCGCGCGCCTCCACGTAGCTGGCGGCGAAGGTGGTCTTCCCGGATCCGGCGGGTCCCTCGATCCAGACGATGGGGTGGCGCCGGGCCTGGTCCAGGCGCTCGAAGAGCCTGGTTCTCGACCAGACCCCCTCGGTCGTGGGACGAACGATCTTGGCTGGGATTACCGGTCGCTGCGCCATCGCTCGCTACGCCCTCCAGAACGCGCTCGGCCAACGTACAGGGTGGTGAACAGTGCCACTCCGGTGCCGGGCACGATGCGCGTTTTATCGTGAATTCGCATTGAGCGGATCGGCCTGGTGCCGCAGCAGCGGTCGGAGGGCAGACTTTAGTCGCGGAAACAGCGCCGCTCGCCCGCAATCTTTCCCTGCCTCTGTGCAGGTGTCGGGTCAAGGATAGCGTCTCCCGTCACTGAGCGTCGCCAGGCGACAGGAATCGGTAATGGATCTGTAAGGTCGCGCCGGGTACGCTGCCCGACACGTCTCTTCCACCGGCTGCCCGCCCATCAGCGACATCTTGGAGGTCTTCATGCCGAATGCACCCGTCCGTCCATTACCCGTCCGTCCACCCGACGTCGTTCACGCTCCCCGGCGGCTCGTGCGCCGCCTCGTCGTCACCGGCGCGCTCGTCCTCGCCATCGTCGCCGCCCCACGGGCCCAGTCGGTCGTGATCACGCCGCCAGCGCCGATCACGCCCACGATGACGCTGACCACCATCAACAACGGCCCAGGCAACCAAATCGATCCGCGCGTTGATGGCAACTTGGTCACCTACATGAGCATAGACACCACCTTGAGGACGAGTCAGGTCCGCGACTTCAACTTCTCGAGCAACACCGATCTGGGAATTCCGGTGGGTTCCGGGGCTTCTGATACAAGATGTGCCCAGGCTCTTGCCGAGGCCGGTTGGTCGAGATCTCGCCAGTGCTGACGGGATGCCGCCAATGCAACGCCTTCACAGGTCCTCCGAGTCGCACCGTGGCTTTCATCAGTCTGGAGCGTGGATTGCCCAAGGCCGTCCATCGCGCGCGTGGAGCATCGGATTCTCGACAGCCTCAGCGTTGTCCACTCACCCAAGGCAAAACGTTCCGTCAGAGAGGGGGATCTCAATGAATGCGAAACATTGGACGCTCGTGACCGTGGGCGCGGCATTGGTGCTCGGCGTAGGAATCGCGTACGCGACAATTCCAGACGGGGCGGGCGTCATCCACGGCTGCTATCAGAACAACAATGGCGGCCTGCGTGTGGTCGACAACCCCGCACTCTGCAAGAACAACGAGACCGCAGTCTCATGGAGCCAAACCGGTCCACAAGGCCCGCAGGGACTGCAAGGACCCCAGGGGCAGCAAGGGCCACAAGGTGAGGCAGGCCCGCAGGGAGAAGCCACCACCGGCTATGGCGCGCGTGGAACGTCGGTCGTGCTTGACGGTGATTGGAAAACCATCCTCGAACAAGCTGTGCCTGCAGGGTCTTATGTGGTGACCGCACGTGTTGAAGTGTTCACGATTCCCTCCGGCGGAGGGATGCGGAACGTTCAGTGCATGGTGGTGGATCCGTTCGAGCAAAACGCCGACAACATGGGCGCAGTGGTCTCGGGTGGGCCGGGTGGTCTGAACGGGACCGCAGGGCTACCGCTCGTCGCCACGATTGACACGGCCATCAACGGAACGTTGAAGCTCTCGTGCAGGGTCTCCCCTGATTTCGTACCGGGCGACTATATCGCTGCGGATGGGCATATGGCTGCGATTCGCGTCGGCAGCGTCTTCTAGACCCAATCGGGACGAGACGTTGAATGACATCTCGGTCGTCGGCAATCAAGTGCGTGTGGTATACGCAGTGCAAGAAGGTCAGCCGGACCTGAACGTCTACGCGCAGACGTTCACGCTGCCCATCATGGCGGGCGACAACTGCCACGGCAAGAAAGGGCACGGCCACCACGAGGGCGACGGCTGCCTCCCTGGGCACCACGGGCACTATGCGGGAGACGGCTGCCGCGGGCGCTCGGCCGACGGGTTCCATCACGACAGCGACGGCGACTTCGTGGGCGACAGCCGTCACCTCAATTTCTTCAAGGGCAACCGACGATAGAACCGGTCCCGCGTGCCAATGTTGACTGGGGCGAGCGGGACGATTGGCGGGGGATCTTCACGGTCCCTCGCCAGCCGACGTCAGGCCTTCCAACTCTTCAGTTCTCACTCGCCCTTGATCAGTCCTTCGTCGCAGCGGCTGGACAGGGAGACGAGGATCACGAATCAGGCGCGCACTTGGTCGATGACGCGAATCCGTCCGGCATGGCGTCGGCGCGGCTTCACCTTGACCACGATCTCAATATCCTGGCCAAGCCGGGTCAGCAAGCGCATCAAGCGCTCACTCGAGAAATTCGCCAGGCGGCCGTTGAGCAGGGCCGACACTTTAGGCTGGTCGAGGCCCATGAGCGCGGCGGCAGCGGCCTGGGTGAGGCGGCTCTGACGAATGACCTGACGAATCCGGCTGGCGAGTTGCGCCTTCGCGAGCTCCTCTTCAGGCTGCGGCACACCGAGATCCGTAAACACGTTCCCCGAACTGGCCGTCACAGGGATGCCCGATTTCTTAGCCATTGCTCGTAATCCTCTTTCGCGCGTGCGAGCCGCGCGGCGATCAGGTCCACCTCGGCCTTCGGCGTGGCGATTCCCCGCCGCGACTTCTTCTGAAACGCGTGCAGCACATACACGGCTTCGGCAACGCGAACGGTATACACCGCTCGAAACGTGTTGCCGTCCACGTCGGCGAGAATCTCCAACACACCGGCGCCGCCAAAGCCCTTGAGCGGCTTCGCCCACGGGGACTTCATGCCGATCTGGGCATCCCACAACGCCCCACCGATGTGGAGCCTGGCGTCGGTCGGGAACGCGCTCAGGTCCTCCTTGCTGCTGCCAATCCATCGGACCGGCTTCACGGATGGTTCGAAAGCGTTCTTCGTCATCATATGCCAATACAAGCATATCAGCAACGACCAGGTCGGCGTGGGGCGTTTGATACGACGACAGTGGGGCCGGCGGCGGAGTTGGCACCCGACCCCGCCGCGAATCGCTACGCGGCCACGATTGGAGGGAACACCGTCGCGTGGATGGACTTCGGCTACAGTCCCGGGAGTCCGGCGACCTACGAGATCGTGGCGTATGACCTCGGCACGAGCGTCGCTACCCGTGTGACCACCGACACTCGGAACGACCGGTGGGTCGCCGCCTCGCCGACCGGGTCGGTTCTGGCGTGGGAATCGTGTGACTCCAGCGGTCTAGCTTCAATACTGTTCACTTAACGTTCTCGATGCGGTATCCTGTCGCCGACAGGAGGACCGCTTATGGCACGGACGCTGGCGGAATTGCCCAGGGGGGCTCGGATC
>JAHFUI010000109.1 GCA_023265175.1 Acidobacteriota bacterium
ACATCCTCGCGCTTCCCGACCACGTCGTCGGCGAACTCATCGACGGCGAGCTCTATGTTTCGCCCCGTCCTGCGCCGCGGCATGTGGTCGCCTCGTCCGCGCTGGGCGCCGAAATCTGGGGGCCTTACCACGGCGGGCGGGGCGGGCCTGGCGGTTGGTGGATTCTGGACGAGCCGGAACTGCACCTCGGACCGGACGTGGTCGTGCCGGATCTCGCCGGATGGCGGCGAGCGCATATGCCGGCCGTGCCGGACACGGCCTACTTCACGGTCGCTCCCGACTGGGTGTGCGAAGTCCTTTCTCCATCCACGTCTCGGCTCGACCGCGCGACGAAGCTGCGCGTGTACGCCCGCGAAGGCGTTGCCCACGCATGGCTGCTCGATCCGCTCCAACGAACGCTTGAAGTGCTCAGGCTGGAAAGGTCGCGGTGGGTGATCCTCTCTGTGCGCAGCAACGACGATGTGGTGCGCGCCGAACCGTTCGACGCGACCGAACTTTCGTTGAAACTGCTGTGGGTGGAGGATGCCGGTTCCCCGTAAGGGAGGACCTCGCGTGCATCGTTCTCAAGCCGGTGACCTTCTATCTGTTCGGCATGTATGCGCGGTACTGGCGCTACGCCACGGTCCAGGATCTCGTGGCCGTCACGTTGGCGACTTCCGTCGCATCGATGTTGATGGTCCTGATCGTGCCCGTCGGGCGATCCCTGCATCTGTTCGAATGGTTTCCCCGCTCGGTGCTCGTCATCGATTGGCTGCTGGCGCTGATCTGTGTCGGTGGCATTCGCATGTCGGTGCGCGTGATCGGCGAGTCGATGAGCAAGGCCCAGAAGCCGCGGGGCAGTGGCCAACAGAAGCGAGTGCTCGTCGTCGGGGCAGGCGAGGCGGGGACGATGGTCTTGCGTGAGGCGCTGCGGAACCCACAACTTGGCCTGGAGATCGTCGGGTTTCTCGACGACGAGTCCTTCGAGCTCGGGAAGCGGATCCACGGCACGCGTGTCTTGGGCAGGGTCGAACGGCTCGAGGACGTTGCTCAATCGCACCGCGTGGACGAGGTGGTCATCGCCATGCCGACGGCGCCCGGTCGGGTCGTCCGGGCGCTCGCGGAGAGCTGCCGCAAGGCGGGTATCGCATCGCAGACGCTACGGATCTTCTTCGCCGCGACTCGATCGTCGATCGCGCGGATCGCGCTGAGAGCGCCGACTACCTCGCCGGCCGCACAGTCCTTGTGACCGGGGCGGGCGGGTCGATCGGGTTCGAGCTGTCCCGGCAGGTCGCCTACGCGCGACCGAAGTGCCTCGTGCTCGTCGGCCACGGCCCTCCGCTACGGGCGGGCCTTTGCGGCCGTCAGGTTCGGCAACGCGCTGGGCAGCCGGGGGTCGGTCGTGCCGTTGTTCGAGCGACAGATCAAACGCGGCGGGCCGATCACGATCACCGACCCCGAGATGAAGCGCTTCTTCATGACCATCCCCGAAGCCGTCCACCTGGTGCTGCAGGCTGGCGGACTGGCGGCAGTGCGGCGAGCTGTTTGCGCTGAACATGGGCGAGCCGGTGAAGATCGTCGATCTGGCCACCGACCTCGTGCGGCTGTCCGGTCTGTCTCCCGAGGACATCCCCGTGGTGTTCACGGGCATCAGGGCCGGCGAGAAGCTGACTGAAGCTCTCTGGCTGGCAGATCAGCACGAGCGCGCCGGCCGCCCGCGTCACGGCGAGCGATGTCGCGCCGAGCGACAGGGCAACGCGCGGCCTGTAGGCCGGCGCGAGCAGCAGCAGCCAGAGAAGAGGCTGACCGGAATGATGTTCCTCCCGACGGCCGTGCTAATCTGTGGCGCATGAGCCAGTCACGGTCAGGCTCGCGACCAGCCGCGTACGAGGACTTGCTTGCGCTGCCGGAGCACGTGGTCGGCGAAATCATCGGCGGCGAGCTCATCGTGTCGCCTCGGCCGGCTCCACGCCACGCCGTCGCGACGTCGGTGCTCGGGGGCGAGCTCGGACCTCCCTACCATAGCGGCCGCGGCGGGCCGGGAGGCTGGTGGATCATTTTCGAACCCGAGCTCCACCTGGACGAGGACGTGCTGGTACCGGACCTGGCAGGGTGGCGCCGTGAGCGGCTGCCGGTCGTTCCGGAAACGGCGTATTTTACCCTCGCGCCGGACTGGATCTGCGAAGTGCTCTCGCCCGGCACTGCCCGCCTCGACCGGCAGCGGAAGCTGGCCGTCTACGCTCGGGAGGGCGTTGCCTACGCCTGGCTGCTGGACCCGATCGAGCGAACCCTGGAAGTGCTGCGACGCGACGGAAAGCAATGGGTCATCGTGTCGGTGCACTCGGAGGATGAAGAGGTGCACGCGGAGCCGTTCGAGGGCACCGGCGTGGTGCTGGCCCGGCTGTGGGCGTGAGACTGCGCCCTGCGCGAGCAGCAGGCGGCTGTTGCGCGTGATCCTGCCGTCCATGCTCTTCAGCAGCGTTCCCGGGTGCTCGACTGTGCTGGCCTGCATCCCCAGCCAACTTCCCGGATCCGCGTAGATCTCCGCCTCGCTCACTTTCGAGTTGCCGCGGCCCGGGAACACCACGACAGGCGCGTACTTGTCGGCGAACAGTTGCACGCTCGTGTAGATACGCTGCCAGCCGTCGTCAGTGGAGAGATCGTGGCTGGTGGTCCCGCCGCCGATGCAGACGATCGCGTCGCCGGGTATCGGGGCCGAGGTGACGTTCAACCAGCCGTCGATCCCGAGCGGAAGACCGGCGATCAGCCAGACACAGACGAGGAGGGTCGCGGCGCCCGACAGGAGGAGAACGGCTCTGGCCGATCGCCAGAGCCGCGTGGCCGGGCGACGCCAGTTCACGGCTCGCGGGGCCCTGACGAGAAGGCCGCCCGGAACGAGAAACCCCGCGGACCAATCGCCATGATCACCGAGCCGAGCACGAGCTTCGACAGGATGGCGACGGCGTACAGGACGATGGCGTAGGCGAGCGCGATCTCGCGATCGACGCCGTACACGGCGAGGGCGAGCACGGTGGGGTAGTGAAAGACGCCGAGGTTACCCGGCACCGAGACTGCAGTGTTACGACCTGCAGGACGACGAGGAGGAAGGGCGCCGCGATCGGAGGGAGCGCCAGGCTGCCCCAAACCCATCGGCGCCGCGGTGGATCTGCCCGGCGATTCCTGCGTGAAGCCGCCCGGGCAGCACCCGGGTGGCACGTGCGAGAAGACTGAAGAGCGCATCGCCGCGTGCGGCCAGCATCGCGACGACGGCGAGCGCGCCGGCAGCGGCGCCGAGCAGCGCTTGAGCCGAGGTTTGGAACCCCGCGCCCGGAAGGCGAATGTTCACCCCCACCAGCTGAAATCCTGCACATGGCGCCAGAGGACGTGTCCGTGTCGTGCCGCCGTTCGCGGGTGGCGCCGAACGGGGCCGGCCGGAACGAAGTTGACTTGGACCCGAATTCAGTCCACTATTCGGGTCAGCCCTTTGTCGCCCAAACCTATGGCCTACACTGACGCCATCGAACCAGTCACCGTTCTCAAATCCAGGTCGGCGGAGATCATCCGCCGGGCGAGGCGTACCCGGCGGCCGGTCGTGATCACGCAGAACGGCCGTCCGACGGCCGTGCTGCAGGACGTTGAGAGTTTTGACCGGCAGCGAACGGCCCTCCTCCTGCTGCTGGCGCTGGCATCAGGAGAGCGCGATTACCAGGCTGGGCGGACGGTCTCGGATCGGACGGCGGCTCGCCGTTTCCGGCGGCGGCTCGCGCGACTGGGCGGTGGCTGACCGGTACCGTCTTCGCTGGTCGAAAACCGCGGAAGACGATCTGTCAGCCATCCTCGAATACGTCGCGCGCAGCGAGGGCGCGGACCGCGCGCTGGCGCTCTACGAGGACCTGCGGCGGCGCGTGTCCACGTTGAGCTCGCTGCCGAGGCGGGCCCGTGTGGTCCCGGAACTCGAGGCCGTCGGCCTCCAGGAGTTTCGAGAACTGCTCGTCGGCCCCTACCGCGTCTGTTTTCGTCCCGATGGCCGTGTCGTGGTGCTACTTGCCGTGTTCGATGGGCGGCGGGATCTCGCCGAGCTTCTGATCGAACGCGCGCTGAGAGGGGTCGGCCGCGACCGGACCTGAAGGCGTCTTTCGACCAGCAGAACGGACTTCGCAGCCTTGTAAATCATCCGTGGCGCCGCCGTAGCTCTGCTCGGTCCCCGTCACGTCGGAAAGACAACGCTCGCGTTGAAACTGGCTGAAGAGGTGCCTTCGCTCGAACAGGCCGGTTCCTCCTTCCGGGCTCGGCATCAATGGATTTGCTGCACCAGTCAGGCGAAAGCCTCGCCGGCCGTATCGCAAGTGTCGAGCTCGGGCCCTTTGACGTGCTCGACGTGCATCCGGCGGACCTGCTCGACCAGCTGTCGCTGATTCGCGTTATCGACCTCGTCCGGCCGCGCGAGCCCCACAACCTCGCGGCGATGTCGTTCGTGCCCGCATTGTGGCGATCCGGTTCTACCAGTTGACAGTTCACAGTTCACGGTTCGCAGTAACGGAGGTCCATTAACTGCAAACCGAGCATCTCTGCGATCCCGCCGTCGAAGACTGCCGGGCGGTACTGTTCAATCTCATCCGCGTCGAGCAGACGGGGGATCGACGGGATCGACGCGGGTCGACGCCTGATCGACGCTGATCGACGCCGATCGACGCCCTTGACAACAGGCGCCGGGATGCACAGACTGGCACCGCCCATTCCCCGATTTCCAGTGCGGGCTCAGGCCGAACGGCCTGCGGCACGCGGCCTGATCCAGGGTATCCATGAGAGCACTTCTAACGGGCGGTGCAGGCTTTGTCGGATCTCATCTCGCGGATTCGCTGCTGGACCGCGGCATCAGCATCGACGTTCTCGACGACCTGTCGACCGGATCGATTGAGAACATCCAGCATCTGAAAGGCCGCGCCGGCTTCCGTTACGTGATCGACACGGTGATGAACGAGCGGCTGACGGCCGAGCTGATCGATCAGGCGGACGTCGTGTTTCATCTGGCGGCCGCGGTCGGCGTGAAGTTGATCGTCGAGGCGCCGGTCCGCACGATCGAGACCAACGTGCACGGGACGGAAGTGGTGCTGAAGCAGGCCAGCAAGAAACGCAAGCTGGTCGTGATCTTTTCGACGTCGGAGGTCTACGGAAAGAGCGCCTCCGTGCCATTTCGTGAAGATGCGGACCTGGTGCTCGGCGCCACGTCGATGCACCGCTGGGCCTATGCGTGCAGCAAGGCCATCGACGAATTCCTCGCGCTGGCGTACTGGAAGGAGCGCAAGCAGCCTGTCATTGTCGTACGGCTGTTCAACACAGTCGGCTCCCGGCAGACGGGCCGGTACGGGATGGTCGTTCCCAATTTCGTCCAGCAGGCGCTGACCGGTGCGCCGCTGACCGTCTACGGCGACGGCCGCCAATCCCGCTGCTTCGGTTATGTGGGCGACGTCGTGAACGCCCTCATTCGTCTCGTGCATGAGCCGCGCGCTGTCGGCCAGGTTTTCAATATCGGGAATCCCGAAGAGATCTCGATGCTCGACTTGGCGAAACGCGTGAAGGCGCTCACTGCGAGCACGTCGGAGATCGTCCTCGTGCCCTACGATCAGGCCTACGAGGCGGGATTCGAAGATATGCCGCGCCGCGTCCCGGACATCGGCAAGATCCGAGCGCTCGTTGGTTTCGAGCCGACTGTGAAGCTCGACGAAATCCTGCTGAGAGTCATCGCCGACATGCGCTCCAGCATCCTCGCCCAGCGCGTGTGAGCGACAGTCGCCCTGCCGGCCGACAATTCCCTTGACACGAGCGGTTTGCGGCGGCAAAATCATCTGCGTTCATACTGTGAACGTAGAGGCTTTCTTCATTCTTTCCAATGATTTAGAGCCCTGTAAGTGAGGGGCACGAAGTGTTTTTCTCCGCGATGTTCCCTCCGATGCCGCGTGCCACGCTCTGAAACCGAATACGCCGCAAGGTTCTCCAGGCCATTGCCTCTGGCCAGCGGGTCACGCAGCGCCCTCTTTCGGGCGATCTGGGGTGTGGCGCTCGGCTTGACGAACCTCTTGATTCGACGCCTGGTTGCCAAGGGTTACGTGAAGGTCGCTGGGATGGGTTCGCGGCACATCCGCTACCTGATGACGTCGTCCGGCTGGGAAGCACTCGCCCAGGCGACGCGGCAATCCCTGGAAAACACGGTCCACCTGTACACGCAGACCCGGGAGCAGATTCGCAGCAGCCTTTCGGCTATCTCGGAACGCTGCGACATGGACGGCGCCGACGTGGCGGAGATCGCCTACGTCCGCCTGCAGAGCACCGGGTCAGAAGCGGATCGTTTTCTATGGTGCCGGCTAGATACCGCCGCGCGCTGGTACTCCGGTACTGGGCAGATTTGTTGAAGATTTGTGCCTTGACTCAACTGCGGGTGTTGATGACAATCGAGTGTTCACCCTGTGAATATTTCCCCCGCCTTGCCGTCGGTTCATCGCTTGCGCGCACCCGGGCGCCTGTAAGCGACGGGCACGGAGTGTCTCAACTCACGCCGCATCAGGTGCATCAGTGGCGTATTCTGAGGCACTGGTTCGTGACAATGTCAGGGATCCTTGGATACCTCCTGCCTGCTCCCACCCTGTGTCCCCGCCGGAAGGGGAGGTCATGATGAACGCGCGTACTGATTACGCGTTGGTGGAACCCGAGAACGGTGTGCTGGGCGCGAGCGCCACGGCCGCGCGGGCGAACGGGCCGGAGCTGCCGCGCCCGTTTCTATGGCTCGGCGACGGCCTCTGTGTCGCGACGGCGTTCTACGCCGCGTACCTGCTTGCCCCGCGCATCAAGGCCGTCGCCCTGAACCCGCAGTCGGTGCTCGCCCCCTGGGTCTCGTATCTCGCGCCCCAACTGGGCGGCGAGTACCGCAGTCTCGCCGAGGTGGCGTGGGTGCTGCTGGTCATGTGGGCCGTGACTGCGCTGTCCCTGCAGGGCATGGGCGGCTACCAGCCCCTGCTCCGGCAGTCGCGCGCGCGCGTCGTCATGAGCACGTTTGTCGCACCGTTCGTCGGGCTGAGCACCATCGCCCTCGTGCTCTTCGCGCTGAGGAGCGCGAGCTGGAGCCGCCTGTTCATTTTTCTCTTCACCGCGTTCACGGCGGTGACGCTCTGCGCGTATCGCAGTTCCGTCCGGTGGTATCGCGCGCGCCGCGCGGCGTTCGGGATCTATGCGAAGAGCATTGCCTTCGTCGGTTCGCCGGCATCCGTCAAGTGGCTCCGGCTGTTCTTCGAGAAGACGACCTCTCGGACCGATTACCGGCCGGTCGGCTGGTTCTCGATCACCGACTCCACGGCCCCTGCGTTCGCCGCGGGCGCCCGCGAGCCGCTGCCGTGCCTGGGTCCGGTCGATCGCCTTGGTGATGTGCTGGTGAACCGTCCGATTCACGAAGTTGTTGCGATTCAGAGCACCGCTGCGTCCGAGTGGCTCCGAGAGCTGATCGAGGTGTGCGACTACTTTCGCGTGACGCTGCGGATCATCCCCGAAGCCCTGCTGACCGGCACGCTCCGCGATCTCCAATTGATGTACCACTCGGATTCGCTGCGGCTGCCCGAGGTCGTGCTGCGGCCGCGCCACCTCGAGTCGGACGCGTTGTTTCTCAAACGTGTGATAGACATCGTCATTTCGGCCACGGCGCTGACCCTGCTGTTGCCGCTGTTCGCGGTCATCGCGGTGCTCATCAAGGTTAAGGCGCCCCACCTGCCGATCTTCTACCGCTGGCGTGTGATTGGGTACAAGGGGACGCCCTTCACCGGCTACAAGTTCTCGACGATGGTGCTGGATGCCGAGGATCGGCGGTCCGAGCTGCTCAGCAGCAACGAGATGCAGGGCCCTGTGTTCAAGATCAAGAACGATCCGCGCGTGACGAACGTCGGCCGAGTCTTGCGGAAGTACAGCCTGAACGAACTGCCGCAGTTGTGGAGCGTGCTCAAAGGCGACATGAGCCTCGTTGGACCGCGCCCCGCCTTTCCGCACGAGCTCGAGCGGTACGAGCTGTGGCACAAGCGCAAGTTGTGCGTCCGCCCAGGAATAACCTGTCTTTGGCAGGTTCGCGGCCGAAACCGCATCAGCAATTTCGACGAGTGGGTCCGGATGGACCTTGAGTACATCGACAACTGGTCGCTGTGGCTGGACGTGAAGATCCTTGCGCGGACCCTCTGGGCGGTGGCGGCAGGCACCGGATCGTGAGAATCGTTGTGACCGGCGGCGCCGGATTCATCGGCAGCAACCTGGTCGACTACCTCCTGCAGCGTGGCCACGACGTGGTCGCGTTCGACAACTTTTCCACGGGACGCCGCGAGTTTCTCGAGACCGCCAGGCGGTCGCCGGCCTTCAGTTGCGTCGAGGGAGACACGCTCGATCCCCCAGCGCTCGTGCGCGCGTTCACGGGCGCCGATTTCGTCTTCCACCTGGCGGCGAACGCGGACGTCCGCCACGGCACGGAGCAGCCGCGCAAGGATCTCGAGCAGAACACGCTGGCGACGTTCAACGTGCTCGAGGCGATGCGCGCCGCGGGCGTTCGGCGCCTGGCCTTCTCGTCCACCGGGTCGATCTATGGCGAGCCGAACGTCTTTCCGACCCCGGAGGACGCGCCGTTCCCCGTCCAGACGTCCATGTACGGCGCCTCGAAGCTCGCCGGTGAAGGGCTGATTACCGCCTATTGCGAGGGCTTCGGCGTTCAGGCGTACATCTTCCGGTTCGTGTCGCTGCTCGGCGAGCGCTATTCCCACGGCCACGTCTTCGACTTCTTTCGCAGCCTTCGACGAAACCCCGGCGAGCTCCGCGTGCTGGGCAACGGACAGCAGCGGAAGTCTTACCTGTACGTACAGGATTGCCTCGATGCGATGCTCCTCGCGATCGAGCGCAGCGACGAGCCCGTGAACATTTTCAACCTCGGGACCGACGAGTACTGCAAGGTGGTCGAATCGATTGGGTGGATCACCGCGCACCTGGGGATCTCGCCGGCGCTGACCTACACCGGTGGTGAGCGCGGATGGATCGGCGACAACCCGTTCATCTTGCTCGATTGCCGCCGGATCCGCGCGCTCGGGTGGCAGCCCCGGCTGTCGATTCAGGAGGGCGTGGTCAGGACCCTCGAATACCTGCAGGCGAACCTGTGGCTGCAGAACGCTCCCCGGTGAAGGTGGCGGTCGTCGGATTGTGGCATCTCGGCTGCGTCACGGCCGCGAGCCTCGTGGCCGGCGGACACGACGTGGTCGGCGTCGATGTCGATGCCGGCACGCTCCGTGGCCTTCGCGCCGGGCGCGCGCCGGTCTTCGAGCCTGGCCTCGACGAGACGATCGCCGCCGGTACGAAGGCCGGGCGTTTGGCGTTCACGGGGGATCCGGGCGGCGTCTCTGACTGCGATGTCGTGTGGATTACTTACGACACGCCGGTGGACGATGACGATTGCGCCGATGTGGAGTTCGTCGTCGAGCAGGTGGCGCGGGTGTTTCCCGCCGTGCGCGCTGGCGCGCTGGTGCTGGTGTCGTCGCAGCTGCCGGTCGGGACGACCGCCCGCTTGGAGCGGATGTTTTTCGGGGCTCGTCCGGATGCCGGGGTGACCTTCGGGTACTCGCCGGAGAATTTGCGGCTGGGCAAGGCGCTCGCCGCGTTCCAGCAGCCCGATCGTGTCGTCGTCGGGCTGCGGCATGACGCCGATCGGCCGCGAGTGAGCGCGCTGCTTGCACCGTTTACCCGCCGCGTCGAGTGGGTCTCGGTCGAGTCAGCCGAGATGACCAAGCATGCCCTCAATGCGTTTCTGGCGACGAGCATCGCGTTTGCGAACGAAGTCGCCACGCTGTGCGAGGTGACGGGCGCCGACGCCAAAGAGGTCGAGCGTGGGTTGAAGTCGGAGCCGCGGATCGGGGCCCGGGCCTACCTGTCGCCCGGCGCCGCGTTCGCCGGCGGGACGCTCGCCCGGGATCTCGTGTTCCTGACCGAGATCGGGGATCGCTACCAGCGGCCCGCTCGCCTGCTGTCGTCGGCTCGAGAGAGCAACGAGGCCCACAAGCAGTGGGCCGCCCAGCGTTTGCACTTGGAATTGGGCGAGCTGCGGGGACAGCGAATTGCCGTCTGGGGCCTCACTTACAAGCCTGGCACCAACACCCTGCGCCGGTCGAGCGCCGTCGAGCTCTGCCGACGACTGCACGAGCAAGGCGCCATCGTGTGCGCGCACGACCCGGCGGTCAAGGCGCTCCCGCCGGATCTGGTCGGGGAGATCGAGTTGGCGCCGACCGCCCTCGATGCCGTGACCGGGGCTTCTGCGCTCGTCGTGGCGACGGCATGGCCGGACTACCGGTCAGTCGATCCTTCCGACGTGGTGGCCGTCATGCAGCGCCCGTGCGTACTCGATCCCGGCCGATTCCTCGCCGCCTCGCTGGGGTGCGATGCACGCATCCGTTACGTGACGGTCGGACAGGGAGCCAAGTGAACGCACCGCTGACAGGGCGGAACGCCATCATCACCGGCGCGAGCCAGGGGCTCGGCAGGGCGATCGCCGAAGCGTACGTCGACGCGGGCGCGAGTGTCTGCGTCTGCGCCCGCGACGGCGTCCTGCTCGAGCAGGTGCAGCGCGACCTCATAGAACGTGCGGGACCCGGTCAGCGCGTCGAAGCGATTCCGGCCGATGTGTCCCGTGTCGACGATGTGCGGCACCTCGTGGACGGCGCCCTGAAGACGTTCTCGCAGGTTCACGTGCTCGTGAACAACGCCGGCGTGTACGGACCCATGGGCCCGATCGAGGAGGTCGACTGGGCGGAATGGGTCCGCGCGATCGAGATCAACCTGATCGGATCGGTGCTGTGCTGCCGCGCGATCGTCGCGCACTTCAAAGCGCAACGGTACGGGAAGATCGTGCAACTGTCTGGTGGAGGCGCGACGCAGCCGATGCCGAACGTCACCGCCTACGCGGCGTCGAAGGTCGCCGTCGTGCGCTTCGCCGAAAGCCTTGCGGAGGAGACGCGCGACTGGGGGATCGACGTCAACGCGATCGCGCCTGGCGCGTTGAAGACGCGGTTGCTCGATCAGTTACTGGCCAGTGACCCCGCGCAGGTCGGGCAGGCGTTTTACGACAAGATGGTCGCGCTCAAGAAATCGGACGGCACGCCGCTCGAGCGCGGCGCCGCGCTTGCCGTGTTTCTCGGCTCGCCGGAGAGCGATGGGATTACCGGCCGGTTGCTGTCCGCGGTCTGGGACCCCTGGGAATCGCTTGCCGAACACCGCGCCGATCTGCAGGGGACCGACGTTTATACGCTGCGCCGGATTGCGCCCAAGGATCGCAGACTCACGTGGGGGGAACGATGACCGCCGGTGTCGCGGGCATTGCTATTGTGGGCTGCGGGCTGATCGGCCAGAAGCGCGCGCGGGCGCTGGGCCCGGCGCGGCTGGTCTGTTGCGTTGACACGGACGTTGTCCGGGCGGAGGCCCTGGCGCGCACGGCCCCCGGGGTGGTGGTCGTGGCGGACTGGCGGGACGCCGTGACGCGCGCTGATGTCGGCATCGTCGTCGTCGCCACCACGAACGACGCGCTCGCGGAGGTCACACGCGCGGCCGTGCACGCCGGCAAGCATGTGCTCGTCGAAAAACCTGCCGCGCGCTCTCTCAAGGAGATCGATGGTGTCCTTGAAGCCGCGCAGGGGAGTCGTTCGCTCGTCCGGGTCGGGTTCAACCACCGGTATCACCCGGCGCTGCGCAAGGCTCGCGATCTGTTCGAATCGGGCGTGCTCGGCGAGATGATGTTCGTTCGCGGCCGCTACGGCCACGGCGGCCGTGTCGGATACGAGCGGGAGTGGCGCGCGAACCCGCAGGTGTCCGGCGGCGGCGAGCTGATCGACCAGGGCGTGCATCTCATTGATCTGGCGCGGTGGTTTCTCGGCGAGTTCGTCCACGTCGATGGATTTGCCCACACGTACTTCTGGCAGATGCCGGTTGACGACAACGCGTTCCTGATGCTGCGCACGGCGTCGGACCAGACCGCGTGGCTGCATGTGAGCTGCACGGAATGGAAGAACCTGTTTTCCTTCGAGCTCTATGGACGTACGGGCAAACTGCATCTCGAAGGGCTCGGCGGCAGCTACGGCCTGGAGCGGCTCGCCTATTACCGTATGCTTCCCGAGATGGGGCCCCCGGAGACCACAATCTGGGAGTATCCCGGAGCCGATCGGTCATGGGACCTGGAGTTCACGGAGTTCCTCGACGACATCCGGATCGGCCGTCGGCCCGCGGCCGGTCTCGAGGCGGCGCGGGCGGTGCTGGCCATCGTCGACGCGATCCAGCGGCGGAGCGGCTACGATTTCGAGGCGCGGTCGTCCGGCGCGCCGCGACGCTGAGCGTGACGTGACGTGGCGCGAGGCGTGCGCTCGGGGCGTTGCGGCGACGGCTGTTCGAGTTCCTCTGGAGCCGGCGGTATTCCAGGCCCGGCCTCAACAACCTCGACGCCAAGCAGGCACTATGCGAAAAGGAAACAGTTGTCAGCGCCGGCGGCTGTAGCAGCGAACCTGGTTCGTGTTCACAAACGTTTTGGAGCAACTATTTCCCTTTTATGCCAACATCATTAGTTACTGGAGGAGCTGGCTTTATCGGGGCGCACATTGTGGCAGAGCTTGTCCGTCAGGGACACAAGGTCGTGGTGCTCGACGATTTGTCCGGAGGATTTGAAGAAAACATTCATGCTTCCGCAACGTTTGCGAATGGTTCCGTGACTGATCCCGGGTTGATTGAGGCGCTTTTCGTGAGACACCGCTTTGATTACGTATACCACTTGGCCGCATATGCGGCAGAAGGATTGAGCCACTTCATAAAGCGATTCAATTACACGAACAATCTTATTGGAAGCGTGAATCTTATCAACGCGGCAGTGAAATACACAACACAATGTTTCGTGTTTACATCGTCTATCGCGGTTTACGGTGCTTTGACACCACCTATGCGTGAAGACATGGTTCCAGTGCCCGAAGATCCCTATGGTATTGCGAAGCTTGCCGTTGAGCAGGATCTCCGTGTAACACACGAAATGTTCGGCCTTAATTATGTGATATTCCGTCCGCATAATGTATACGGAGAGTACCAAAACATCGGCGATCGTTATCGCAATGTGGTGGGTATTTTCATGAACCAGCTTATGCAGGGACAACCTCTCACCGTGTTTGGTGATGGAAAGCAGACGCGTGCATTCAGTTACATCGGAGATATCGTTCCATCTCTGGTGAATTCAGCATTCACGCCATCAGCGTACAACCAGGTTTTTAACATTGGAGCCGACATGGATTACTCCGTGAACGACCTTGCCGCGCTAACGATGAAGGCCATGGGCATCAAAGGCGAAATTCGTCACCTTGAAGCACGCAACGAGGTTGTGCATGCGCACGCTGATCATGCGAAAGTGAAACATATACTTGGCGAATATCCATTGACTTCGCTTCCAGAAGGATTGAGCCGTATGGCGGACTGGGCGAAAAAAGCCGGGGTTCGCAAGAGCAAACAATTTGGCGAGGTGGAAATCCTCAAAAACATTCCCCCTGTTTGGCTGGAGGATTAACGCGCGAGCATGAAGCGGAAGAGAATCCTCTTTGTCGCAGCACATCGCCCTGATCGTTCTCCGAGCCAGCGGTTTCGTTTTGAGCAATATCTTGGTTTTCTCAAAGAGAATGGGTTTGGGTACGATTTCTCATGGCTCATTTCGGAGAATGACGACAAGAAGTTCTATTCGCCTGGAAATATTCGCACAAAACTGTTCATTCTCATCAAAAGTTATTGGAAGCGCTGGAAAGATGTATGGAGAAGTTCAGAGTATGACATCATCTTTGTGCAGCGTGAAGCTTTCATGACGGGTTCGACATTCTTCGAGCGACGATTCAAGCGGTCAGGAGCGAAACTGGTGTTCGATTTCGACGACGCCATTTGGAACCTGGATGTGTCAGAAGGCAACAGACGTTTTGGCTGGTTGAAGAATCCTGGGAAAACTGCAGAGTTGATTGCGATGAGCGATCTTGTTATAGCAGGAAACCAATACTTATCGGACTACGCGCGTCGGCACAACAAGAACATCGTGATCGTTCCTACGACGATTGACATGGACGAATATTCTGTCCAGGCAAGGTCAGAGTCACAGGGAAAAATATGCATTGGATGGAGTGGAAGCATCACAACAATCAAACATTTCGGGTTTGCATTACCGTTCCTCCGCAAGCTGAAGAGCAAGTATGGCGACAGAATCGAAATCAAAGTGATCGGAGATGGCTCTTATGTGAATGAAGAACTTGATATTCGAGGATTAGTCTGGAAGAAAGATGATGAAATCAATGAACTGTCTTCATTTGATATTGGTATCATGCCATTGCCCGATGATGAGTGGGCGAAGGGGAAGTGCGGTCTCAAGGGATTGCAATATATGGCGCTTGGAATTCCGACGATCATGTCGCCTGTCGGTGTGAACGCCGAGATTATTCGCGACGGCGACAATGGAATGTTGGCCACGACAACGGAGGAATGGGTGGAAAAGTTGGAAATGCTGATCAATTCACCTGATCTGCGAAAGGGGATGGGAGCCAGAGCGCGTGCAACTGTGGAGATGGACTTTTCGGTTAGGTGCTGGAAACCGGTGTACTTGCGCTTGTTCGATCAATTGATTGACAGTTAATTTGTGCCGCTCAGGCTTAGGGAGGCATCTCGCGGTATTTCGTGGCTTCGCGGACAAGTCGTATCCTTCGTGGATGCCCCTGCGCTATGTTTTCGTGACGCCGTAGACGATCGGCCGTCATGTTCCCAAGGATTGGCCAATATTTCCCATCACTGCTGTCCAAATTAGCGCGCGGATTCGTAACTTGGA
>JAHFUI010000269.1 GCA_023265175.1 Acidobacteriota bacterium
CGACCACGCGCTCTCCCATGCCACCCCAGATGCTCCACGTCCGGGGGAAAGGGGGTGTTGTGCGCGTCATCGACAAAACTTGACTCAAGTACTCAGATTTCACGTGGTCAAGGCTTCTAGCGCGGCTCCGCCTCAGACCCCTGGGGCTCCGCCTCGCTAGATCGCGTTTCTCACAGCTCCGCTACGCGGGGGCTAGCCGTCTTGACGTGAAAGCTTGACTCATTTGCTACAAGTCTTGGCAGTCAAGACGTCTAGACGAACGCGCGGCGCACGAGACCGGGGAAGGGACCCCGCAGTAAAAATGGACCTCTCGCTGCTGACTCGCAAGTCCGACGTCGAATGGTGGATCGAGCCTCACGCCCACATGCGCGTGCCGGGGATCCTCTACGCGACTGAAGCGCTCGTGAAAGACATGGATGCGAAGGTGTACGAGCAGGTCACGAACGTAGCCACGCTGCCAGGCATCGAACGGGCTTCGTACGCCATGCCGGACGCGCACTGGGGCTACGGGTTTCCGATCGGCGGGGTCGCGGCCTTCGATGCCGACCGCGGCGGCGTGGTGTCGGCCGGTGGCGTCGGCTTCGATATCTCGTGTGGCGTGCGTCTGCTCGGCACCGGGCTGACGCTGCCGGATGTCGAGCCGCTGAAGAAGCGCGTGGCCGACGAATTGTCGCGGAGCGTCCCGGCAGGCGTCGGCAGCGTCGGGCGGCTGCATCTCGATGCGGGCGAGATGGACGTGATGCTCACCGGCGGCGCTCGGTGGGCCGTGGACCGAGGCTACGGCGCCGCCGCCGATCTCGAACGGATCGAAGAGCACGGCTGCATGACGGGTGCGAAGCCCCACGAGGTGTCCGACCACGCGAAGAACCGTCAGCGCGACGAGATGGGCACGCTGGGATCGGGCAATCACTATCTCGAGGTGCAGCAGGTTGTGAAGATCTTCGATGCAACCGTGGCCGCAGCCTTTCAGCTTCGCGAAGGCGACATCGTCATCAGCATTCACTGCGGATCGCGCGGACTCGGCCACCAAATCGGGACCGACTTTCTGAAGCGCATGGCGCTCGCGGCGTCGACCTACGGCATCGACCTGCCCGATCGCGAGCTCGCGTGCGCGCCGATCGACTCGCCCCTGGGGCAGGCGTATCTGGGAGCCATGCGCGCCGCCATCAACTGCGCGCTCGCGAATCGTCAGATCATCACGCATCTCGTGCGACGGGCGTTTGCGGGGATCGCGCCAGGTGCCGATCTGACGCTTCTCTACGACGTGTCTCATAACACCTGCAAGGTGGAATCGCACCAGGTGGATGGTCAGACGAAGCGATTGTTCGTGCACCGCAAAGGCGCGACGCGTGCCCTCGGTCCCGGTCATCCGGATCTGCCGCCGGTGTTCGCATCGATCGGCCAGCCCGTGCTCATCGGCGGGACGATGGGCACGGCGTCCTACGTGCTGGTGGGAAGCAGTGACGGTCTGACGCGATCGTTCGGGTCCTCGTGTCACGGTGCCGGTCGAAGCATGAGCCGCCATGCGGCCGTCAAGCAGTGGCAGGGCCGGCAGGTGATTGAGGAATTGGCGGGACGCGGGATCCTCATTCGAAGTCCGTCACCGCGCGGTGTCGCCGAGGAAGCTCCGGGTGCATACAAAGATGTGGCGGCCGTGGTCGACGCAGCGGATCGCGCAGGCTTATCGCGAAAAGTCGCGCGCCTCGAGCCGCTGGTCTGTGTCAAAGGGTGATCGAGGTGCTATCGGCTCACACAGGCGCGTGATCCAGCGCGGCTTGAATGCTGAGGAATTCAGCCACCGCATCCGCTGTGAGCAGGCCTATCACTCGGCCATCTTGGACGACCGGCGCAGTGGAGGACTGGCCTGCATGGAGTCGGCCCAGCGCGGCATCGAGCATGTCGTGCGGGTCAACGATGTACACGTCACGTTCCATGGCATCCGCGACGCGCGACTGCGGACCGCTCTCTGCGAGACCACGTAGCAGGCCGTGACGTGTGAGGACGCCTGCTAGGCGTCCGTCCCGCGTCACGGGGAAGTCGTGCTGGCTTCCGTGCTGCACGAGCTCCATCGCCGTAGACAACGGGTCGTCAGGCGTGAGCGTCGTGAACTCTGTGATCATCACGCGCGCGACAGCTATTCCACTGAGCGCGGCCCGCATGTCAACCACTCGCGCTTCCTGCGCCGCGCCGGTCCAGACGAAGAGCGCAATGAGGATGAGGAACGGATTCGCCAGCCAACCGATGATGGCAAATACGACCGCCATGCCCTGACCGAGCCTTGCCGCGATGCGCGTCGCACGCCGGTCGTCCATGCGTGTCGCGAGCAGCGCACGCAGCGCGCGGCCACCGTCCATCGGAAATGCGGGCAGCATGTTGAAGACGACCAGTGAGAGGTTCACCACCATCAATCGCTCGAGGAAGGGCCCGTCGGTCAGGCTGATGTGTCTCAGCGGCTGCCACTGAGCCGTGACCTGCAGCGCCACGAACAGCGCAGCGGCGATGGCGATGTTGACGGCGGGGCCGGCGAGTGTGACCCAGAGGCTCTGCATCGGGTTGTCGGGTAACCGTTCGAGACGGGCGATCCCGCCGATCGGCAGCAACGTAATCTCGCGCGTGGTCAGCCCAAACCTCTGGGCCGTCAGCGCATGACCGAGCTCGTGGAGGAGCACACAGCCAAACAGCAGCAGGAGTAACGCAACCCCGGAAGCTACGCGCGCGACGCTTCCGACCTCGAACCAGTACGCGACTGCGAACCAAGCGACCAGCAGTAGGAAGGTGGCGTGGACGGATACCGGGATCCCGGAGATTTCACCCAGCTTCCACGACCATTTCATCGGCTTGCGAGATATCCCGCGGTGTGAGGTGAAAGGTCCACTCCTTCTACCCATGACATCGTTCAGGTACTGCAATCGCCTTGCTAGCCGGTTTCTTGGCGACTTCCCGTCGTCGGGTGCCGAGAATCCGTCACCGCTAGAGGACCTTCATCGTTCGAGGAGATCTCCCCAGAAGCCAGCGAGCTTCAGGACGTCCGTGACCCGCGCGGGCTGGTCGGCTTCGACATGAGAAATCAGGTCAGTCAGCAGCAGGCGGATCGGGACCTGACCGTGAAGACGATCGGCCAGCGACTGCGATTCAACGGCTGGAATGACGTTATCGTCCCGGCCGTGAAGCAGGAAAACCGGCGCAGAGGGCGCCGGCGATCGTGACGGCGAGAGCGCTGGTCGGTCGACGTAGAGGCCGATGTACGGCAGGAGCTGCGGCCCAAGGTGCGCCACGTCACGGTTGTTCACAAACCCGAGCAGCGTGGCGGCCGGCTCCGGCAGCGTTCGCGCGAGGTTACGCAACGCCGCAAACTCCCGTTCGGCCTGCGGCTTGTCGACTCGGTCGAGATACGAGGCCCAGAGAAAACGGCGCACGGCGTCGCGGAGTGGCGCGAGTTGCTCCGGCGGCACGACATGATCCGCGACGTTGAGCAGGACGACCGCGACACCATAATCGTGCGGCGGGCGTGTCGCCTTCGTCGCACCGGATGCCAGTCCGTCGAGGGGAACGGCTTCAGGCTCGATTCCCGCGCAGAAGTACTCTAGCACGCGCCGCAGGTCGTCGTAGCCGCCGAACGACAAAACATACAGCAGATGATTTCGCAGTGAAGGGCGTCCCGCGGCCACGACAACCAGCCCGCCGCTGAAGCTGATGCCCATCAGCCCGATTCGGCCGGCCGGCGCCAAGCCTGATTCCGTGGCCAGCCATGCCGCAGCTTCTTCGATTCGATCGGTCAGGATCGGCGTGATCTCGAAACGCGACAGCTCCGGGATCTCCGGAGTGACCACCGTGACGTTCGCCTCGGCCAGCCTGCGCGCGAGGGCGACGAGGCGTGGCTCGTCGATGCCGGCCGGGTGCAGCCCGGAGACGAGCAGCACCGTCTGACGAGGAGTCCCAAGCGGTGCGTACACGCGGGCGCGTATCGACGTGTCCCTGAGCGGCACGCTCACAAGCCGCTCACGGACGGGCACGGTATCGAGGTCGGCGAGGCGGCGAACGACTCCATGCAGATCGGCGGCGCGGACCACCAGCGTGAATCCGTGCACGTCGTGTCGGGCGATGATCCCGAGCAGCAGGATGACAATGACCGCGACACCGATGGACGCCCACCGTCGCATGACTGCCAAGAGCCAATCGCAAGCAATGTACCGGGTTGGCTGGTGGCTGGTAAGCCAAGACTCTGCCTGGCGGCCATCGAGCTGGCGCCGGTGCCGGGAAACCGGTAAGGGCTACTGTTCCTGGTATTGCTGCCTATGCACATCTGGGGAACGCGATTTGCTCAACTTGACGTACCCGAGATCGCAGCCGGGGCTGAGCAGGTTGCGATGAAGCGGGCAGCCATGTTCATTGCACTTGTTGCTCTTCAAGTCCTCGCGGCGGCGCCACACGCCGACTTGTTAGCCGATAATCGTTCAATATGACCTGCTCGGCTCGTAATACGCTTCCCCTGTTCGAGCCGGTTTCCGCCGTTCCGGAATCCGTAAGCGATGGAGCAGTGCCGCCTTTCGTCGATCTGGTCCAAAATTTCAGTGAGTTCGGTCAGCCTTCGGTCCAAGTGTGGGAAGGCCCCATCCGTTACCTGATCAACGAATTCTGGACCTCAGGTCAGCGTCAGGCCCATTCGGTCCACGAGGTGAGCTACC
>JAHFUI010000010.1:0-23798 GCA_023265175.1 Acidobacteriota bacterium
ACTTTTCCAGCCCCAAGTTCCCAGCCCCCAGCCTCTACTCGTCTTAGAAGTCGACCGTCACATTGAACCGCGCAAACCGCGGATTGAGTATTGTCGTCGGTCTCAGCCAGCTGGCACCGTTCGAGGCCACGTCATAGACCTGGTTGAACGCCGTGCCGGTGTTCCTGTTGAACAGGTTGTAGAAGTCGAAGCCGACGTTGGCCTTATAGCGGCTGAACCGGACAATCTTTGCAAGCCGCAGATCGAGTGAGTTGACCCGGTCCGGATAAACCTGGCCCGGCAATGTGAGATCGACCGTTTGGAACGCCAGCCCCGGAGCCAAAGCGCGGCCGAGAGACGACTGCTGGAGAATCGCGCTGGTCACGTTGTAGTTGGCCGACGTGGACGCGCCGTTCGTCGCGACGAACGTGTTGATCGTCGAGGGCTGCGTGCTCGGCGTCGATCGGATTGACCCGCTCACGAGCACGTCAGCCTTGGGAATCGTGTAGGTTACAGAACTGCGGAAGGTGGTCAACCACGGCTCCGTGACCGCGCAAGCGCCCACCTGCTGATTGAGGAGAACGGCGCCAGCCGTCACGTAGAGCTCAGGGAGCTTGGCGGTGACTTGGCAGTAGTCTCGCACGCCACGGCCCGTGCTGGTGCCACCTTGGAAGACGATGCCATTTCGTGTGTGGGCATTGATCGAAAAATCGACACCATGCCAATACGTCGTGGTGTCGCCGTAGTCGCTCGCGAACGTGTAGTAGTTGTCCGTGGCACCGAGCGCCGAACGCGTGTTCCGCGTCACGAACGTCGCGTCGTTTCCGCCGCCGTTCGGCAGGGCCGGATTGGTCGGCGCCTTGATCGTCGCGGTGTCGAAGTCCTGCGGCCCGATCGCCCGGTTGTCGGTAAAGAAGTGGTTCCCAAACCAGCGGCGGTTGTAGCTCAGGTCGACCGACACGCGCGGCAGCACCTCTTGCTGGACAGAGACGCCGAACTGCCAGTCGTACGGTCGGATCCCCCATCCATGGAGCACGTCGGGGTTCACCGTTGTCGTGCTGAACGGGTTGCCGAAGTTCAAGTTCTGCCACGCTCCACAGATGTCACCGCCGGTGGCCGAATTGTTCTCGGCGACCTTGCTCATCAGATTGCAATCGACGCGACGGTTGCCGTTGACGTCGGTCCAGGTCCGGTTGGTCGTTTGTTGAAACGTCACGGCCGGGTTCGCGATCGTGTATTGGGCGTCGTTGTTCGCCGCCTGCAGGTACTTGCTCACATTCACCTTCAGCGACGTCTTGCCGTTGCCGAACACGTCGTACGCCGCGCCCATTCGCGGCGTGACATCATGATAGCCAGTCACCCCGTCGGTCCGAGGAAACAGGAACTTCGAGCCGAACTGGTTGTCGGCGACGATCCCGTTCTCGCCTTCAGGGAACCAGCTCCATGCATGCTCGTACCGCAGACCTCCCTGCAACGTCAGCCGGCCTCGGGTCCACTGATCCTGCGCGTAGAACGCGTCGAACCGCGTGCGGTTGCTCTGCCAAAACGGAGCGTCGCGCAGGGTGAACTGAATCGGCACCTGGGTGTTGAAGACGTAGCTCAACTGACTGCCGGCGTTCTGGAAATTCTTCTGAACCTGAAACGCCGCCTGATATCCGAACTTCAGGCTGTGCGCGCCGGTCACGTAGGTCGCCGACGCGCGCCAGACGTTGTGGAACTGCTCGTTCGAGCCTGCCGACGACCAGCCACGATAGGTGAAGTTCCCAACCGGCACTCCACCCAACGTGCTCTGTTCCTGCACCGGGATGAAATCGGTCAGTGCACCACCGGGGATTTGGCCGCCGAACCGGCTGGCGAACTGGGAGAATCCGGCCTCGAAGAGCAATTTGCTCGAGGCGGGCGAGGACCACGAGAATTGCGTGATCTTCTCGCGGTTATCCCAGACGTTGCCCGACTCGGGAGCCAACGCGCCAAAGAAGCCGCCGCCGACGCTACCGAGCGCGATCCAGTCGTCTCCACGATCGCGGCATTGTTCGGCACCCTTGAGGTACGCGGATCCGTTGCAGACGCTCTGATAGTCGAAATAGAAGCCCACTTTGTTCTTGGGTGTGACCTGTCCTGTCAACCGAATCGCCTCGATCATCTTCGCGGCCGCGGCGCGCGCCTTCAGGCTGTCGTCACGCACGTAGGTCCACTTGGTTTGGTCGCCGGCGTTCTTGTTGCCAAAAAGGCCCGGAATGTCCTGTTGATTGCCGTAGCTTCTGACGTTGTTGAAGAACCACAGTCGGTCCTTCACGACCGGACCACCCAAGGCGAAATTGGTATCCCAGTTCTTGATCAATGCGGCAACATCCGTGAGGCCATAACCGCGCAACGTGTCGTTGAGATTGTCACCCTGCGACCACTTACCCGCCAGACTCAGAAATCCGGTACCGCTGAAGGAGTTCCCGCCGGTCTTAGGGACCAGGTTGAACGCCGGGCCGCCTCGATCGGTCTCGCCGAGTCCACCCGCGATCGTGACCTGGATTTCCGAAGATTCGCCGATCGGGTACCCGAACCCGGCCACACCGCCACCGTTGAATGCCGAACCAACGTTCATGCCGTCGATCTGAACCGTGCCTTCGTTGCCGCGGCCTCCGCGCGCGGTGAAAAAGTTGGTCGACACGGCGGAACTGACGTCGAGACCGGTCGCCTGAATGCCGGGAACCGTGGCCAGGACGTTGCCGTAGCCGCGGGAGGTCGGTATCGCTTCGATGACGGCGCTCGTCAGCACCACCTGACGCCTGGTGCTGGTCTGGATGTCGACGACCGGCGTCTCTCCCGTCACCGTAATCGTTTCGGACACGGCGCCGACGCGCATGTCCGCATTGATGGTGGTCACGCCGCCCCCGGTCAGCTCCAAGCCTTCACGGTTGATGGTCGCGAACCCGGCAAGGGTGAATTTGAGCGTGTACACACCGGGCGTCAGGTCTGGGATGCGGTACTGACCTGTCGCATCGGTGACCGCCGAGCGCGTCTTCTCAATCAGCGACGAGCTCGACGCCTCCACCGTCACACCTGGCAGCACGCCACCAGATGAATCCTTGACGACGCCAGCGAGGGCCACCTGAGCGTACGCAGAGGCGGGGAGGATCACTAACCACGAAAGCACGAACAACGTCCGCTTCAGTGATTGCATCTCGGCTCCTTAGAGGGTGAAGAACATACCGAACTGTCTGATATCGATGCTGTCTCGATCTGGTTGACCGCTAGTAGTGTTTTTCAACTTCGATCGTAGAAAGCGACTCACAACAAGTCAATGCGTGGTCAGTGAGAATATAGGCATTTCTGGCGTGAGCCTTTGGCTGATACAAGAAATTGGATGAAGGTCTGCGGAGAGGCGGGGGCGCGACAACTGGTGGGGTAGGAGGTCAGGCAGGCCAGGTGGAAAACCCACCTGACCCACCAGACTGACGACTGTCGACTGTCGACTGTCGACTGTTAGAAGTCGACCTGCACGCTGAACTTGAAGAAACGCGGTTGCAGAACCCCGGTCGGAGTCAACCAGCTCCCGCTGGGGCTCGTCGCCGAGGGCAGAATGAACGCCTGGTTGTACGTCAGTACTGCCGCCGAGTTCAGGATGTTGTAGATGTCGAACCCGACGTTGGTCCGCGTCCGGCCGAACTTCAGGATCTTCGCCAGGCGAACGTCGAACTCGTTCACCCGATCGCCATACAGCGTGCCCGGCTCGACAAGGTTCACCGTCACGTTCGGTGCGCTGAGCGACAGCGGTCGGCCGAGCCCGTTGGCCTGCGCGACTGCGCTGGTCACCGCGAAGTTTGCCGCAAGCTGGCCGCCCTGGTCGCTCCGGAACGTTCCAGACAGCAGGACGTCGATCTTCGGCACCGTGTAAGAGGCGAGGCCGGTGTACCGTGTGACGAACCCGGTCGAGGTGAGGCACCAGGGATTGGCAGCAGCCGTTTCCGGCAACAGCGCTCTCACCGAGCACGAATCGTTTCGAGTCGTTCCGGTGTTAAAGCCACCCTGAAAGACCAGCCCGTTACGCGGCCGCGCGCTGACGTTCAGCAGCACGCCGTTGAACACCGTGCTCTGACCGCCATAGTTGCTGGCGAGCGTGGTCAGGTTCTGGGTCTGGGACGCCTTGTCTGGATTGATGTTGTAGAGGCCCGTGATGACACGACCTTGCGCGTCGGCCGGCAGCCGCGAATCGTTCGGTACGGTAAAGCTGAACTGGCCGAAATCTGCCGCGGTGTTCGTCGTGTTGTCGACCACCGTCTCATTATTCAGCCACCACCTGCGGTTGTACCCGACCTCGACCGACACACGCGGCAGCACTTGCTGCTGGACCGACACGCCGACCTGCCAGTCGCCCGGCCGGACGCCCCAGCCGTTACGGAGCGTCTCGTCGAGACTGCTCGTGAACACGTCCTTTCCAAAATTCAGCGTGCTGATCTGCGCGCAGAAGTCTCCGCCTGCCGTCCGGAGGTCCTGCACCAGCACGTTCTGCAGATCGCAATCAGGCTTGAAATTTCCGTTGGCGTCAGTCCACGTCCGCGTCACCAATGTGGTGAGGCGCCCGGAGGGCCTCGAGGCACTGTAGCTCACGCCATTCTGTGCCGCCTGAAGGTACTTGCCGGCGTTGATCTTGACCGATGTCTTGCCGGTCCCGAAGATGTCTATCGCAACGCCGCCCCGGGGCGAGAGGTCTTTGTAGCTGTGCACGCCGTCGGTTTCGGGATACGTGACCGCCGTCTGGAGGAACGGCGCCGGTCCGACCGTGACTTCGGGGAAGAAGCTCCACGCGCGGTCGTACCGCAGCGCGCCCTGCAGCGTCATGCGGCCCATCGTCCAGAGCTCCTGCGCATACAGCGAATCGTACCGGACGCGATTCTGCACCGGGAATTTGTCGATGGTTTCGGTGATCTGATTCGGAATCCCGTTATTGACCCGGATCGAGTAATTCTGGTTGTTTCCGTACGTGACCGAATTATCGACCAGGTAGCCGCCCTGATATCCGAACTTCATGTTCTGGGCCCCGGTGACATACGACGCCGACGCGCGCCACGAGTGCGTGCCTTGCCAATTTGCGCGCCAGGTGCCCGACCGGTAAATCAGGTTCGCAATGCCGCCGTTGGCCGCGCAGCCGGCCGTGCACTGCTCCGTGACGCGGACCAGATTATTGAGACTGCTGCCGGGCATCTCGTTGCCGCCCCAGCGGCTCAGATAGGTGCCGGCCCCCGCTTCGAGCAAGAGTCGGCTGCTGATCGGCGAGTTCCACGTCGCCTGCTGGACGCGCTGTCCGTACGGATTGAGATAAGTGCCGACTTCAGGCGCCGCCGTCGCGCTGCACGACGGGTTGGAGGATCCAGGCGCGCCGCAGATCACTTCGTTCGACTGCGACTGACGGCAGCCGGTGTCGGAACCCGGCCACGCCGCTCCCTGACACGGATGCTGCTCGTCCCAGAAGAGGTTGAACTTATTGCGCGTCGTGGGCTGAACGGTGAGTCGGCCCGCGCCGTTTCTCCAGCTCCCCGCCTGAACCGCCGGACGCGTCTTGTCGGCGGCGTACAGCCACTTGGTCGGGTCGCCGGCGTTCGCGTTCCAGAACATGCCCGGAACGGTCCGGTGGCTGCCTTCGTCGCGGAACTGCACGAAGAACCAGACGCGATCCTGCTTGATCGGGCCGCCGACGCCAACGTTGTAGTCCCACAGCTTGAAGAGCTTGCCTGGCGTCGTCAGGCCGCGGGCTCTCAAGTCGTCGGTGTAGTTGTCGCCGACCATTCCCTTGGTGACATTCGACGCGTACACGCTGCCCTTGAGCGTGTTGCCGCCCGTCTTGGGCACGATGCTGAATGAAGGCCCGCCGACTTCGGCTTCGCCAAGGCCGCCCGACGTCGTCGTCGAGATTTCCTGCGCGTTGCTGATGTCGGGCACGTAACTCGACACGCCGGCGCCGTTGATCGCCGCGCCGGTGTTGAGGCCGTCCACCTGGATGCGCGCCTCGTTGTTGCGGCCACCCGCGCCGCCGAACACGAGCATCCCGGGCGTGACCTGGATATCGAGGTTGCCGCCTGCTTGAGTAATCGTCGCGGGAATGAGCATCATGACACCCGCGTACGAACGCGCGGCCGGCATCGACGCGATCACCTCGCCCGAGATCGTCGTTTGTCGCCGGATGCTCTGCGTGTCGATGATCGGCGATTCAGCGGTCACCGTGATCGTTTCCGTGAGGGTGCCGACCTTCATGTCCACATTAATCGACGCGGTGAACGATCCCGTCAGCTCGACGCCTTCGCGTTTGACCGTGCTGAAGCCGGTCAGCGAGAAGGTGACCGTGTAGGTGCCGGCCCGCAGGTCGACGACCCGGTACTGTCCCGTGCCATCGGTGACGGCCGTGCGAACCTTTTCAATCAGCGCGGGGCTCGCGGCTTCCACCGTGACGCCGGGGAGCACCGCGCCGGACGCATCCTTCACGACGCCCGTGATGGACGCCTGGGCGTACGCCGACGCCGGGAGAATCACCAACCAGGTGAGGACGAATAACACCCTCTTTAGCAGGCGCATACACTCTCCTTTATTGCCGGTCTCGACCAGCGCAACTGCCCCGTGCGCTAGTCTTTTTGCACTATTTCGACGTTTATGGAGCGGATTCTAGGGACCATAAACAGTCAAGTCAACGCCATTCTCGCGGTCCCGAGACGCGTGTGACCGGAAACGCGCCGCCGATACGGAAACTTGAAGTCGGCCGCAATGGATTGGATATTTGGGCTCTGGCGAGCCTATTTGACCGGTTGTGCCGCCGCTTTTTCGACCGCACGCGATCCGGCGAGCATGTTTCGGAGCGCGTAGTTGCCCTCGTGGCAGGCGTACTCATACACCGGCTCGCTGTCGTTCATCGTCAGCGGCATCGAAAATGTCCACGGGCGCATCCACGTCGTCGGATCGTCGACGGTCACCGACCATTCAACCGTATCGGGCGCGGTGCGCGTGAACCGTTCGAGGAGGCGCATCTTCTCGGGGTTGCCGTTGCGGTAGATGGTGCGATCACGGAAGTTGGTGGTCTCGACGACGAGTGAGTTGCCTTCCCAATGGCCGCGGGGATCGCCCATGTCGAGCGCGATGCCCTTGCTGACGTGCGGACGATTGTCGAGCGGGATGACGCGCGTCTCGTGAATCATCTCGATGCGGATCGCGACGTAGCCTTGTCCCTGGACGATCTGATACGAGTCGCCGTAAATGGCCGGCAGCATCGAGCTGGGATAGCCGCGCGTGATGCAGCGGTCGTAGAGGCTGAAGCTCTCGTAGCTGTCGTAGACGCCGTTGCTGAAGCTGCTGCCGGTCCGCGGACGCGCCGCGATGCGCTTCTGGGCTTCCGGCGTCATGGGAGGAATCTTGCCGTCAGTGGGCTCTGTGACAAACCAGGGTCGACCGGCTTTGGCGATCTCGTAGATGTCGCGAAATTCCATCGGGCCGGCGATCTTGCCGGTGGGATCGCCGGAGAGGAACGGCGCCCGTTCGATGGCCTGCTGCTGGCGCTGTTTCACGATCTCGGCCAGCTCCTGGCCTTGAATGTCTTCGATGCGCTTCCCTTCGAACTCTGCGGGTCGCTCGAACGGCGTGCCCTGCTCGTACTTGTTGGTATAGTTTCCGGACAGGTCCGGATCGCCCCACGGCGTCTTCGGGGGGACGTACTTCTTCGACGAGGACGCGGAGGGAGCTGAGGACGCAGAGGATCCCTGCTTGCCCGCCGAAGTCTGGGCGAAGCCGGGCTTGCCCGCGATCGGTATCGACGCGACCGATAGAGCTGCGGCTACAACGAACAACTGCTTGATCATCTGAACCTTCTTTTCTTCACTGGTGCTGGGGCCTCACCCCAGCGCGAACTGACGCTGATGGCCGCAGGCGCTTCCGTTATTTGCTCGTGCGCTCGTACCTTCCGATCAACTCTGCCTGTTCGAGGATGTGTCCCTTCATCGCTGTCTCGAGATCGTTCTTGTTCGCGACCTTCGCGCCGGTTAACTTCGCATTGAGCGCGTACAGCTTGAAGAAATACCGATGCTCGCGGTCCGGCGGACATGGGCCGATGTACCCGGCCTGCCCGGTCCCGTTGATGCCACTCTTCGCTTCCGGCGCGGCTTCCGCGATGCCCTTGCCGTCGGCCGGCAGATCCCAGATGAGCCAGTGATCGAAGACGCCGGACGGCATCAGATTCTTGGGCACGTCGGGGTCGTCCACGATGAGGACGAGACTCTGCGTCTTCGGCGGAATGGACGCGAAGGTCAGCGGCGGGTTGATGCTCTGTCCATCGCACGTGTACTTCGACGGAATCTTTCCGTTGGGAGTGAACGCGGAGCTGGTGATTTGCAGAGCCGCAGCCGTCAGGCTCACCCCGAGGACGATCGCGATTGATGCGGCGAGCACGAGTGTTCGTTTCATGGTCGCGCATTCTACACCGTAATAGACTTGAAGAGGGACGGTCTTGGAGACCGGCCCCTACATCTCTTCAAAGCTCGAAATCGCCGTGTATGAATGGCCCGGCTGCGGCCGATTGCCGGGGCGCACGCACAACAGCACCTGACAGCGGGCAGACCGGGCCGCGTCGAGCTCCGTCGTGACGTCCGACACAAACAGCATGCCATCAGCCGGGCATCCGAGGTCGGCGGCGATGGTGCGGTAGCTCTCCGGCGAGCTCTTCGCGCCGACGGAGGTGTCGAAGAATCGCGAGATAAACGGGGTCAGGTCGCCGTGCGGCGTGGCGCCGAAAATCAACCGCTGGGAGAGCTCGCTGCCCGACGAGTAGATCGCGATGTCGATGTGCGCCTCGCGCCAGCGCGCGAGCGCCGGCGGCACGTCGGAGAACACCTCGCCTTTCAGGAGACCTGCCCGGTAGCCGTCCTCCCAAATCCGTCCTTGCAGCAACTTCAGTCCACGCGATTTGCGGTCGCGGTCCATCAGCCATTCGACGTAGGGCGCGGCGGCGCCTTCGCCACCCCGAGCCGCCGGCCACGGCGGCGGCTTCTCGCCTCGTGCGACATCGTCGGACCATTCGTCGCGCAGAAGGCGAAGTGATTCGTCGAAATCGGCGCGATCGAGATGGGTCTCGAGGTACTCGTGGAGATGCGCCCGCGCGAACGGGAACAGCACGTCGTACACGAACGCGATCGGCGTCGTCGTGCCTTCGACGTCGAGCACGATCGCCTGGACGCCGTGCGCGCGGAGCCCGAAGCTCACAGGCAGGACAAACGCTTCGGGGCATCTTGTGATTTCATCTCAGGCGTCTTGTCCTGCTGCCGGCGGAAAGTACCTCGGTCCGAAGCACACTGGCTGGAATCGCCGGTCGACGCCGCTGCCCGTGTAGTGCGGCGTCCATCCGGAAGGATCCTGGAACAGACGGATGGCACGGATCCGGCGCTCGGCGCACAGATCGAACCAGTGATGCGCGCCTTTCGGCACGCGAATGAGATCGCCACCTTCGACTTCGATCACGAACACGGGGCCCTGCGGCGGATGAATGTGAAACAGGCCGCGTCCTTCGACGATGAAGCGGACTTCGTCGTCGTCGTGCCAGTGCTCCGAATTGAATTTCGCGAGCATGCCGTCGAGTCCGGGGGTATCGGGCGTGACGTCGACCACGTCGGCGGTGGTGTATCCGCCTTTCGCTTTGAGCTCGTTGATCTTCTCGGCGTACGCGGCGAGGACCTCGTCCGAGGTCGCGCCGGCCGCGACGTCCGGCCCGCCGGTCCATCGCTCGTAGTCGACGCCGCGCTCGGCCAGATACGCCGCGATCGCTCGAACGTCGTCGATCGTCCGGTTTTCGTCGGGGATTCTCACGAGTGCCATGACGGTCCTCCCACCTAATATTAAGGTCTGGCGGGTCTGACCCGACCTACCTGACCTAGCTGGCCCACCTGACCCATCTCCAATGTACGGCCGATGGTCTCGAACAGGAACTCGAGGATCTCGACGTGCCGTTCGGCGTCAGCAAGCGTGTCGCCCCACGTGTACAGCCCGTGGCGGCACAGCATGAACGCATGCGCATCGGCGAACTCGTCGAGCGTCTCGGCCACGCGGCCTGCGAGCCGCGCCATATTCTGGTCGTTTTGAATAATCGGAACCCATTCCCGGTGCTCGTGCGACCGAACGCCCTGCAAGCCTTTGAGCATTTCATAGCCTTCGATGCCGAGGCCCTCGTCGGCGGCGTGGAGATCGGACAATACCGTGGTCCATACCGAGTGCGTGTGCAAGATGGCGCCCGCGCCTCGGCGTCGCGCGATCTCGAGATGCAGAAGCGTCTCCGCTGACGGCTTGCCCGACGACGCTCGGAGAGCGAAGTCGGGCTTGCTTCGCACATGGCTTCGGCGCCCGACAAGAGCGCCGTGCTCGTCGCACTGCACGATGTCGGCCGGACGAAGCTGGCCCTTGTGCGCGGCGCTGGCCGTGATCGCCAGGCGAAGCGGCCGACGCGACGTGACCAGGCTGAAATTGCCGCTCGTGCCGAGCATCCACCCACGCGCGTAGAAGCGGCGGCCAATCTCGACGAGCCGAGTCGCCGTGTTGCCCATGCCTGCGCGCGTCATACCGCGATTCTACAACCGACTAGTTGAGGTGTCAGGTTCGCCGGAGAATCGGCCGACCGAACGCGGTTCGGAACGCCGCACGCGCCGCCGCAAATTGAGGACCGCGAGCGGCGAGCAGCCGGCCCACCAGGAGATTCGGCGCCAGGCAGTCGACGCCGGCGCGCACTTCGTCTATCGCCTCGAGCTGGATGTGAAGGCGCTCGGCGCAGGAAGTCCTGGCATCCTCGTGATGCACGAGCGTCGTGCCGACGTAGTGCGCACCGCCGGCCATCCACCGGCGATCGACGGGACGCGACCGCGGCGTCAATCGATAGCGCTCGAGATATTTCAGCCTGCCGTCGATGGTGAGGCGCAACTCGTGGCTGAGATCGTCGAACCGCCAGACCTCACCGCTCCCGGTTCGACCAGCCATCAGTGCGTCGCTCCAGAACAGCCGGCTGTCGGCCGCACTCTGGATCTCGATCCGCTGGCTGAGACGCGCGCCGGCGAACGGGATCACCGGATCCCAGAAGCAGTCGAGCTCGCCGCCCGATTCGACCTGGAAGCGGGATTGAATGATCGCGGCGTGGACCGCGGCCGTGGGATGGACTTGCAGCGCCGCCTGGGAGACGAGCAGCACCCGCGCGCCGCGTTCCACGTGCACACGCTGGTCGAGCACGTCGCCGCCAAAGATCCCCGGTCCGGAGCAGATGAGGATCACGTACGCGTACGACCCGGCGTCGAGGCTGCGCCCGACGCGAAACGGGGGCTCGGCGTACGCGTGCGTCAGGACGGTTCGCCCACGCCGGCAGCCGAACACGAGCTCCAGGCGTGCCCGTCGGCCAATCGCGGACGCCGAGCGTTGATCGCGAGGCTCCGCGAGGGCATCGGGTAATCGGGTTACCCACTTACCCGATCTCATCGAAAAGAATCTCCCGTCGAATCCACCTCACCACGTCCTCGAGGCCGTCGCCCTGCTTCAGGTTCGTGAACACGAACGGCCGCTCGCCCCGCATCCGTTTGGCATCGCGCGCCATCACGTCGAGGTCCGCGCCGACGCGATCGGCGAGATCGATCTTGTTGATGACCAGCAGATCGGATCGGGTGACGCCCGGCCCGCCCTTCCGCGGAATCTTGTCGCCGCCGGACACGTCAATCACGTAGATCGCGGCGTCCACCAGCTCCGGGCTGAAGCTCGCGGCCAGATTGTCTCCCCCGCTCTCAAGGAACACGATGTCGAGGTCGGGGAAGCGGGCGGTCAGCTCGTCCAGTGCGTCGAGGTTCATCGACGCGTCTTCTCGAATGGCGGTGTGCGGGCATCCCCCGGTCTGCACGCCGATGATGCGATCGGCCGCCAGCGCCTCGCTTCGCACAAGGAATTCCATGTCTTCGCGCGTGAAGATGTCGTTGGTGATGACGCCGAGTCGGTAGTCGCCGCGCATCCGCTTGCAGAGCGCATCGACCAAGGCCGTCTTGCCCGATCCCACGGGTCCGCCGATGCCGATGCGGGTCGGTTTCATCTTCAGGTCAGATCTCATCACCACAAAGGACACCACGGACACCAAGGCAGAACACGTCAGGTACTCTCCGTGGTGTCCTTTGTGACCTTTGTGTCCTTTGCGATCCTTGTGTTTGTACCGTGCTCATGATCGAAACAGCCGCGAATGCACGTACTGCTGCGTCATCTGCGCGATGTCCAGCGCCGGCGCGAACGATTCGATCGGGCCGTTGCGGGCGATCGCGTCGTCGACCGTGGCGGGCACGCGGTCGAGCACACGGCTCAGGAGCAGGTGCGCGTCGGTCTGGCCGAGCGCGATGAGACGCATGGCCGCGGACACGGTCGCCGCGAGCCGCGTGTACGCGTAGCCGGCGAGCGCGTCACGCCGATCGATACCCGCGCACACGCTCACGGCCGCGAACGCGACCGGCAGCGTCGGTCCGGAAGTCTTGCGGCCCGCACGGGCCATCGCCTGCTCGAGACGCACGTCTGGATGAATCGCCTGCCACGTCTTGAGCAACCGCAGCCCCATCGATCGGTTGGCTGCCCGCATCGTCGACGAGGGCCTCAGCGCCGTCAGCTCTTCGTCGACCGCGGTGAATCCATCCCAGTCGCCGTCGTGAAAAGCCGACCAGGCGATGACGATCGCCGGACCATCCGCTCGTCCGATCCCTTCATCGAGGCAGACGTCGAGCCAGTCACCCAGATCGGCGACGCTCGTGACCAGCCCCGCGCTCGTCGCCGACTCCAACCCTTCGGAGTACGCAAAGGATCCGATCGGAAAGAGGGAGTCGCAGAGGTGCAGCAGGGAGACAAGCATCTGACTCCTCGAATTTGGTTATCTGGTCATTTGGTTATCTGGTTATTGATTGTTCAATTTGGTAAATGACCAGATAACTAGATGACCAGATGTCCAGATTGTGCGGCTGGCGTGAACGCCACATCGGCGCGCACGTACGGGATCTTGTGATACTCGAGCAGCATCGCGACACCGGGCACGTCCGGACAGACCAGCGCCCGCTCAGTGATCATCAACGGCTGGTGTCCGTTGCCGATGTAATAGGCAAACAGGCCCCATTCCGACGTGCCCCGCGGCTCGATGATGAACGCTGGCTCGAGCCGTTCGACCACTTCGACGATCGCGCGCAACGATTCGATCACGAGGCGGTCGCCCGCCCGCAACACCGTTCCGCGCGGCAGCGATACGCCGAGATCGAGGCCTCCGTCGGAACGGCGGCGCCCCCGCGTCTTCAGCCGCTCCTCCCATCCGAGCGTGATCGTGTCTCGCGCGTACTCCCGCGCCGAGGCGGGCAGCGACTCCTCGCGATAGACCGCTTCGGCAACCGGCAATGTCTTGAACATCAAAATAGAAAATATCGCTGCGCGAGCGGGAGGACGTCAGCCGGATCGCAGCGGAGCAGCTCGCCGTCGGCTCTGACTTCGTACGACTCGGGATCGACATCGATTTTCGGGAGCGCGTCGTTCATCACCAGATCTTTCTTGCCGAGCGTTCGGCAGCCCCGCACGGCCGCCAGCGGCCGCGCCAAGCCCGCCAGGCTTCCGCCGTCGACTCCGGCCTGGCTGACGAAGTGCACGCTGCACGACTGAAGGGCGCCGCCGTAGGCGCCGAACATCGATCGCGCGATGACCGGCTGCGGCGTCGGAATCGAGGCGTTGCCGTCGCCCATCATCGCGCCCGCGATGAACCCGCCTTTGACGATCACCTCCGGCTTCACACCGAAAAACGCCGGCTTCCAGAGCACGAGATCGGCGATCTTGCCCACCGCAATCGATCCGACGTGGGTGGCGATGCCGTGCGTGATGGCCGGGTTGATCGTGTACTTCGCGACGTACCGCCTCACGCGCAGGTTGTCGTTGCCGGACGACTCACCAGGCAGCGCGCCGCGCTGGCGCTTCATCTTGTCGGCGGTCTGCCACGTGCGGCAGATGACTTCACCGATGCGCCCCATCGCCTGCGAGTCGGAGGACATCATGCTGAAGGCGCCGATGTCATGGAGGATGTCCTCCGCCGCAATCGTCTCCGGGCGAATGCGCGAGTCGGCGAACGCGACGTCCTCGGGCACGCTCGGCGACAGGTGGTGGCACACCATCAGCATGTCGAGATGCTCGTCGAGCGTGTTGCGCGTGAACGGCATCGTCGGGTTCGTCGACGAAGGCAGGACGTTCGGTTCGCCGCACAACCGGATGATGTCGGGCGCGTGGCCGCCGCCCGCGCCTTCGGTGTGATAGGTGTGGATCGTGCGTCCCGCGATCGCGCGAATCGTATCCTCCACGAACCCCGTTTCATTCAGCGTGTCGGTGTGGATGGCCACCTGCACGTCGAGCTCGTCGGCCACGGCGAGACAGCAATCGATGGCGGAGGGCGTCGATCCCCAGTCCTCGTGGAGCTTCAGCCCGAGCGCGCCGGCGCGGATCTGCTCGCGCAACGCGACCGGATCGGAGCCGTTGCCTTTGCCGAGAAACCCGAAGTTGAGCGGGAACGCCTCGACCGCCTCGTACATCCGGCGGATGTGCCACGCGCCCGGCGTGCACGTCGTCGCTTTCGTGCCGGTGGCCGGTCCCGTTCCGCCGCCGATCAGCGTGGTAATGCCCGAATGGAAGGCGTCGGGAATCTGCGTCGGCGAGATGAAGTGGACGTGCGAATCGATGGCGCCGGCCGTGAGGATGTGCCCTTCGCCCGCGAGGATTTCCGTCGACGCGCCGATTTCCAGTCCGTCCGTCACCCCGTCCATGATGCCCGGGTTTCCCGACTTGCCGAGGGCTGAGATGCGGCCGTCGCGGACGCCCACGTCCGCTTTGTAGATGCCGGTGCTGTCGAGAACGATGACTGAGGTGATGACCAGATCGGGCGACCCGGACGCGCGGCTTCCCGCCGGAGACTGGCCCATGCCGTCGCGAATCACCTTGCCGCCGCCGAACTTCGCCTCGTCGCCGTAGACAGTCCAGTCTCGATCGATCTGGATGATGAGATCGGTGTCGGCCAGCCGGACCCGATCGCCGGTCGTCGGGCCATAGTGATCGGCGTAGGTGCGGCGATCGATCTTCATGTCGAGGTGCTCGCCGTTCGTTCAAATGCAACCACGAAGACGCGAAAACACGAAAACGAACAATTGGTCTTCTTCATGTCTTCGTGCTTTCGTGGTTGCATTTCGATCCTGCTCAAGGTTCTGGACGGGCGATGAACGCTCGCACGGCTTCGAGCGCGCGCGTACGCGTCGTCTCGTCATCCAGCGGCCCGTTGACAAGGCCGTTGAGGCCGAAAACTTCGCGGCGGCCGCCGAGGGCGACCAGCTCCACTTCACGCGTGTCGCCCGGCTCGAAGCGGACGGCGGTCCCGGCGGCGACGTTCAACCGCATCCCGTACGCGGCCGCGCGATCGAATGCCAGGTAGCGGTTCACTTCGAAGAAATGACAGTGTGAACCGACCTGCACGGGGCGATCGCCTCGATTGGTGACATCGAGGCGGCGCGTGGCGCGACCGGCGTTCGCCTCAATCGGCGTATCCAAGAGGAAATATTCGCCAGGGACCATACGCCCTCATCGGATGGGATTGTGAATCGTGACGAGCTTCGTGCCGTCCGGGAACGTGCCTTCGACCTGGATCTCGCCGATCATCTCGGGCACGCCCTCCATCACCGCCTCGGCGCTGAGGATGGTGGAACCGAGGCTCATGATTTCGGCCACCGATTTGCCGTCGCGAATCAGCTCGAGGATGTCGGACGTGATGAGGGCGACGGCTTCGGGATGATTGAGCTTCAAACCGCGGACCCGCCGCTTCCGTGCGAGCTCGCCGGCGGAAAAAATCAGCAGTTTGTCGATTTCACGCGGGGTCAGGTGCACGAGTCGCTCTTAGATCGACGCACTCGGTTTACAACTCGCGACCGCGTCGGCCTCGGAATCGTAGACGTCGAGGACGGTCGAGAGTTTCGTGACCGTCAACAACTCGCGGACATGGCGATTGGGATTGAGCAGCTTGAGGGCGCCGGCCTGACGCGTCGCCGTGACGTACGCCTTCACGATGTTGCTCAGCCCCGTGGAATCGACGTACGGGACATCTTCCAGGTTCAACACGACCTGCGTGTGTCCCTGCTTCACAAGCTCGCGCACTCTGTTGGCGAGCAGCATGTCCCCGACAACCTCAATGGTGATGCGCCCTCGCACATCCAGGATGGTGACACCGCCAGAAGTCCGTTCGTCAATCGTCATCGCGTTTCCCTAGACGATCAAGAGCAGCGAGCGGGGACCCCTCTGCATGGCTGGGAAAGCCTATGCCCTTTCAGGCGCAATAATCAACAGTTCCAATGCACACGGACCCAGAAGCGATTGGCGTCGCCGCGATTCCATGACGGTAGAAGGGGTCAGACCTGCGATCGCGCCGGTTGGGCGGCCATCGGCGTGAGGCCGAGGGCGGCGAGGAGGGCGGCGTCTTCGTCCGGCGCCGGGTTGGGGGTTGTGAGCAGCTTGTCGCCGACGAAAATCGAGTTCGCGCCGGCCATGAAGCACAAGATCACCGCTTCGCGCGTCAATTGATCGCGGCCGGCCGCGATCCGGACCATCGACGCGGGCATAAGGATCCGCGCGGTCGCGAGCATCCGCACGAGAACCAGCGGATCGAGCGTGGGCATCTCGGCGAGCGGCGTGCCGGCGACCCGCACGAGCAGATTGATCGGCACGCTCTCGGGGTGCGGCGTCTGCGTGGCCAGTTGCTGGAGCAGCCGGATCCGATCGCGTTCGGACTCGCCGAGGCCGACGATGCCGCCGCAACAGACGGAAATGCCGGCCTGCCGTAATGCCCCTAGCGTGCGCAGCCGTTCATCGTAGACGCGCGTCGTGATGATGGTGCCGTAGAACTCCGGCGACGTATCGAGGTTGTGGTTGTAGGCGGTGAGCCCCGCCTCCTTGAGCCGGCGCGCCTGATCGTCGGTGAGCATGCCGAGCGTGCAGCAGACCTCGAGACCCACATCCGCCACGCCGCGCACCATGCGCAGCACGGTGTCGAACTCCGGTCCTTCCGGCGCGTCGCGCCACGCGGCGCCCATGCACATGCGTGTGACCCCGTCGCTGGCGGCGCGCCGCGCACGGGCCACGACCTCGTCGACATCCATCAGGCCCTGGCGCTCAACAGGCGCATCGTAATGCGCGCTCTGCGGGCAGTAGCCGCAGTCTTCCGGGCAGCCGCCCGTCTTGATCGACACGAGCCGGCACGTCTGCACCTGATCGGGCCGATGAAACTCGCGCGCCATCTGCTGCGCGCGAAACAGCAGGCTCAGAAGCGGCGTCTGGTAAATCTCGTCGATTTCGTCGATCGTCCAGTCGTATTTCATCTCGGTGCTCGGTGCTTGGTGCTACTTCGGGCGCCCGAGCGTGCGGATGAAGTTCACGACATTCCACATGACGGTCTCTTTCAGCCGTTCGGCGTAGCCACCCATGTCCTTCCCTGACAACCCATCGCGAATCACGGTGAAAATCTCGCCGTCGCCCGACCCGAAGTCCCACACACCGTCAGTCAGGTCGGACGGCTGGACGGCGCCAGTGATGGTGCCCTCGCCTTTTCCGGAAGCTGGAGGCCAGCACGGCGAGCAGCAACGCGAACCTTGACACGTGGACACGGCGAGCCATGGGACAAGTTTAACTCAGCTCAGAAATGCCACGCGAAGCTGACGAGCGGCACCGGCGTGGTTCCCTTGACGAGGGGAACCATCAACGCGATGTCGGCCGACAACCGCTCGCCGATGAAGCGCACCCCGCCGCTCACGAACCCGTTGCCGCCGCCTGACCAGAACCAGTTCTCGGTCATCCATTTCACGTGGCGGCCCGTGCGGGCCTCGCCGCCGACCATCACGATAGCGGCGCGATGGGTGCCGCTATACGCGTAGCCGAGCCCAATTGACGCGGACTGCTCCGGATGGCCGATGGTCGTGACCTCGTACGCGATGCCGGCATCATGTTCACGACCCATGCCGGTGATGTGAATCACGCCGATGGCCGCCTGCGCCCTGTCACGCGCGACGAGCTGCAGCTTCGGCGTGATCCAGAGCGGATGAAAGTCGCTCGCGAAGAAGATCAGCGGCGTGCCGCCGCCGATCGAGAATCGATCCGTGACGCCGATCTGGACGAATGGGAGGAAGATCTCGTACACGCCGAGATACCCTTCGCCCCGTTTGAGCGATCGCGCCGTCGGGGCGAAAAACAGCCGCGTATTGTGGGGATCGAGCGGCTGGAATTCGCCCCTGACCAGGCGTCCCCGCACGACTCGCAGGTCCGCGATGTCGGCCCGCGCGACGGTGAGCGCGACGCCGCCGAGCGTGCGAAACACGATCGCATCGTGCTCGATCGACTCGACGGTCCCGTAGAGCCGCGATCCATCCGTGAGGGTCAGTTGCTGGGTCTCCGCCCCACCGGGGATCCGCAGGTCGACGATGGGCCGCGACGATTGCGCATCGGGCGGCGGCGCAGCCGCGAGCCGTCCGGCAGCCGCCACAATCATGAATGCCGCGATCGGCAAGAGTCGGCGCATGGTGTACCTCCTGTAGAACAAACGCCTTGAAGACATTCTTTTGACAAGAATCTGTCGCAGCGCGTCTTGTTCTACTGGCGATCTGAAGCGGAGGAAGCGGAAGGTTACAGATCCAGGCGCCGAATGAGGTGTTCCAGCGCCAGCCGGTCGATGTCGGGCCCGCCGACGCGGCCCTCGGCGATCGCGCCGAGGCCGAAGCTGACGATCGACGCGTGAAGTCCGCCGGCCGTGGAGACCTTGACCTTCGAGGCGTCGAGCTGCAGGTGCACCACACCGGCGACGTGTGCCGCGCCGACGGCCTCCGTCAGCTGCCTGGCAATCTCCACGCGATCGCCGCGCCCGAACGACTGCCGCGACAACATCTCGAACAGCGGCGATCCGGCGACGTATTGACTGGCGATGTATACCGAACCGTCCATCGTCAGGCCCGCATCGATCACCTTCGCCGCACCCGGGTGGTGCAAGCGCGCCAGCGCCGGCTGCCACTGGTGGAATCGCGAGAGGATCGCCGGTCCATCAGCAGCCCGGACCACTTTGAGCGCCGCGAAAACGGGGACCGGAGCCCTTTTCCACTGCGCCAGATACGTCACGCCCAGGGCGTCCTCCTCGATGGGCGCCAACACCTCATAGGGACATTCCCGGTCGTCATCGTCGGACGACGCAACCGCCGCGAGGAGACACGCGGGACATAAACCGTGCAAGGCCGGATCGGCCGTGCGCGCGCGACCGCATTGGGGACAAACGAGAGAGACCGTCATGAGACAGCGTGCATCAAATACGCGATCTCGGCACTGATGTCCTTGGGATCCGAGACCGTCTCGGCGATCTGCTCGACGAGCGCGTCGCGAAAATGGCGGCGAAGCCGGTGCACGGCGACCTTGACCGCGCCTTCGCTCGTGCTCATCGCCTTCGCCACCTCGCGGTATGGAAGATCGGCGGTGTCGCCCGTCAGAAATCCTTTGAGATGGTCGAACAGCTCGCCCTTTCCGCCGGCTGCGTACTCGTGCCGCACCCGGGTCAGCGCCCGATCGAGCAGGATGAGCGCCCACCGGCGATCGAACAGCCTCTCGGGCGTGACATCGTCATGCGGCTCGAGCTGATAGCGTCCTTCGGCCGTCTCGACGTCCAGCGAGATCGGCGGCCGGGACCCTCCCCGCTTCAACGTGCGCGCCCGATCGCGCTCGTTCGACAGAAAATGGCGCACCGACGCGCAGAGAAACGCGCGGAAGCGCCCGCGCGACGGATCGGCCGCGTGGAAGTAATTCTTTTCCAGGACGCGCAGGAAGAACTCCTGCGCGAGATCGGCTGATTCAGGCGCGCCGTAGCCCTGCCGGCGAATGAACGCGTAGACCGGATACCAGTACAACTCGCACAAGCTCGATAAGGCTTCCGCGGAGCGATCGTCGGCCTGCGCTCCCGCCGCGAGGACGAGACTCCACCTGGTCGTGGCGAATCGCCCCGCGCGCGCCGCCGGGAATCCGCCGTCAGCCATCAGGCGAACCTGCGAAATGCACAATGCGGAATGCATTAATGCGCCCGAACATTCTACATTTCACATTCTACATTTTGCATTTTGCATTTTGCATTGCGGTCTCTGCTGAAAAGGCTCTCCTCGAACCCGTCGAGGAATTCGGCGGGCGATTGTGGCCGCGCGGCACGATCGATCGCCAGCGCGCGCGAGAAGAACGGCCGGCATTCCTTGGGAAGGTCCACGGAAGCCGCGGGCACCGCGGCGTGCAGACCGACCGCCGCCGCGGCGAAGGGATGCGACCCCGTCAACATCTCGAACGTGATGACCGCAAGCGCCCAGATGTCCCAGCTCGGCTCGGGGCTCTCGCCACGCAACTGCTCCGGCGCCATATACATCGGTGTACCGACGAGCGCGCCGCCGGAGGCAAACGTCAACGGATCCTGATCGGCTCCGGCCAGGAACTTGGCGATGCCGAAATCGAGTACTTTCGCCGTTTCGCGGGAGCCGTGCGGCACGAGACAGATATTCTCCGGCTTCAAATCGCGGTGCACAAGCTGGCGGCGATGGGCCGCCTCGACGGCGGCGGCGACGTCACGCACGACATCGAGCGCACGGACCGGCTCGAACCGCCGTTCGGCCCGCAGCGTCTCGCGCAACGTCCGGCCGTCGAGGAACTCCATCACGAGAAACGCGTGCGCCCCGGCCACGCCGAAATCGTGCACCGTGACGACGTTCGCATGGGAAAAGGCTGCGGCCACGCGGGCTTCCTTCTGAAAGCGCTCGAGGGCGCCCGGTAGTCCGCTGAGATCCGCGCGGATCACTTTCGCGGCCACACGTCGATCGAGCGACCTGTCAAAGGCGGCGTACACCGTCCCCATGCCTCCTTGGCCCAGTCGGCGCTCGAGTTGATACCGTCCGCCAAGCACACGTGGAACGACGGTACGAACGAGCGCGGCGCCCTCCGTTCGACAGCGCCCCGTCCCCGATTCGTAACAGCCCCCGCACGTCGGGCATTCCTCGAAGCCGTCCGCGACGGTCTGCGCATCCGCCGGGGCGCGGGGCAGCCGCATGGCGACGCTTTCCGCAATCGCCATCAAGAGCTCGCTGTCGTCATCGGTGTAGGGCTCTTCGGAGCGCTTCGGGCCGAGAACGAGCAGCGCGTCGGCGCCGGTGTTCCCGGCCGCGACCGGCACCAAGAGATCGATCGCCGCGCTCTGCAACGAGCGAATGTCGCCGATGGGCATTTTTCGCGCGAGCCACTCCGTTTCCGAGCCAACGATCTCCAGCGGCTTCCCGAGCAGGCGCATCAGCGCCAGCATTTTGTTCCCTGTGTCCAACGGCCGCGGAACGGCGTGTTCCGGCGACGAGGCGATCGCGCGGTACACGCCGGCCGCCTGATCGCACACGAGCAACGCCACGAACGTCGGATGCAGCGCCTGATCGATCCGCGAAACGACCATCGGCGCCGCCGGCTCGAGGCCGGCCGACCGCCGGACGTCCTCGGCCACCTGACGCAGCAGGCGCTGCGCGTTGTACCGCTCGCGGAAGAATCGCCGATCGAGCGCGTCCAGCCACGTCTGCCGCTGCGTGCGCGCGGCGACGGCGAGCCCGGCGACGGCCGCGTAGATCCAGAGGCGACCGAGCAGCACGTCGCCGACACGCTCGTTGCCGTGTGCCAGTAGATCGATGCTGAACGCGGCGATCAGAAGCGGGACGAGCGCCAGCAGCGCGCGGCGCGCCACGGCGTACCGCAACCCCTGCCTGATCATCAGCCGTACATCGAACAGCCGGTGCCGCAGGATGGCGTAGACGAACGACAACGGGAGCAGGAGAAACAGGAACGTGCCGAAGGTCGCGAACGGCGAGGCGAGAAACGACCGATCCACATCGCTCCTCGACCCGAACCAGTACGAGACGAACACCGGAACTCCACCGAGGCTTGCGACAAGCGAGCCCAAGGCCAACACCCGCACCCGTCGTCGTTCGTTGAGGTCGGTGAGCTCGCGATAATTCCGCACGAGCACCACGAACATGGCAACGATGTACACGACGCTGATGGCGATCAGCGGCTCGGCCCACGGCGGCAGCGGCGGAGGCGGCTGGCGCAGCACGACCATGTGGTAGCCGAAGATGGCCTGCCCGATGAGGCCCGGCACGAGGGGGAGCCAGATGACCAGCCACACGAGTCGGGTGCGGTAGCGGCGGCGCGGGAAGATCGTGAAAAAGGACAACCCCCACCCCGCCAGCGCCGCGCTGTTGATGAAGGGAATCCCCAGCAGCCAGCCCACCGGAGGTGGAAGCGCCCGCCACGTCGACGCCAGGCCGAACGGCAACGTGATGGAGAAGATTCCCATGGTGGCGAGAAATGCGGAGCCGACCAGGGCGCTCGCGTCACCTGGACGTCTCAGCGACACGAAGGCCGCGAGGAGCAACGTCACGAGCTGCGCCCCGCGAATCACCAGCAGCTCGGGCCCGTGCTGCGCGCGCCATGACGGCCACGACCCGCGCTCGGGCACGAAGGCAATCGTGGAAGAGGCACCGTGGCGGTCGATGACGAGCGCGGTCGGCCGGCCGTACTCCAGGTTCGCCTCGACCGACAGCCAATGCATACGGCCCGTGATCGGCTGGCCGCCCATGGACAGGATGCGGTCATCGCGCGAAAGGCCCGATTCAGCCGCGGCGCTTCCCGCAACCACGTCCAGAACCGTAACCCGCCCGCTGTCGAAACTGAGTAGGAGACCAGGCGGAAGCGGCCTAGCCAGATCGCAGTACGCGAGCAGCGCCCAATAGCCAACGAAGGCCGCCGCTACCACCAGCACGCCGAGCCGCGCCAGACGATGCGTCATGGATCGCCGAAATTATAGTTGGTAACCTTTTCGCGCCGTTCCTTCTTTGCGGTCTTAAGGATGGGACGCTGACGCCGTTCTAACGGCGGTCAGATGCTACCGGTCATGAGATCGGCGATCCGGTCGATCGTCCTGTCCGCTGGAGGATGCGCGGCGACCGGCGCCGCATCAAAATCAATTACCAGATTACGAGATTACCCGATTACCAAATTCCAGGCGCCTTACGATGTTCGTTTGCGCCGCCGGTATCGCGCCGCCGGATTGACAGTGAGCTCGCGCATGACCGAGTCGAGCGACTCGGCCGCTTCCCGGACGATCTGAACGTCGCGTTTGGACAGACGATAGACCGCGTCGCCACCTCCTTCGTGGTCGGCGCTGAACAATTCCGCGATCTCGATATCCAGGGCGCCCGCCAGTTGCGACACCGTCTCAATCGTCGGATTGCCGGTCCCTCGCTCGATCTCGCCGATGAACTTGTAGCTGAGACCCGAGCGCTCGGCGAGCTCCTCCTGGGTCAACTGCTTGCGCGTCCGCCACGCCTTCAGCACGGCACCGAACCGCGCACGAATGTCCGCCACGCGTGAAGCCCCCTTGGTTCGGCATTATTGGAAGGCGTTGCGATGGGATAAACCCAGCATAGGTGCTCGTCTTTGACACGTATCAGTGCTAATGTGTGGAGCTCAGTGGCAAGCGCGAAGACGAGGACGGCCGAGGCGGAGATCGCTCTTCAGGAATTCATCGACGCACTTCAGGTGCTCATCCTACTGCTTCCATCAGCCGACCGCATGGCTGAGGGTTGTCAGGAAGAATGTCTGACGGAGACCGCCGTCGCAGCACTCCGGACCCTGGCGGCCGCCAGACAACTGAATGGGCGGCTCGCAGAGGTGGCTCGCTGTCGCCGGCGCGAGGC
>JAHFUI010000010.1:23898-32465 GCA_023265175.1 Acidobacteriota bacterium
AACCTTTGTGATCTTCGTGCTCTTTGTGGTTCCCGATTTCTTCTCACGCTCTTCAGGTGTGTTCCATTCGGACCTCGGCTAGGATAGATCCCTATGCGAATTCAATTCGTCGTCGTCTGCGCCGCAGTGGCTTTGGCGCTGCTCACCGTCACGGGAGCCACATCGCCGGTGATGCCCGATCGTGAATGGACGCTGACGATCGAGTCGCTGTCCTCGCCCGCGGGCGCGGAGAGCTCTGCGCCGCAACTGACGACCGAAGGCGACCGCGCGATCCTGAGCTGGATGGAGCGCGCCGGATCGCGCGCGACATTGAAGTTCGCCGAGCGCACGGCGCCGGGCTGGTCGGCCGCCCGCACCGTTGTCTCCGGCACCGACCTTCTGATCAACGCGGCGGACGTACCGTCGGTTCGCGCGCTCGCGGATGGATCGCTCGTGGCGCATTGGATGCAGGAGAACGGCCCGGATCCCGAGGCGTACAACCTTCGACTCGCGTGGTCGAAAGATGGCGGCGCGACATGGTCGCCGCCGACGAGCCCGCACCACGATGGGACGAAGACGCAGCACGGATTCGCATCGCTCTTTGACGCGCCGGGCGGCGGCCTCGGTCTGGTCTGGCTGGACGGCCGGGCGACGAACCCGGATTCGCCGAACGCCACCGACAACATGAGCCTGCGCGCGGCCGAGTACACCGCCGCCGGCAAGCAGCTCCGCGAGACGGCGATCGACACGCGCGTCTGCGACTGCTGTCCGACGTCGGTCGCCACGACCGCGGAGGGACCGATTGTCGCGTTTCGAAACCGCAGCGACAAAGAGGTGCGCGACATCTACGTGTCGCGGCTGGCGGCTGGCCGCTGGAGCACCCCGGTCGCCGTCCACAACGACAATTGGAAAATCGAGGCGTGTCCCGTCAACGGTCCCGCGGTCAGCGCCCGCAACCGCGACGTCGTCGTCGCCTGGTTCAGCGCGCAGAACGACGAGGGAAAAGCGTTCGCGGCGTTTTCTCACGATGCGGGCCGCACGTTCGGTCCGCCGGTGCGCGTCGACGACGTGGCGGCCAACGGCCACGTCGGCGTCGAGCTGCTGAAGGACGGTTCGGCCGCGGTGTCGTGGATCGAGTTCGCGAGCCAGCGATCGCAGTTCAAGGTCCGCCGGGTCGAGTCGAGCGGCACTCGCTCCACGGCGACCAGCGTCGCCGGCGCGGAAGACGGTCGAGTCGCCGGCAATCCGCGAATCGCCCAGGGTCGCGACGAGCTCGTGTTCGCGTGGACCGAAACCAGCAACGGCGCGTCGCGGGTCCGCACGGCGCGGGCCGCGCTTCGCTGAGAGTTTTCAACGATCCTCGAATTTAATCATCTGGTCATCTCGTTATCTGGTCATCTTGGCCAATGGAACAACAAATGACCAGATAACCAAATGACCAGATAACCAAATGACCAGATAACCAAATGACCAGATAACCAGATAACCAGATAACCAGATAATGAGATGCTCAGATTCATCTGCTCGGACGCTCAGACGCGCTCGACTGGCGACTGCCGACTGCCGACTGGCGACTGGCGACTGGCGACTGACGACTGGTGACTGACGACTGACGACTGACGACTGACGACTGACGACTGACGACTGACGACTGACGACTGGCGACTGGCGACTGACGACTGGCGACTGGCGACTGGCGACTGACTGGCTACTCAGTCACCATCATCGACAAGAGCGTGCTGATGAGGCTGACGACGAGCGCGCCCCAGAAGGCAGGCCAGAAGCCCGCCACGTGAAAGCCGAGGCCGAGCGCGACCGACAGGCTGCTCGTCAGCCACAGCATCAGCCCGTTGACGACGAGCGCGAAGATGCCGAGCGTCACGATGATCAACGGAAACGTGAGGATCTTCGCGATCGGACGGATGAACGCGTTCACGAAACCGAACACGAACGCGACGCTGAAGAGCGAGATCCACCCGCCCATGAAGGTCACGCCGCTGACCAGGCGCGTCGCCACCCAGAGGGCCGCCGCGTTCACGAGCAACCGAATGACGAATCTCACGGCGGCACCTTCCGCCAATTGTCGCGCAACTCAGCAATAAGTCATACATTGGGATAAAGTCCGGAAGTAGAATCTCCCTGATGTTCGAGTCACTGTTTCGTTTTCTGTTCAAATACCCGCCTCTGTTCTTCCAACAGGGCGACTTCGTGGTCGGCGCCTCACGCGCGATGCTCGTGGCGATTGCGGCGGCCGCTCTGGCCGGCGGCTACGCGCTCCTGAGCTATCGCAGCGTGGCCAAGAGCCGCAGCCGCGACCGCGCGATCTTCATCGCGCTGCGGTTGGCGGTGCTCGCCGTGATCGTGTTCTGTCTCCTTCGGCCCGCCCTCATTCTGAAGGCCGCCGTGCCGCAGCAGAACTTCCTGGGCGTCCTCGTCGACGATTCGCGCAGCCTGCAGATTGCCGATAAGGACGGGAGGCCGCGCAGCGCGTTCGTCAACGACAATCTCGGGACGGATCGGGCGCTCCTGAACGCGCTCTCGAAGAAATTCGTCCTGCGCTTCTTCCGGTTCTCCGCCACCGCCGATCGGCTCCAGGCGACGAGTGATCTGAAATACGAAGGCACCACCACGCGGCTGGGCAGTGCGCTCGACCGCGCGCGCGATGAGCTGGCCGGCCTGCCGCTGGCGGGACTGGTCATGGTCACCGACGGCGCCGACACGTCCGACGCCACGCTCGATGAATCGATCGCCAGCCTGAAAGCGCGATCGATTCCCGTGTTCACCGTCGGCGTCGGTCAGGAGCGGTTCGCGAAAGACATCCAGGTGACCCGCGTCGAAACGCCGCGGTCCGCGCTCAAGGGCACCTCGCTCGTCGTCAACATCGTGCTGACGCAGACCGGCTACGCCGGCGCGACCGTGCCGCTCAACGTCGAGGACGAGGGGCACCTCGTGGACACGCAGGAAGTGACGCTGCCACCCGACGGCGAGTCGGCGACCGTGCGCGTGCACTTCACCGCGTCGGACGCGGGGCCGCGCATGTTCCGGTTCAGCGTGCCGCCACAAGCCAACGAGCAGGTGACCCAGAACAACGCGCGCGAGGCGCTCATCGAGATCAACGACCGCCGCGAGAAGATCCTGTACTTCGAAGGCGAGCCGCGCTTCGAACCGAAGTTCATCCTGCGGGCCATCGAGGACGACAAGAACCTGCAGGTCGTCCTGCTGCAGCGGACCGCCGAGAACAAGTACTACCGTCGCGAGGTCGGCAACGAACAGGAGCTGGCGGAGGGCTTTCCCAAGACCCGCGAAGAGCTGTTCGCCTATCGGGCGATCATTCTGGGCAGCGTCGAAGCCGCCTCCTTCTCCCCGGAGCAACTGCGGATGATCGCCGACTTCGTCGGCAAGCGCGGCGGCGGGCTCTTGATGCTCGGCGGTCGTCGCTCGTTCGCCGAGGGCGGCTGGGCCGGGACGCCGGTGGGCGAGGTGTTGCCGGTGATCCTCGAGGCGAACGGCGATCGGCGCACGGGTCCCTACTTCTCAGAGCTGGCGGTGCGGCCCACGCGCGCGGGCGCGACGAACCCGGTCACACAGATCGCCGGCGATGAAGCCGCCTCGCAGAAGCGGTGGATCGATTTCCCGCCCGTCACCACGGTCAATCCCGTGCGCGGCGTCAAGCCCGGCGCGACGCTGCTTCTGTCCGCCCTCGACAACCGGAAACAGGAACAAGTCGTGCTGGCCTCCCAGCGCTACGGCCGCGGCAAGGCACTGGCGCTGCCGATTCAGGACTCGTGGCTCTGGCGGATGAACGCAAAAATCCCGGTCACCGACACGACCTACGCCACGTTCTGGCGTCGCCTCTCCCGCTGGCTCGTCGACGATGTGCCCGACAAGGTGATGTTGACGCTGACGCAGGACCGCGTGGATCCTGGACAGCCGATGAAGCTGACGGCCGAGATCCTCGACGCGCAGTACAGCGGCATCAACGACGCGCACGTCGTCGCGCAGATCACCTCGCCGCGCGGCAAGACAACGGAAGTGCCGCTCGAGTGGACGGTCGAGCACGACGGCGAATACCGCTCGAGTGTCGTGCCCGACGAGGACGGGCTGTACACGATCCGCCTCGCCGCGACACGCGACTCGAAGGACCTGGGCTCAGACACGGCGTACGTCCGCGCGTCGGCGGCCGACAGTGAGTATTTCGACGCGACGATGCGGGCGCCGTTGTTGAAACGGATTGCGGAGGAAACCGGCGGCCGCTTCTACCCGGCGGCAAACGTCGCGACGCTGCCCGAAGCGATCAGCTACAGCGGGCGCGGCGTGACGGTCGTGGAAGAACGCGATCTCTGGGACATGCCGGCGATTCTCCTCCTGCTCATCGGCCTGACCGGCGGCGAGTGGGCGTACCGCCGCGCGCGGGGATTGATATGAGAGCAGTCGTCAGTCATCAGTCGTCAGTCGTCAGTCATCAGTCATCAGTCGTCAGTCGTCGTCAGGCGTCAGTCGTCAGTCGTCGTCAGGCGTCAGTCGTCAGTCGTCGTCAGGCGTCAGTCGTCAGTCGTCGTCAGGCGTCAGTCGTCAGTCGTCGTCAGGCGTCAGTCGTCAGGCAGTGCCCGGCGACCGCCGCGGCCACGACAGTCGACTGTCGACTGACGACTGCCGACTGCCGACTGACGACTGTCGACTGTCGACTGTCGACTGTCGACTATCGGTGGGCCCTCGTCGCCGGCCTCATCGCGTGCCTGTGTGTCCTCACGAGGCCGGCTTCCGCCCAGGACACCCACCTGCTTGTGATAACCGGCGTCGAGGGTGACGCCGAGCACGGTGAGCAGTTCCACAAGTGGGCGGCGGCCTTCGTGGACGCGGCCAAGACCAAGGGCGGCATTGCGGACGCCAACATCACCTATCTCGCCGACAAGGTCGAACGCGACCCCGCCAGAATTCGCGGACGCTCGACGCGCGAAGGTGTGACCAAGGCGTTCGCCGATCTCGCCGAGCACGCACGTCCGAGCGATGAAGTATTCATCATCCTCTTCGGGCACGGCAGTTACGACGGGCGCCAGGCGGCCTTCAATCTCCCGGGGCCCGACCTGACGGTGCCCGACTACGCCGCGCTCATGGCCAAAATCCGCTCGGGTCGCCTCGTGTTCGTCAACACCGCGAGCTCGAGCGGCGAGTTCGCCAAGGGGCTGGCCGGGCCGGGCCGAACGATCGTCACCGCCACGAGGACAGGCGGCGAACGCAACGAGACGCGCTTCCCCGCCTATTTCGTCGAAGCCTTCACCGCCGAGGGCGCCGACCGCGACCGCAACGGCCGTATCTCGGTGCAGGAGGCGTTCGAGTACGCGAAAACGAAAGTGCAGCAGGCCTTCGAACGCGAAGGCTACGTACTGAGCGAGCATGCGACGCTCGAGGACGCGGCCGGCGTGGCGGGCACGGTGTTTCTCGAGTCCGATCTGGCGAAGTCGGCCGCGATCGCCAACGTCACCAATCCCGCGCTTCGCGCCGCGCTCGAGGAGAAGCGGGACCTCGAAGATCAAATCGCGGGGCTCCGGCTTCGGAAAGCCAGCATGCCGGCGGACCAGTACGATCAGGAATTCGAGAAACTGGCGACCGCACTCGCGCAGAAGACGCGTGCGATTCAGCAGCTCGAGGGCAAGAAGTGAACAGGTCTCTCAAGCGAGCGGGTGTCGCCGCTGCGGCGATAGCGGTGTTGGCCGGGGCGACCACGGCGCTCGCGCAGCGCCAGCTCTTCGGCGGCTATCAGCGGGAGCCCTCGGTGAAGAATCCGCCCTACGACGGCCGGTTCATGCTCGCGCGGCTGAAATACGTCAGCGGGCCGGGCGGCTACTACTATCGCGGGCTGCCGGCGTGGGCGCACGGCTACATCCCGGGCGGGGGCGGCCAGCGGGCCGAGCTGAGCCTCATGAAGATCATGAACGAGCTCAGTTATCTCAATCCTCACACCGACGAAGGCGTCGTCGTCACCCTCGACGATCCGGAGCTGTGCAAGTACCCCGTCGCCTACATGACCGAGGCGGGCTTCTGGACCATGAACGACAAGGAGGAGGCGGCGTTCCGGGCGTACTTGCAGAAAGGCGGCTTCGTCATCTTCGATGATTTCCGGAGCGATTTGCGCGGCGGCGGCGGGTGGGATAATTTCGAGGCCAACATGCGGCGGGTCATTCCGAACGCGCGGTTCGTCGACATGAATCCGTCCCATGCGATCTTTCATTCATTTTTCGAGATCGACTCCTTCGACATCATCCCGCAAGCCTACGATCGAGGGAAACCGGACATCCGGGGCCTCTTTGAAGACAACGATCCGGCGAAGCGGTTGATGGCGATCGCCAACCATAACGTCGACCTGTCGGAGTATTGGGAATTCTCGGCCACCGGCTTCAGGCCGATTGGCGAGGCCAACGAAGCGTACAAGCTCGGCGTGAATTACCTCATTTACGGGCTGACGCACTAGACGGGAAGTTCAAAGTTGAAAGTTCAACGGTAAAAGCTTACTTTGAACTTTGCACTTCTGGAAGGGACACGCACCGTGGAGTTCGAATCGGCGGACGACATCGCGCTCGCGGACAAGATGAATGCCGGCCGGCAGCAGATCGTGACGGAGCTCAAGAAGCTCATCGTCGGACAGGATGAGGTCATCGGCCAGGTCCTGCTGACGCTGTTCGTCGGCGGCAACAGCCTCATCGTCGGCGTGCCGGGCCTCGCGAAAACGTTGATCATCGCGACGCTCGCCAAGGTCGTCGACCTCAAGTTCACGCGCATCCAGTTCACGCCCGACCTCATGCCGTCGGACATCACCGGAACCGACCTCATCCAGGAAGATCCGGCGACCGGCCGCCGGCAGATGGTCTTCGCGCCGGGCCCGATCTTCGCCAACATCCTGCTCGCGGATGAAATCAACCGCACGCCGCCCAAGACGCAGTCGGCGCTGCTCGAAGCGATGCAGGAGCACCGGGTCACCATTCAGGGACGCACCTACGAGCTCGAGGAGCCGTTCTACGTCTTCGCGACGCAGAACCCCATCGAGCTCGAAGGCACCTATCCGCTGCCCGAGGCGCAGCTCGATCGGTTCATGTTCCACATCGTCATCGACCACCCGCCCGAAGACGAGGAATTCGACGTCGTGCGCACGACGACCGCAGTCATCGATCCGCACTTCGTCCGGACGGTGACCGGTCCGGACCTGGTCTCGTTCCAGCGTCTCGTCCGGCGCGTGCCGGTCGCCGAGCCGGTCATGCGCTACGCGCTCAGCCTGGCGCGGACGAGCCGGCCGAAATCGAAGCAGGCGCCGGATCTGGTGAAGAAGTACGTGGCGTTTGGCGCCAGCGTCCGGGCCGCGCAGAACCTGGTCCTCGGCGCCAAAGCGCGCGCGCTCACGAGCGGGCGCTATCACGTCAGCTTCGACGACATCCGCACGATGGCGCATCCGGTGCTCAGGCACCGCGTGCTCACCAACTTCCGCGCGGAATCGGAAGGCGTCACGACGGACCAGATCGTCGACCAGCTCCTGGAGATGGTTCCGGTACCCAAGTCAGGAATGTGACACACAGAATTTGGTCATTTGGTTATCTGGTTATCTGGTTATCTGGTCATTAGATTGGCTAATTGATCGATCAATCACCAGATAATCAGACGATCAGATAACCAGATTCGAGAATCAGCATGGCTAGATTGGCTGAAGGGAGCGCCATTCCCGGCGCGCGGTTCGTCGATCCCACTGTGCTCGCGCGCATCGGCACGCTGGATCTGCTGGCGCGGACTGTCGTCGACGGCTTCATCAACGGATTGCACCGCGCGCCCTACTTCGGCGCGTCGATCGACTTCGCCGAGCATCGCGGCTACGTGGCCGGCGACGACATCCGCCGCGTCGACTGGCGGCTGTACGCGCGCACGGACAAGTACTTCGTCAAGCAGTACGAAGCCGATACCAACACCAACTTCTCGGTGCTCCTGGACGTCTCAAAGTCCATGGGGTTCGCCAGCCGCGGGGTCTCCAAGCTGGAATATGCGTGCTATCTGGCGGCGTGCCTCGCCTATCTGGCGCACCGCCAGCGCGACCGCGTGGGCCTCATCACGTTCGACGAGGACATCGTCAGTTACGTGCCGGTGTCGGCCAAGCATTTCAACGTCGTCCTGCACACGCTGGATCGGTCGAAGCCGGAACGCGCCGGCAACTTGAGCGGGCCGGTCGGGAAGATGGCGGAGCACTTCAAGCGGCGCAGCGTGCTCGCGCTCATCTCGGATTTTTACGAGGAGCCCGACGTCATCCTCGAGGCGATCAAGCCGTTGCGGTTTCTCGGGAACGACCTGATGGTGTTCCACGTGCTCGATCCAGCGGAGATTGAGTTCGGGTACGACGATGCGACGAGCTTCGAGGACCTCGAGAGCGGCGAGCAGATTCCGGTCGTGCCCGAGGCGCTCGCCGATCAGTACCGCGCGCTGATGCAGGAGCACATCACCGCGCTCGGCACGAAATTCTCCGAGCATCGGATCGACTACACGCTCCTGAACACCTCGAAACCGCTGGATCACGCGCTGTTCAGTTATCTCTCGAACCGCGAGCGGCTCATGAG
>JAHFUI010000010.1:32565-48790 GCA_023265175.1 Acidobacteriota bacterium
TAGATAATGAACTTCCTTACCCCCCTGTTCCTCGTCGGCGTCAGCGCCCTGGCGATTCCGGTGCTGATCCATCTGATTCAGCGCGAGCGCAAGCGCGTCGTGGAGTTCCCCTCGCTGATGTTCCTGCGGCGCATCCCGTATCAATCCGTGCGCCGCCGCAGCATCCGCCACTGGTTCCTGCTGCTGCTGCGGGCGGCCGCCGTTCTGATGATCGTCGCGGCGTTCGCGCGGCCGTTCTTTCCGCAAGGCGCGCTGGCGGCGCGCGCTTCCGGCGGCGCGCGCGAGCTCGCCGTGCTGCTCGATCAATCGGCGAGCATGGGCTACGGTGATCACTGGCAGCGCGCGCGTGCGGAAGCCCGCAAGGCGATCGACCGCCTCGGCGCCGAGGACAAGGCAACGCTCGTGCTGTTTTCCAGAAACGCGGAGGAAAACGTCCGGGCGACCAACGATCGCCTGCGCCTCGGCCAGGCGATCGACGCCGCGAAGGTGACATCGGGATCCACACGGTACGGCCCGGCGCTCAAACTGGCGCAGAGCATCCTCAGCGCCTCCTTACTCAAGCAGAAGGAAGTCGTGCTGGTCAGCGACTTCCAGAAAACCGGGTGGACCGGCGCGGAAGACATCAAGCTTCCCGAGGGGACGGTCCTCACGCCTGTCTCGGTCGGGAGCCCGGACGCGTCGAACGTGTCGATCCCGTCGGTGGCGTTCTCGCGTGCGAGCTTCTCCGGGCAGGAGCGCATTACCGTGACGGCGGGCATCGTCAATCGCGGCGCCGCGCCCGTCAACGGTCTCACGACCTCGCTCGACGTCGACGGTCATTCGATCGAGTCGAAACAGGTCACCGTCGCCGCGAACAGCTCGGTGTCGGTGTCGTTTGCGCCGTTCACGCTCTCCGACGCGTACCTGCGCGGCACGGTGCGTGCGGGCACCGACGCGCTGGCGCAGGACAACGTGTTCAATTTCGTGCTCACGCCGAGCCGTCCCGTGTCCGTGCTCGTCGTCGCGTTCCGCGACGAGAGCGGCGACCGCAACGACTCGACCCTCTATCTTTCGAAAGCGCTCTCGATTGGGAACACGCCGGCCTTTCAGATCGAGCTGACGTCGGCGGCGCGGATGACGCCCGCCACTCTCGACAAACGCGCCGTCGTCATTCTGAATGACACGCCGTTTCCACCGGCAGCCGCCGGAGGCGCGCTGAAGCGGTTCGTCGAACAAGGCGGCGGCCTGCTGGTGGTGCTCGGCGAGCACAGCACGTGGCCGGCCAACGACGCGGCCCTGCTGCCGGGCACGCTCGGCGGCACGGTCGATCGTCCGGATGGCCGCGGCGGCGCGCTCGGCTTTCTCGATTACAGCCACCCGGTGTTTGAAGTGTTCAAGGCGCCACGCAGCGGCGATTTCTCGGGGACGCGGGTGTTCCGCTATCGCGCGCTGACCACTGCGCCCGGTGGTCGCGTGCTCGCGCGCTTCGACGATGGCGCCGTGGCGGCGGCTGAGCAACGGACCGGCCTCGGACGCGTCATTGCGTGGAATACGACGCTCGACGATTCGTGGGCCGACCTGGCCAAGAAGCCGGTGTTTCTGCCGCTCGTTCACCAGCTCACGCGATACCTCGCACGCTATGAAGAGCCCGCGGCCTGGCGGACGGTGGGACAGGTCCTGGATCTGACGGCCGGATCGATCCTCGGCGGAAGCCGGCGCGACCGGGTGGCGCTGACGCCGTCGGGCCGTCGTCTGAAAGTGTCGACGGGAACCGGTCCCGAGTTCCTCGAGCTGGACGAACAGGGATTCTACGAGCTGCGAAGCACCGGCGCGGCGGAAGCGCGGCCGCCGGCTGTCGCCGTGGACATCGACCCCGCCGAGTCCGATTTGTCGGCGATGGATCCCCGGGAATTCACCGCCGCCCTCACCGGGCGAGCGGCACCGGAGACCGGTCGAACGGCGTCGGCCGATCAGGTGACCCCGCAGGATCTCGAGCGGCGCCAGGCGATCTGGTGGTATCTGCTGTTCGGCGGAATTCTGCTGTTGGCGACCGAAACAATCCTCTCGAATCGGATCTCGCGGGTGTAAGCTTTATGTTGTAGTCGAAAGTCTTCGGTCGCCAGTCGTCAGTCGCCAGTCGTCAGTCGTCAGTCACGTCTTCCTGTTCTTGCCTTTCGGCTGACTGGTGACTGACGACTGGCGACTGACGACTGACGACTGACGACTGACGACTGACGACTGACGACTGACGACTTGCAAGGGGGCAGGCTGATGAGCGAACACCGTGCGGAGCTCGTTGAGGTCATCCGACAGATCCGGAACCGCTGGCGTCTGAAGCTGGCGTTGCGGGGCGCCGTGGTCGTCGTCGCCGGCAGCCTGCTCGCGTTGCTGCTGTCGGCCTCCGGCCTTGAAGCGCTCAAGTTCAGCGGCGCCGCGATCATCACGTTTCGCGTGCTCGTCGTGCTCGTGTTCGCGGCGCTGGCGGCCATCTGGCTGTGGCGGCCGCTGAAGCGCCAGGTGAGCGACGCGCAGGTCGCCCTGTATCTTGAGGAGCAGGATCCCACGCTCGAAGCCTCCCTTCTGAGCGCCGTCGAGGCGAGCAGCGACGCCGCGACCGCCGCCGACAGGCATTCGCGCGCGCTGGTCGACCGGCTCGTGCAGCAAGCCGTCGAGAAGTGCCGCGAGGTCGAGTACCACCGGACCATCGAACGGCAAGGCGTCCGCCGCCACCTCATCGCGCTGGCGACCGTCGCCGCGGCCACGCTCCTTCTGATCGTCTTCGGCCCGGCGTTCCTTCGCAACGGGCTCTCGGCGCTGCTGGTCATCTATCAGAGCACGGAGGCCGCGACGCCGTACCGCATTCAAGTGACGCCCGGCACGGCGACCGTACCGCGTGGGTCCGATCAGCAAATCAAAGCCAGGCTGTTGGGCTTCAAGGCGGTCGACGCCGAAGTCAGGACGCGCAGCGGATCCAGCGGCACGTGGGACCGCGTGCCGCTCGTGCCTACGGCCGATCCGCTCGTCTTCGAAGGCATCCTGTTCCATCTCGAGAAGCCGATTGACTACAAGGTCGTGTCGAACGGCGTCGAGTCGCCGGTCTTCACGATGACGCTGGTCGATCTGCCGACCGTCTCGAAGCTCGAGCTCGAGTACCGCTACCCCGCGTACACCGGCCTGCCGCCGCAGAAGATCGAGAACGGCGGCGACGTCGCGGCGTTGCGCGGCACGGAAGTGGTGCTGCACGTGGTGCCGTCGATGAACGCGCCGAGCGGACGGGTTCTGGTGAATGAGAGCGACGCGGCCTCGCGGCCCTTGACGCGTCAGGCCGACGGCTCGCTCACCGGCAGCTTCACGATCGACAAGCAAGGGTTCTATCGGATCGAGCTCGAAGGCCCGCACGGCGAGCACGTGACCGCATCGCCGCAGTACACGATCGACGTGACGGCCGATCGGGCGCCGACGGTGTCGTTCCTCAAGCCGGGACGCGACACCATGGCGACGCCGGTCGAAGAGCTGTTCGTCGAAGCGAAGGCGTCGGACGATTTCGGCATCAAGCAGATCGACCTCGTGTACGCCGTCAACGGCGGCCGCGAGAAGACGGTCAAGCTGTTTGGCGGACAGAAAGCGCTCACCGACGTGTCGGCGGGCCACACGATCTATCTCGAGGAGCTCGGGCTCAACCCCGGCGATTCTGTGTCCTACTACGCGCGCGCCACCGACACCGATTCGGTGCAGGGCGGCAAGACGGTCTCGAGCGACATCTACTTTGTGCAGATCCGGCCGTACCGCAAAGACTTCAAGCCGGCGCAGTCGCAGGCGCAGCAGGGCGGCGGCGGTGGCGGCAACGACGTCGGTCAGTTGTCGCAGCAGCAAAAAGAAATCGTCGCCGCGACGTTCAACGTCGTCCGCGACAAAGCGAAGCTCTCGCCGGAGAAGTTCCGCGAGAACGTGGTGTTTCTCACCCTGTCGCAGGGCAAGCTCAGGACCCAGGTCGAAGAGCTGATCGAGAAGATGAGGAGCCGGCAGGTCGATCAGGACGAGCGGTTCAAGAAGATCTCCGACTTGCTCTCGAAGGCGTCGCCGGAAATGGGCGCGGCCGAGTCCACGCTGCGGAAGCAGGATCCGAAGACCGCGATGACGCCGGAGCAGACCGCGCTGAAATACCTCCAGGCGGCCGAGCAGGAATACGAGATGCAGATTGCCGCGCAGAACGGCGGCGGCGGTGGTGGCGGCGGCGGCAGTGCGCAGGCCAACGACCTGGCGGACCTGTTCGAGCTGGAGCTCGACAAGCTGGCGAACCAGTACGAGATGCAGAAGCGCGCCGGCGAGCAGCAGGGCCAGCAGAAGATCGACGAGCTCGCGCAGAAGCTGAAGGAGCTCGCGCAGCGCCAGCAGCAGGAGGCCGAGCGGCAGCGGCGGATGGCGGCGAGCGGCCAGAATGCGTCGGGCGGCGGCGCCAGTCAGCGGCAGCTCGCGGATGAAGCGGAAGAAGCGGCGCGCAAGCTCGAGCAGCTCTCGCGCGACATGCCGCGCCAGGAAGTCGCCGATCTCGCGCGTCAGCTGCAGCAGGCGGCCGACGCCATGCGCCGCGCCGCGGCCAACGGATCGCGCGACGGCGGCGCGCAGGCGACCCAGGCGCTCGAGAAATTGCGCCAGGCGCAGGAACAGCTCGCGCGCGGCCAGTCCACCCGGACGAAGGACGACATTCAGGATGCGCAGCGGAAAGCCGAGGCGCTGGCCAACGAACAGAAAGAGATCGAGTCGCAGGTCAAGCAGCTCGAACAACCGGGCGCGGGACGCGGACAGGCGCAGAAGCTCACCGATCAGAAATCCACGATGGGCGAGAAGCTGGCGGGGTTGGAAAAGCAGCTCCAGAAGCTCGCCGACGACACGCGACAGAACGAGAAGGATGCCTCACGCAAGCTGTCTGAAGCGTCGGATACGATTCGCAGCAAGCAGCTCAAAGAGCTGATCGATTACACGAAGCGGGCAATCCAGGCGAACCGGCCGGAGTACGCCAACCAGGCCGAACCGGTCATCAGCTCGAACCTCGACGCGGTGGCGAGGAAGATTGGTGAAGCCGCCGGCGCGCTCGGCAACCAGCAGAAGCAGGCCTCGCTCGACAAAGGGCTCGAGCAGACGCGGAACCTCGTGCGCGGCATGGAATCGATCGATCAGCAGCTGAAATCACTGCAAGGCCAACAAGGGCAGCAGCAGGGCCAACAAGGACAACAGGGACAGCAGGGCCAGCAACAGGGTCGTCAGGGCCAACAGGGCCAACAAGGGCAGCAAGGGCAACGCGGTCAACAGGGACAACAAGGTCAGCAGGGACAACAAGGTCAGCAGGGACAACAAGGTCAGCAGGGACAACAAGGTCAGCAGGGGCAACAAGGCCAGCAGGGGCAACAGGGACAACAGGGCCAGCAGGGGCAACAAGGACAAGGGGGCCAGCCAGGTCAGAACGCGCAGGGCGGCCAGCGCGATGGCCGCGGCGACAATGCAGGCCTGAGGAACGGCGGCGTCTTTAGTGGTGGCCCGCAGGGCGTCTGGCAGGGCGGCGCGCGTCCGAATGGAAACGCGTTGACCGGCGACGAGGTCCGGCAACTGCGACGGGAATATCAGGAACGGCTGCGCGAGGCCGAAGATCTGCGTCGAGTGCTGGGAGAAGCCGGCGCCAGCACGCGCGATGTGAACGAGATCGTCAATCAACTGCGCGAGCTCAACAGCGACCGCCTCTTCGCCGATCCAAAGGCGCTGGCTGCGCTGCAGGCGGCCGCCCTCGAGCACCTGAAGAAGTTCGAGTTCGATCTGCGCAAGAAGCTTGGCTCAGACAACGGTCAGTTGTCACTGTCGGGATCCGATGAAGTGCCGGCGGCGTTCCGGCCTGCCATCGAAGAGTATTTCAAGAAGCTCGCGCAGCCGCGCGCTGCGAGATAAGAGCCGCGCTGACTCGCCACAAAGGACACCAAGGACGCTAACGGCAATTCTTTCAGGTGTTCCTTGGTGTTCATAGTGTCCATTGTGGTTGAACAGCGATTCGAATCATCCTTACAGTGCAACAGAAGTACCGATTAATCGTTGCAGCGACCTGCCTCATGCCGTGACGTTCCGCATCACCGCGATCGGTCTTGCCGTGACGACGCTGTTGGTGCCGTCACGCGGTCTTCTCCACGCGGAAACCGACCTCGACGTGTTCATGCGGCAGGTCCTCGCGCGCCGCGACGATAACTGGAAGAAGCTCCAGCAGTACATCCTCGACGAGCGCGAGCAGATCGAGATTCGCGGCCCCAGCCGGCAGCCGATCTGGGGCGAGCGCCGCGAGTACACGTGGTACATCCGCGACGGCTATTTCGTCCGCAGCCCGATGAAGTTCAACGGCGTCGAGATTGGCGACGCCGACCGCCGGCGATACGAAGCCGAATTCCTGCGGCGCAGCCAGGAACGCGACGCGCGAAGCCGTCCCCAGTCGACGGTCGACAGTCGTCAGTCGTCAGTCGCTAGTGGTCAGTCGACGATCGACGGTTGTCAGTCGTCAGTCGACACACGGCAGTCGTCAGCCGACGGCCGTCAGCCGGCCGAGCCAGGCGACGCGCCCGCCGGTGTCGATGGCCTGCTCCGTCAGGCGCGCGAGCCGCAGTTCATTTCGTCGGCGTACTTTCTCCGCTTCACGTTCGAGGACGGGAAATACGCGCTGGTCGGGCGCGAGATGCTCGACGGTCACGACGTCATGCGCGTTGAGTACTATCCGGCCAATCTGTACTCGACCCGGCAACAGCGGCGGATGGCGCGCGATCACGATCCGCAGGATCCCCGCGACGCCGAAGTCCGGCGGATGATGAACAAGGTCGCGCTCGTCACCCTGTGGATCAATCCCTCCAGCCAGCAGATCGTGCAGTACACCTTCGACAACGTCGATTTCGATTTTCTGCCGGCCCAGTGGCTCGTCCGGCTCGACGCGGTGCGCGCGTCGATGACCATGAGCCAGCCGTTTCCCGGAATCTGGCTGCCGCGTGATCTCGAATTCACGATCGCCGCCGACCTGGCCGTCGGCCGGTTCGACCTGCGCTGGGCCGTCGGCTACCACGATTACCGGCAGGCCGACGTCAAGAGCAAGGTCCGCATCATCCCGGGACGCTGACATGCGCGCAGTGGTCTGCGCCGTCGTGTTCGCCCTCATCCAGGCGAGCCCTGTTGTCGTGCAGGGCTTCAGCCCTGCCGTGTCGGGCGGACCTGAGGGTCCGCACTACGAGCGCACTGTCGCCGGCCAAGACGCGCCCGTCGAGCTCATCTCCGAGGTCCAGGTCCGCGGCAACGTCGCGACGCCGGACGCGGAAATCCTGCGCCTGGCTGGCGTGGAAATCGGCATGCCGGTCGGCCCCGACACCGTGTCGGCGGCGGCCGATCGGCTGCGCGCGACGAAGCGGTTCGAGCGGGTCGAGGTCCTGAAGCGGTACGCGTCGATCAGCGATCCGACGCGGATCACGCTCGTGCTGCTGGTGGATGAAGGTCCCGTCACGATTCAGACCACGGGGGATCCCGATCGGCCGACCCGTGTGCTCCGCAGTCGACGGTTGAATCTGCTCGTTCTGCCCGTGCTCAGTAGTGAGGATGGCTACGGTCTCACCTACGGAGTACGTGTCGCGGTCCCGAACCCGGCCGGAACCAACAGCCGACTGTCGTTTCCCGCCACGTGGGGCGGCGAGAAGCGCGCAGCCATGGAAATCGACAGACGGTTCGACCACGGATGGTTGACGCGCGCCGAGGGCGGCGTGACAATCTCCCGAAAGACGCACCCGTTCTTTCAGGAAGACGACGACCGCGTGAACCTGTGGGCGAGGGGCGAGCGGCACATCCTTCCATCGCTCCGCATCGGCGCGACTGTCGGCTGGCAGCACCTCGCATTTCTCGGGACGAGAGATCGGCTCGCCGACATCGGCGCGGACGTTGTGCTCGATACGCGTCTCGATCCGTGGCTCGCGCGAAACGCGGTGTACGTGAGGGCCGCGCAGGATCGTCTCGCGTTTCGAAGTCGCGGTGCCGTTGGTCGGACCGAGCTCGAGGCGCACGGGTACCTGGGCTTGTTCGGCCAGGCCATCCTGGTCGCCAGCGCGCAACGATCCGCGGCCGGCGCGCCGCTGCCGAACGACTTCAAGGCGGTGCTCGGCGGTCAGGACACGGTGCGCGGGTTCAAGGCGGGAACCGCCGTGGGCGATACGCTCGTCGCCGGCTCTCTGGAGCTGCGCGTGCCGCTGACGTCCCCACTGAGCCTCGGGAAGCTTGGCGTCAGCGGATTCGGTGACGCCGGGACGGTGTACGACGACGGCGAACGATTCCGCGATCAGACGTTGAAGCACGGGTTCGGCGGCAGCGTATGGTTTGCGGCGGCCTTCCTCCGTCTCAACCTCGCCGTCGCGCACGGCGTGGGCGCCTCCACACGGGTCCACCTGAGCGGGAATGTGACCTTCTGACGCCCGGGGAATGCGCTATTATGCATAGCACACCGACAACGACCAGTTCCCATCGCCACGTCATCGCGCTGCCAGAGGAGTCGGCATGAAACGTCTGAGGCTCGTCATCCTCGTCGCGCTCGCCTGCGCCGTGACCGGGCCGGGCTTGCAGCCCGTGCGCGGCGCCGGAAGTCCGCTCCTGGGCATCGTGCAGTCGGAGCTGCAACGCAACTTCGAGGGGCTGAAAAAAGAACCGGTCCGGCCCTACTTCATCAGCTACACGGTGCACGACACGCGGACCACGCGCTTGAGCGCCGCGTTCGGCGCGTTGCAGCGCAGCGATGAGTCCAGCAGCCGCTTTGCGACCGTGGAGGTGCGCGTCGGCGATTACGTGCTCGACAACACGCACCCGATGCGCGGCGACGCGAATGTCTCCCGTCCCCGCGTCAACGTCGTCTCGCTGCCGTTGACGGACGACCCGAAGCCGATCCAGCTGGCGCTGTGGCGGGCGACCGACCGCTCGTTCAAGCAAGCGGCGGAAGCGTTGACGCGCGTCAAGACGAATGTCGCCGCGAAGATCAAAGACGAGAACCCGTCGCCCGATTTCTCCCGCGAGGAGGCGCAGACCTACACCGGTCCGCCGGCCAGCTATTCCGTGGACACGAAGGCCTGGGAAGCGCGGCTGCGCCGCATCTCGGCGTTTTTCGCCGGCGACCCCTTCGTGCTCGACAGCGACGTCTCGCTCACGATCGACGTCGACAACCGGTACTACACCAGCAGCGACGGCTCGCAGATCGCCACCGGCGAGATCGCGTGCCGCCTCTTCGTCCAGGCGATGACCAAGGCGGCCGACGGGATGGAGCTGCCGCTGTATGCCAGCTACTACTCTCGAACGCCGGAAGGACTGCCCGATGAAGAGCAGCTCTCCACCGACGCGCGCGCGATGGTCGCGCTGCTCTCCAAGCTCCGCGTCGCACCGCTCGTCGATCCGTTTTCGGGTCCGGCGATTCTCTCAGGCCGGGCGGCCGGCGTCTTCTTCCACGAGATCTTCGGTCACCGCGTCGAGGGCCACCGCCAGAAGAGCGCCGACGATGCGCAGACATTCGCGAAGAGCGTGAATCAACCGGTGCTGCCGTCGTTTCTGAGCGTCGTCTTCGATCCGACGTTGCGGAAACTGGGGAACACCGAGCTCATCGGCCACTACCTGTACGACGACGAGGGCGTGAAGGCGCAGCGGGTCACGGTCGTCGACAAAGGTGTCCTCAAGACATTCCTGCTCGGCCGGGCGCCGCTTGTCGCGTTTCCGCAATCGAACGGCCATGGCCGGGCGCAGCCGGGTTATCTGCCTGTGTCGCGTCAGTCGAATCTGATCGTTGAGTCGTCGAAGACTGTCACGCCGGAAGCGCTGACGGACATGCTCCGGGAGGAAGCGCGCAAGCAGGGCAAACCGTTCGGCCTGCTCTTTGAAAATATCGAGGGCGGCTTCACGTTCACCGACCGTTCCCGGCCCAACGCCTTCAACGTGAACCCCAACGTGGTCTACCGGATCTATGCCGACGGCCGGCCGCCGGAGCTCGTGCGCGGCGTCGATCTCATCGGCACACCGCTCGCCGCGTTCGGCAAGATCGTCGCGACGAGCAACAAGGTCGACGTCTTCAACGGCATCTGCGGCGCCGAAAGCGGGGGCGTGCCCGTGTCGGCCTCGTCGCCGTCGCTGCTGGTCAGCGAGGTCGAGGTGCAGAAGAAGGCGCAATCGCAGGAGACGCTGCCGATTCTGCCGGCGCCGGCTCCAACAAGAAAGTCCTGAGATGCGCATGCGATCACTCGCCGCTGCCGCCGGCACTGCCGTGTGTGCCACCCTCGTGCTCGTGCCCGCCCCGCGACTTCGTGCCCAGGGTGCCCAGGGCGCCCAGGGCGCCCAGGAATCACCGACGCTGGCGGCGATGCAAGACGAGCTGAAGCGATCGCTTGCCGGTCTCCGTCTGAAAGACGAGCCCTCACCGTATTACATCGCCTACGAAGTCGACGACGTGTCGGACACGACGCTGCAGGCGCGACTCGGCGCCATCGTCGAGGATGGGGCCAGGCGAATCCGAGCGCTCCGCGTCGAAGTACGCGTGGGCGACTACGCGTTCGACAGCTCGCGGTTCGTCGGTCCCAATCGTGGCGGGGGATCCGACGGCGCCGTGCTCGCCCCGCTGGACGACGATTACGACGCGATGCGGCGCGAGATTTGGCTGGCCACTGACGCCGCGTATAAGCGCGCCGTCAATGTGTTTGCCAGAAAGAAGGCGGCGTTTCAAAATCGGACCAGCACCGAGGCGATTCCGGATTTCTCCAAGGAAACGCCCATCGAGACGGTACTCCCGATGGCGGCGCCCGGCCGTTTGAACCGGGAGGGGCTCGACTGGGTGCGGCAAATCTCGACGGTCTTCGCGTCGAGCCCGGACGTTCACTCCTCAGATGTCTCCCTCAGCGAGTCGCGCGGCACCCGGTACTACGTAAACAGCGAAGGCTTCAAGTCCGTCGTGCCGATTCAATCGGCCTCGCTCCTCGTCAGCGCCGATACGCAGGCCGACGACGGCGCGATGCTGCGAGATTCGTTCAGCGTCGTTGAAAACCGCGCGCAGGACATGCCGCGAGTCAGCGACGTCGTCGCCCGCGCGCGCGATCTGGCCAGCCGCCTGACCGCGGCGCGCGCTGCACCCGTCGGCGAGGAGTACACCGGTCCCGTGCTCATCGAAGGCGAAGCAAGTGCCGAACTGATCGCGCAGGCGCTCGTGCCGTTGATGTTGGCGCGCCGCGCGCCGGACACCGAGAGTCCTGGCGGTGGCGGCGGCGGGGGCAGGGGCAACTTTGCGGCTCAGGTGACGCCGTTCCTCACGCGCATCGGATTGCGGGTGCTGCCGGACGCCTTCTCGGTCAGCGACACGCCGTCGCTCGCGCAGTACGGCGGCAAGCCGGTCCCAGGAGCTTACGCGGTGGACGATGAGGGCGTCGCGGCCAAAGATGTCGCGCTCGTCGAGAACGGCAAGCTCGTGACGCTCCTCACGAGCCGAACGCCGCAACGCAAGCTCCTGCAGTCCAACGGCCACGGCCGCGGCGGCACGGCGCAGGCGGGCGTGTTCCAGATGCGCAGCGCGCAGGCGATTCCGTCAGCGGAGCTCAAGAAGAAATATCTCGAGCTCCTCAAAGTCCAGGACAAGCCGTTTGGCTACATCGTGCGCGGGATCGGCAATGCGTCAGGACCGGGGTCGGGTCCCTCCATCCTGCAGCTTGCGAAGGTGACGCCAGATGGACGGGAAGAGATCGTGCGCGGGCTTCGCTTCGCCAGTATCGCACCGCCGACATTTAGAAACATTCTCGAAGCATCAGAAGAGCGCCAGGTGTACAGCTACTTCACCGGATCGGCCGGCACGGTGGTTTCCGTTGTCGTTCCCAGCCTGATCTTCGAGGAGTTGGAGATCCAGAAAGTCCAGGACGTCACGCAACGATCGCCGATCGTGCCGTCGCCGCTCAAGAACTAACGAGGCAAACAGGATCCTGCGCGAGCTCAACATGCCTATCGGCTTTTCCTCCTAGAAATCAATCGTCGCACTGACCTTCGCGAACCGCGACGTGAGCACCAGCGTCGGGCGCAACCACGATCCGTTCGGGATGAACGTCTGGTTGTAGTTGAGCACGGCGCTGGAGTTGAACAGATTGTAGAGATCGAGGCCGACGTTGGCGCGCGTCCGCCCGAATCGCAGGATTTTCGCGACGCGGACGTCGAATTCGTTCACGCGGTCGCCAAAGGCGTCTCCCGGAGCAAGCAGGTTCACCGTCACGTTGGCCACGTTGCCGGCGACAGGCCGTCCCAGCGACTGCGCCACGAGCGAGCTCGGCACAGCGTAGTTGGCCGCCAGCACGAGGCCCGGATCGCTTCGGATCGTCCCGCTCAAGAGGACGTCGACCTTCGGGATCGTGTACGCGGCCAGGCCGCTGGCCCGCGTCAACAGTCCGGGATCGGTGTGGCAGTACGGGTTGGCTGGACCGATCTCCGGCAACTGGGCGCGGATGCCGCAATTGTCGGTGACGGTCTTGCCGGCATTGACCCCGGCTTGAAGCGTCAGGCCGGACCGCGGCCGTGCGTTCAGATTGATCATCAAGCCGTTGTACCGCTGGTACTGATCGCCGTGGGCCGAAGCGGCGGTGACGAAGTTGCTCACCTGATTGAACTTCGTCGGCACGACGTTGTAGAGGCCCGAGACGACGAAGCCGCCGCCGCCGGGCAGCCGCGGATCGGAGGGCGCCGTGATGCTGAACGACCCGAAGTCGTCCGGCGTGACGAGCCGGTTGTCGGTCACGATGAAGTTCTGGAGCCAGCGGCGGTAATAGCCGATTTCGACCGACGTCCGCGGCAGGATCTCCTGCTGCACCGATGCGCCGATCTGCCAGTCGGCCGCCCGCGTGCCCCAGCCGCCGAGGATCGCCGAATCGATCGTGTTGCTGAAGACCGGCTTGCCGAAGTTCTGATTAGTCAGCGCCGCGCAAAAATCACCGCCCGATGCGCGCAGATCCTGTGCAGCGGTGCTCAGTAGATCGCAGTCGGGCACGAAATTGTTGTTGGCATCGGTCCAGGCGCGCGAGGCGGCGGTCGAGATGCGCGTCACGGGGTTGGGCGCCGAGTAGATGCCGAGCGCAGCGGCCGCTTCAAGATACCGCCCGACGTTCACCTTCACCGACGTCTTGCCGTTGCCGAACAGGTCGTACGCGACGCCCATCCGCGGCGTGATGTCGTTGAAGCCGGTCACGCCGCCGGTCTCTGGAAACACGAGCGGCGCCGGCAGGAAGCGTGTGCCGCCCACTTTCTGCTCCGGGAAGTAGCTCCACGCATGGTCGTAGCGCACCGCGCCCTGCAGCGTCACGCGTCCGCGCGTCCACTGTTCCTGGGCGTAGACCGAGTGCGCCCGCACGCGATCTTTGCGCTCGAAGGGATTGAGCGTCTGGGTCAGCTGATTCGGCACGCCGTTGTTCACCTGATACTGCAGAAACAGGTTGTTGGTGAACACCATCGGCTCGTAGACCAGGTAGCTCCCCTCGTAGCCGACTTTCATGCTGTGGGCGCCGGTCACGTAGGTGGCCGAGGCACGCCAGCGGTGCGCGCCGTTCCAGTTGTACTCCCAGTCGTGCGAACGGTAGACGAGGCCCGCGATGTTGCCGTTGACCGGACAGCCAGCCGAGCACTGCTCCGACACGCGAACGATGTCGCGCGTGGGATTTCCCGGCATCTCGTTCGATCCGTACCGGCTCAAGTAGGTGCCGACGCCGGCTTCGATGAGGAGGCGGCTCGTGACCGGCGACGACCAGGTGGCCTGCTGCACGCGCTGGAACTTGTGACCGTAGCCGCCGCTGGTGCCGCCCGAGGCCGTGCCGCCGGCCTCCGGAGAAATCGTCGCGGTGCCACCGTAGATCAATCCCGATGTCGGCTGACTGCGGCAACCCTCGACGTCGGCCGACCACGTAGCCCCGTTGCACGGAATCTGTTCGTCCCAGAAGAGCCCGAACTTGTTGCGCGGCGTCGCCTGAACGGTGAGACGCAGGTTCTGAATCTGATAACTCGACGCGCTGCGCGATTGACGCGTCAGGTCGGCTTCGTAGAATCGCCTGGTTGGATCGCCGGCGTTCTTGTTGGCAAACATCCCCGGCACCGACCGGTGCGACCCTTCGTTGCGCACGCTCCCAAAGTACCACCACCGACCCTTGACGATCGGGCCGCCGACGCCACCGCTGAAGTCCCACAGCTTCATGAGCTCGCCGGGCACGCTCAAGCCGGCCGCCTGAAAGTCCGCCGTGTAGTTGCCGGCCACCATCCCGTTGCTGACGCCGGCCGCGTACAAGGTGCCCTTGATCGTGTTGCCGCCGGTCTTCGGCACGATGCTCATCGTCGGCCCGCCGACCTCGGCTTCCCCCAGGCCGCCCGACGTGGTGAACGCCACCTCCTGAGCATTGGTGACGTCCGCGATGTATCCGGACACGCCCCCGCCGTTGAGCGGTGCGCCGGTGCCGATGCCGTCGACCTGAAGACGGCCCTCGTTGTCGCGGCCGCCCTGGCCGCCGAAGACCTGCATGCCGGGCGTCACCTGAACATCTCGCGCTCCAGGCGTAAACCCGGCTTGCGTCGTCAGCGACGGAATCAGCTGCATCACGGCGCCGTACGCGCGCGCGGTCGGCAGCGCGTTGAGCACGTCGCCGGTGACCGTAGTCTGACGACGAACGCTCTGCACGTCGACAACCGGCGTTTCGGCGGTGACGGTAATCGTTTCCGCGAGATTGCCAACGCGCAAGTCGGCATTGATGGTCGCGGTGGCGACGCCGGTCAGCTCGACGCCGTCGCGCTTCACCGTGCTGAAGCCCGAGAGTTTGAACGTGACCGAGTAGACGCCAGGCCGCAGGTCCACGATGCGGTACTGACCGGTCCCGTCGGTCGTCGCGGTGCGCATGCGCTCGATGAGCGCCTCGCTCGCCGTTTCAACCGTGACCCCGGGCAGGACAGCTCCAGAGCTGTCCTTGACGACGCCGGCGATCGTCGCCTGGGCGTACGCAGAAGCAGGGAAGAGACCGAGCCAAACAAAGGCAGACAGGACCCTCGCCGAACGTAATGCATGCATCAGTTCGCGCCTCCCTTCGTGCGTGTACCCCGAGATCCTACACGTTGGTCGTCGAATTGTGGCCGGCTATCTGCCAATTGCGCGCGCGAGATCTTCGAGCGGGGCGAGACGCGGGCCGTGCGGCGTCGCAATCCGCGCGACGTCCAAGACGATAGCGCGGATCTGACGACATCGAAGCTGACTTCCGGGAAATGATGCACCTAGAACAGATCAACCTCTGCCGCGAATCGACTACCGTCGCGCTTCCCACAACCACGCGGCGCCGCGGACGCCGCTCGAGTCGCCATGCGCCGCCCGCACGAGGCGCGTACTGACTCGATCCGAGAAGACGTAGGCACCCCACCGAGCCGGGATCGAGACGTACAGGCGATCGATGTTCGACAGGCCGCCTCCAAGGACGATCACCTCAGGATCGAGCACGTTGATGACGCTCGCCAGCGCGCGCGCGAGTCTGTCCTCATATCGTTCCAGGCACGCGCAGGCGGCTGACTCGCCGGCCGACGCGCGCGTCACGACCTCGGCCGCATCGGCGGCGTCACCGCCGCCGGCGACGTAGTCGCCGGTCATGCCTGGGCCCGAGAGGAACGTCTCGATGCACCCGTTTCGACCGCAGTAACACGCGCGGCCCGGCCGTTCATCGTCGTGCGGCGCGGGCAGCGGGTTGTGTCCCCACTCGCCGGCAATCGCGTTGCAACCGGTCCACACGCGGCCGTTGACGATGATGCCGCCGCCGACGCCGGTGCCGAGGATCGCGCCGAACACCACGGCCGCGCCGGCCGCTGCGCCATCGGTCGCCTCAGACAGGGCGAAGCAGTTCGCGTCGTTCGCGAAGCGGACGGCCCGGCCGAGCGCGCGCGGCAGATCGTCGCCGAGCGGATGTCCGATCAGCCACGTGGAGTTGGCGTTCTTGACAAGGCCGGTGGCCGGCGAGATGACGCCTGGAATGCCGACGCCAACGGTCGCGGCCGCACCAAAGGTTCGTTCGAGGTCGCGCACCAGGCCGACAATCGCGTCAATCGTCCCGTGATAGTCACCTCGTCGCGCCGGAATCCGCTGACGCTCGCGCATGTGGCCGCGGTCGTCGAGCGCAACGCCCTCGATTTTGGTGCCGCCCACATCGATGCCGATTCGCATCGGCGCCAATCTAGC
>JAHFUI010000110.1 GCA_023265175.1 Acidobacteriota bacterium
CTCAAGTCCCCGGGCATGCGGGGCGGCATCGGCGCACGAGTGCGCGGCCGGCGGCTGCTCGTGGTATCGCAATTTGCGATGACGATGACAGTCCTCGCGGTCACGTCCCTCTTCGTCCAGACCATGCTGGCGCTCCGCGCCATCGATCTCGGATTTGATCCCGATCACGTGCTCATGTTGCGGCTGGATTTGCCGCAATCGCGGTACGGTGCACCGGAAACCGTCGCGCGCTTTTCGGCGAAAACCCTCGAGGCCGTCCGCCAACTGCCGGGCGTAATCGCGACAGCCGTCACAAGCCGTGTACCGGTCGCGGATCGTGAGGCCACGAGGCGATTCTCGATCGAAGGGCGGCCACCACGACCGTCTGTTCGCGATGGTGACTGGGCCGCGCGCGCGATCGTGAGCGCCGAATTCCTCGATGTGTTGAAGCTCTCGCTGCTCGATGGCCGCAAGCTGCGCGGCTCAGACGGGTTCGACAGGCCACCCGTCGCGCTGATCAATCGCACGATGGCGCAACGATATTGGCCGAGCGCGAGTCCCGTGGGTACGCGCCTGCGGTTCGACTCCGCTGCGGGCGGTTCACCGTGGATCGAGGTGGTCGGTGTCGTCGGTGATCTGCGCAACTCGGATGCCGATCAGCCGCCCGTCCCGGAAATATACCTGCCGGCCACGCAGCAACCAGAGCGCGGGTTCGCGCTGCTTGTCCGCACCGCCGCCGCAGATCCGCTCCTACTCGTTGACCCAATCAGACGCGGAATCGAAGCGATTGACCCGGATGAGGCGGTGTATGACGTTCGCACGATGCGGCAGGTTGTGTTCGACGATCTGGCGGACGGCACGGTTCTCGCTGGCTTGTTCGGTGCCTTCGGGATGATCGCACTCGTGCTGGCACTGGTGGGGCTCTGCGGGATGCTGGCGTGGCTGGTGCGCCAACGTACGGCCGAGATCGGGCTTCGGATGGCGCTGGGGGCCGAGCGGGGCGACATTCTGCGGCAGTTCCTCGGCGAGGGAAGCACGCTTGTGGCGATTGGGATCGTTGTCGGCCTGGTGGCGGGAGTCGGCCTCGCGCAACTGATCCGAAACACGCTGTACGGGGTCAGTCCGTTGGATCCCGTCACCTTTGTGGCGGTGCCCGCCGTGCTGGCGCTCGCTGCGCTGGTTGCGACATTTATTCCGGCATACCGAGCCGCGCGTGTGCAGCCTCTGGACGCGTTGAGGCACGAATGAGACTGACCACAGGAGCGCGTCGATGAACGGCAGGCCGCGCTGGTCGCGATAGGCCTCCTTCATCTGATCGACGCAGCCGAACTCTCGTCGTGCGGCGGCGCGCGCCTCACGCAGCGGCGTCCCCCGGCGCACGTGCTCCTGGGTCAGCAGGTCGAGGTGCGCCGCAATCTCCCGATCGAGTGTCGCGTCGCGCCGGCGTCCGGCAAAGAACGCCGCCATGCGGAAAGCGAGCGCTCGCAGCCTCGTCACGATCGACACGCCCCGAAGCGACGGAACCAGCCGCGGGACGATGCTAGAGTGAAGCTGAGGCTGACATGGGACTGACGCACGTTTCTGTCTCCGTCAAGAGTCTGGGCGCTTCGAACGGCCGCTTCGATGGCTTGTTTCTCGTCGACACCGGCGCGACCGATTCCCTGGTGCCAGCCTCCGAGCTGCGCAAAGCCGGCATTGTTCCGGTGGGCCGAATGAGCTACGAGCTCGCCGATGGCACCGTGCATGAGTGTCCCTTCGGCCTCGTCCAGATCGAGTTCATGGGCGAGATCACGGCCGGGCGCGTCATCTTCGGACCCGACGAAGCCGAGCCGATACTGGGTGTGACGGCCCTGGAATCGGTCGGCATTACGATCGACCCCGCCACCCGTACGTTGAAGCGCCTGCCGGCAGTTCCCCTCAAGTAATAGAGACACGCTCCGCTTCAGACCCTCGATGGGCTCCAGCGCGATCCGTCGCCCAATAATGCCGCCATCGCCTCCCAAGCGCGTCTGCCAAGATCGATAGCCGATGACGATGGTGTCCCCTGCGCCATCGGCGGCGTCCTCGGGCGCAAACGCACCGCCCACGAGCATCGGCACCTTGAGTACCTGGAAATAGCTCGCGCTGACGAAGTCCAGGCGCACCACCTGCCCTCCCAGGCGCGCCGGCGTGCAACGGCGTTGTGCCGCGAGGCCGGAGAACGCCCGCGTGTGCTCGGCCCAGACGCGCCACTCGTCGGTCGAGGTCTCTGGACGAATCACCCTGAGGCTGGCTGCGTCGCGCACCGGCAGCCACCTGAGCAACAACGAATTGACCAGCGTGAATATCGCGGTGTTGGCACCAATGCCGATCGCGGACGTGAGGATCGCGACGGCGGCAAACCCGCGATTTTTCCGAAACGCGCGCAGAGCGTATCGGAGATCCTGCCCCCGTGAGTCCAGGAACGGCCAGCCGCGTTGATCGCGATATACCTCTTTGATCTGATCCACGCCGCCGAACTCGCGCCGCGCAGCCGCGCGCGCCTCGTGCACCGACGTCCCGCGGCGGACGTGTTCCTGCGCCAGCAGGTCGAGATGCGCCTGAATCTCCTCGCTCAGCTCGGAATCGCGGCGGTGTCTGGCAAACAGGGCCGCCAGGCGTGACAGGAACGTGCGGATTACGCTCGCCATCCTTCGAACCTCTTGAACCTTATTCGTACCGCAATGCGACCATCGGATCGACGCGGCTCGCCCGCCAGCCAATCAATGACGAGATGACCAAATGACCAGATTCACTGTCATTCGCATCGCAGCGCGATCATGGGATCGATGTTCAACGCGCGGCGCGCAGGGACGTAGGCGGCAAGCATCGTCACGACGAGAACCGCCGGCGCGACAATCGCCAGGGACGCGATGTCGGACCTGCCGGCACCGCCGGGAAACGCTCGCTGCAGCAGCAACCCGCCCCCCGCGCTTGAGACGAGACCTGCTGCCAGTCCTCCAACCGCCAGCGCGAGCCCCTGCCGCAGCACCATCAGCAACACCGCTGCGCGATCGGCGCCGAGGGCCATCCGGATGCCGATTTCCTTCGTTCGCCGACTGGCCGCGTACGCCACGAGCCCGTACAGCCTTCGGCGCTCGCGACGGTGCGGATGACACCAGTGAACACGCCCACGGTGCTAATCCGATAGAACTCCTCCATCGTGCGAACGCCGTAGATCGGCTGCCGCGGGTCGATCACCTTCACCATCTCTCGAAGCGGCCCCACGAGCGCCGCCGGATCGTCCGCCGATTCGACGAGCAAAATCATTCCTGATGCCGAAGCCTGTCGAAAGCGGAATCCGCATCGTTTCGAAGTAATGCTCGTCGACGAGCGTCGAAACGATGAAGACATTGTTCTTGCCGGGCGGCAGCGAATAGCCCTCCGGGACAAGCGTGGCGGCATTTAGGTTGAAGAGCTGCATCGGCACGGAGGAAACGAGCGCGACGGACTTCACCCCTGGAACCGCTCGCGCCCGCTCAGTCAGCGCGTCATAGAAACGCCGGGTCTCGGACTCTCCGTAATGCATCGGCTCGACGCGAGCCGTGTGCAGCGCGGGCAGCAACCCGAACAGCACGATGCTGCCGATCGCGGTCGCGAGTCCGAAGACGGCCATCCGCCCGTCGAACTGAAAGGCGTACCCGACTGACATGTCGGTCGGAAATCGAATCAGTCGAAATGCCCGGACCGTCACAGCGGCAGCGCCAAGACCGACGGCGCCACCCGCCATGACGAGGAGGACACTCTCGGTCGCGACAGTTGCCGGATCAGCCGTCCCCGGCCTGCGCCGATGGCCAGCCGCGTGGCCATTTCGCGCGCGCGGCCCGGCGCGCGACTGGTCAAGAGTCCGGCCACGTTTGCGCATGACACCAACAGAACCGCGGCGGCCAGTGTCATCAGCATCACGCTCAACGCGAGCAGCGGCGGCAGTTCCGCGATTCTGTTCTGGCGCTCCGTGCGAGCCGTGAATACGCGGCCGCGCTCGCCATCGGGACGGTCGCGCGCGATGTCGTGCGAAATCAGCGCGAGTTCGGCTTGCGCCTGCGTCAGGTCCACGCCGCGTTTCAGGCGGGCCTTGATCGTGGTGTGTCGGAGATTCCGCGCCTCGAGCGGCCGCACGCCATCATCGGTACGAAGACGAGGCCACATCATGATCGGCGCGTAAAAGTCCGGCCGGATCGACGGTTCAACACCCGTAAACCGCGGCGGCAGGACGCCGATCACCGTGAACGCGATCCCATTCAGATGCACCTGGCGGCCGATGACGGCCGGATCACGGCCGAATTGCCGCTCCCAGAAACCGTGTCCGAGAATCACGATCGCGTCGCGCCCCGGCACCTCGCCTTCGTCGCGGCGGAACGAGCGTCCCAGCATGGGTTCAACGCCCATCACCGAGAAGAAGTTCGCGCTGACGAGGTGCCCAAGGGCCAGCATGGGCGTCGCCCCGGCCGTCGCCGCCAATCCGGCCGTTGTCCCGTGGTAAACAGCGAGGCCATCGAAGCTGCGGCTGCGCTCGAAGAGATCGAGGTATTCGGGATACGAGGCGCGGAGCAGGCTCGCGCCGATGCCGGCGCCTTCGATACTGAGCGTCGAACCGACCGTCACCATTTCCGATGGCCTTGCGATCGGCAGCGGACGAAGCAGGAGCGTGTCGGCCCAGCTGAAGGCGGCGCAATTGACGCCGACGCCAATCGCGAGCGATACGAGCGCGCCTCGCTCTCGGACATCCCGCGGCGAACGTGTTCGTCGGCAAGCAGGTCCAAGTGCGCTTTGATCTCGTTGCCGAGCTCAGCATCGCGCCGGCGGAGGCCAAACAGCCCGAGGAGCCGCGAACACAGGATCCTAAATTCAGTCATCGGTCATTGGTCATCTGGTCATTGCAATTGGTCAATCAATGACCAGATGACTCAATGACCAGATTCTGGTTCGTTACGGTTCGTGCTCCAGCATGCGCGTCATGATCGTGACGGTGCGCTCCCAGCTCTCGGTTTCGGCCGCCAGCTGCTTTTTTCCGGCACGCGTGATCTCGTAGAAACGCGCTCGGCGGTTGTTCTCGCTCGTGCCCCACTCGCTCTTAATCCAGCCCTTCTGCTCGAGACGCAGGAGCGCTGGATAGATCGTCCCCTGATTGAGCGCGAGCGCCCCTTGCACCACCTGCTCGATCCGCCGCGCGACGGCGTAGCCGTGGAGCGGCCCCATCGCGTCGAGCGTCTTGAGCACCATCAGGTAGAGCGTGCCGTACGGAATGTCCGCGTCTGCAGGCGCCATCGAGACTCCTTCCGTTGAAAGCCAACAGGGACACTCCCACTCCCTCCTGTGGCCCGTCAACATATTTGCTATTGCATTCCAATAGGTCATGTGGAATCCTCTATGGGAATCCAAGACGAACCATAAGGCCGCCCGCTTCGTCTAACGAACTTGGAACCACGAACCTGAAACTCGGAACCAGGAGCCCGGAAACTGAACGTATGGACATCGCCCGCCCCTCGAACGCGCGTCAGAAGCGGATCCGCCGCGCGATCTACGGCGCGATCGGCCTCGTCGTCATCGGGCTCATCACGCTGGGAACGTCGAAGCTGAAACCTGCTGCGCCCGGCGTGGAGCGCGCGACGGTCTGGATCGACACGGTCAAACGCGGACCGATGGTGCGCGAGGTGCGCGGCCTCGGCTCGCTCGTCCCCGAAGATATCCGCTGGATTCCGGCGACAACGGTCGGCCGCGTGGAGCGCATTCGCCTTCGCCCCGGGACCATCGTCGCGGCGGGCAGCGTCATCCTCGAGCTGAGCAACCCGCAGCTCGAGCAGGAACTGCACGATGCGCAGCTGAAGCTGAATGGGGCGGAGGCGAGCCTGGCCAACCTGCGCGTGCAGGCGCAGAACGACGCGCTCGCGCAGGAAGCGACGACGGCGAATATCGAGGCCGAATACAAGAAAGCCGCGCTGCAAGTGGAGGCGCACACACAGCTCGCCGCCAAGGGGCTGGTATCGGAGATGACGTTGAAGCAGGCGCGGCTCGATGCAGACCAGCTGTCCGCGCGGTACGCGATCGCCAAGAAGCAGCTGGCGAGCTACGCCGAGTCGATCCAGGCGCGCGTCGCGGTCCAGCAGTCGGCGGTCGAGCAGGCGCGCGCGGTGCTGCGGCTGAAGCAGCAGCAGGTGGACGATCTGCACGTCCGCGCCGGTTTTGCGGGCGTGCTGCAACTCGTCCCCGTCGAGGTGGGCCAGCAGGTGGCGCCGGGCACCAACCTCGCCCGCGTGGCCGATCCGTCGCGGTTGAAGGCGGAATTGAAGATCGCGGAGACACAAGCCAAGGACATTCAGCCGGGGCAAGCCGCCTCCATCGACACGCGCAACGGCGTCGTTGCCGGCAAGGTCGTGCGGATCGATCCGTCGGTGCAAAACGGCACGGTGACGGTGGATGTCGTGATGGCCGATGCGTTGCCGAAAGGCGCGCGTCCCGATCTCAGCGTCGACGGCACGATCGAACTCGAGCGGCTGCGCGACGTCTTATATGTCGGCCGTCCCGCGTTCGGGCAGGAGCAAAGCGCCGTCGGTCTGTTTAAGGTGCAGCCGGACAGTGGCGCGACGCGCATCCAGGTGAAGTTGGGAAAGAGCTCCGTGAATACCGTGGAAATCGTGTCGGGATTGTCCGTCGGCGATCAGGTGATCCTGTCCGACATGTCCGCCTGGGATGCGTTTGACCGGATTCGGCTGCAATGAGCGCGAATCGACGTATCTAAATTTAGTTATCTGGTTATCTGGTTATCTGGTTATCTGGTCGTTTCAATTGGCCAATCCAAGCGACCAATTCAAGTGACTCGATGACCAAATGACTCGATGACCAGATAACCAGATGCCTAGATAACCAGATATTGAGGCCCCATGATCCCTTCCTCCACACTGCCGCCCGTCATCCAGCTGGACCACCTCACCAAAATGTTCGTCACCGACGAAGTCGAGACGCACGCGCTCGAGGACGTCAGCCTTGAGATCGCGCGCGGCGAGTACGTGTCGATCTCCGGGCCGTCCGGGTGCGGCAAGTCGACGCTGCTGTCGATTCTCGGCCTGCTCGACTCCCCAAGTTCGGGATCGTACACGCTGAACGGGCGCGAGGTCGGCGAGCTTAAGGCGTGGGAGCGCGCGCGCGTCCGCAACCGCGAGATCGGCTTCATCTTTCAAAGCTTCAATCTGATCGGCGATCTCTCGGTCTTCGAGAACGTCGAGCTGCCGCTCACCTACCGCGGCATGCGGCCGGTCGAGCGGCGGCAGCGCGTCACGGAAGCCCTCGAGCGCGTCGGGATGGCGCATCGCGCGAAGCACCTCCCCAGCCAGTTGTCAGGCGGCCAGCAGCAGCGCGTGGCCGTGGCGCGCGCCGTCGCAGGAGAACCGGTCATCCTGCTCGCCGACGAGCCGACGGGGAATCTCGATTCAAAGAGCGGCGAGGCGGTGATGGAGCTGCTGCGGGAGCTCTACATGAACGGCGCGACGATCTGCATGGTCACGCACGACCCGCGCTACGCGCGGCATGCCGAGCGCCACATCCACCTCTTCGACGGCCGCGTGGTCAGCGAGCTCGAAGCGCGCAACCTGGAGCTCGCCGATGGGACGACGCCCCTGCGGCCCGTGCCCCCCGACCCGGGCACACCGAGCCCAGAGCCCGGCGCCAGGAGCCTGTAGTGCTGATCTCGCTGCGACAACTCGAGAAGTCGTACCCGCAGGGTCCTGCGCGGAGTTATGTCCTGCGGCGCATCACGCTCGACATTCAGCCGGGCGAGTTCGTCTCGATCATGGGGCCGTCAGGCGCCGGCAAGTCGACGCTGCTGCACATCCTCGGCATGCACGACGCGGACTGGTCCGGCGAGTACCACTTTCTCGACACGCCCGTGCATCGGCTGAAGCCGAAGGATCGCGCAGAGCTGCACAAGCGGCATATCGGCTTCGTGTTCCAGAGCTACCACCTGCTCGACAACCTGACCGTCTATGAAAACCTCGACGTGCCGCTGTCCTACCGCAACATCGGCCGCAAGGAGCGCCAGGCGATGGTGGCCGACATCCTCGATCGATTTCAGATCGTCGGCAAGAAGGATCTCTACCCGGGTCAGCTCTCCGGCGGGCAACAGCAGCGCGTCGGCGTCGCGCGCGCCGTGGTCGCCAATCCGCAGGTGATTCTTGCGGACGAGCCGACGGGCAACCTGCACTCGGCGCAGGGCAAGGAAATCATGGAGCTGTTCAAGAAGCTGAACGACGCGGGCACGACCATCATTCAGGTGACGCATTCTGAAGTGAACGCCTCGTACGGGTCGCGCATCATCCATTTGCGCGATGGTTGGATTGTTGATGATTGACGGAACCACCAAGCCCACAACGCACACAAAGAACCGCTCGTCTTCGTGGCCTGTGTGAGCATCGTGGTTCAGAAGGAACAGGCGATGGGAAGCAAGACCGATGTGTGGCAAGGCACGCTGGCGCTGATGATTCTCAAGACGCTCGAGACGATGGGACCGCAGCATGGGTATGGGATTGCGCGGCGGATCGAGCAGACGAGCGGACACAAGCTGCTCGTCAACTACGGCACCCTCTACCCCGCGCTGCTGAAGCTCGAGCAGGAGGGCTACATCAAGTCGGCGTGGGGCGTGTCGGACAACAACCGCAAGGCGAAGTTCTACCAGCTCACGAAGGCCGGCAGAAAGCAGGTCGAACGCGAAGCGCGCGAGTGGAACGAGACGACTGCGATCCTCGCCAAGTTCCTCTCTCCCGACGAGGTCTGAACCATGACATCCCTTCGCGCCGCTCTGCTGCGTCTCTGCGGACTGTTTCCCGGCGCGCGGCGGGATCGGGAACTGTCCGAAGAGATCCAGTCCCATCTGCAGAAACACATCGATCACAACCAGCGCGCAGGCATGCCGCTCGGCGAAGCGCGGAGGCAGGCGTTCCTCGCTTTCGGCGGCGTCGAACAGACGAAGGAGCGTTACCGCGATCGGCGCGGCGTTCCGGCGTTCGACGTCCTGAGGCAGGACGTCCGATACGCGCTGCGGACGTTCGGCAGGAACCCGGGATTCGCCGCCGTTGTCGTCGTCACGCTCGCACTGGCCATCGGCGTCAACGCGCTGGCCTTCGGCGTCGTCAACGCCGTGATCTTCCGGCCCCTGCCGATCGACCATCCCGAACGCGTCGTCTTCGTGCAGCCGAACGTCGAGAGCGAAGTCTCGCACTCGTTCCCCAACTACCGCGATCTGCGCGATCGCAACGTGACCTTCGAAGGCCTATTCGGGTACCGGATGTCGCCGATGGACGTCGAGGTGAACGGCGATCCCCGTCGCGCATGGGGCTATCTCGCGACCGGCAATTACTTCGACGTGCTCGGCGTGCGACCGGCGATCGGACGTTTCTTCCACGAGGCTGACGACCAGAAGCCCGGCGCCGCACCCTTTGCCGTGCTCAGCCACGATTTCTGGATGGCGCAGTTTCACGGCGATCCGTCCATTGCCGGGACAATCATCCGGATCAACCGTCTGCCCTACACCGTCATCGGCGTGGCGCCGGCGTCCTTCGTCGGCACCGAGGTCTTCTTCCGTCCCCGGCTCTGGGTGCCGATGATGATGCAGGCCCAGATCGAGGTCGGCAACCCGTGGCTCGAGAACCGCTCGACATTCAATCTCATGGTGGCTGGACGTCTCAAGGCCGGTGTCTCGCCGGTTCAGGCCACGGCGAACGTGAATGTGGTTGCCGGATCGCTCGCACGCGAATATCCGGAGAGCAACAAGGGCCTCTCGTTCAGGCTGACGAAACCAGGGCTCCTCGGCGATTCCCTGCGGTCACCGGTCCAGGCCTTCACAGTGGGCCTGCTTGCGCTTGCCGCGCTGGTGCTGTTGATCGCGTGCGCCAACCTCGCGAGCACATTGGCTGCGCGTGGCGCAGACCGCGCGCGAGAGATCGCGATCCGTCTGTCGATCGGCGCCAGCCGCGGACGCATCATCCGGCAGTTGCTCACCGAGACGCTGATGCTCTCGTCGGCGGCAGGCGCCGCGGGATATCTCATCGCATACGTGGCGTCGGCGGCGCTCAGCACGTGGCAGCTCCCGATTGACCTGCCGACGCGGTTCGACATTCATCCGGACACGTTCGTGTTTCTGTTCACGTTCGCCGCGTCAATAGCGGCCGGACTGATCTTTGGTCTGGCTCCCGCGCGCCAGACGTCGACGGTGGATGCGAATGCGACGCTCAAGAGCCTCGACGGCGCGACGGGCCGGCAGCGCAACCGCTGGCCACTGCGGGACGTTCTCGTCGCCGTGCAGGTGGCGCTCTGCTTCGTGCTGGTGGCGGCCTGTCTGCTCTCGCTGCGCGGTCTTCAGCAGACGCTGACGATGCCGGTCGGATTCGAGCCGAAGGGCGTCTCGATGGTCGGCTTCCAGCTCGGCCTCGGCGGCTACGACCGCAGCCGTGGCATGGCGTTCCAGCAGCGTGCGCTGGAAGCCGTGAATCGGCTGCCGGGCGTCGACCATGCGGCCTTCTCAAACAGCCTGCCCCTCAACATCAACCAGTCGAGCACGGAAGTATTCCCCGAAATCCCGAGTAATCAGCGAACGAGCCGCGGCCGCGCCGTGGTTCCTTACGCCGTCTCCCCCGGCTTCTTCGACACACTCGGAATTCCGATCCGCCGGGGCCGCGCGATCGAGGCCAGAGACATCTTTGGCGCACCGCGTGTGGCGGTCGTGAACGAAACCTTCGCGCGACAAATCCTGCGCACCAGCGACGCCGTGGGCCGGCGCTTCCGCTTCGAGCCGAACGCGCCGCCCATCGAGGTCATTGGGGTTATCGGCGACGGGAAGTATCGATCGCTCACCGAAGATCCCCAGCCGGCCGTGTTCACCGCGATCCTGCAGCGCTACGACAGCGAGACAACGCTCGTCGTGCGGGCGAGTGTGCCGGAAGACCAGATGGTCGCGCAGATTCGTGGCGCATTGACGCAGCTGGATCCGGCGCTGCCACTGCATAGCGCGGGAAGCCTTGAACACATGCTGGCGCTGCCGCGATTGCCGAATCGCGCGGCAGCCACTGCGTTGAGCGCGTTCGGGCTGCTCGCCATCATCCTCGCCGCCACGGGCATTCACGGCGTCGTCGCCTATGCGGTCGCGCGACGCCGGCGTGAGATTGGCATTCGCGTGGCAATCGGCGCGACGGCGTCCGACGTGCTCCGTCTCGTGGTCGGTCGCATGGCGGCACTGGTGGCCGCCGGAGCCATCGCGGGACTGGGGCTGGCGATTCTGTTGGGCCCGCTCCTGACGCAGGTCGTGTATCTGGCGTCGCCTCGCGAGCCCGTGGTACTCGCGGCGGTGGGCGCCCTCGTCCTGCTGGTCGGCCTGATCGCCTGCTGGGCGCCGGCCGTGCGATCGCTGCGCATTGAGCCGGTCATCGCGCTCCGCCAGGAGTAACGCCATGCGATCGCTGCTCCAGCGGCTTCTCGGTCTGTTCGGCCGGTCCGGCGACGACGCCGAGATCACCGCGGAAATCGGCAGCCATGTCGACGCGCACGTCGACGACAACATCCGCTCCGGCATGACGCCGGACGAGGCACGGCGCCAGGCCCTGCTCGCGCTCGGCGGTGTCGCGCAGACGCGCGAGCGCGTCCGTGACACCCGCACCTGGACGTGGCTCGACGAGGCGCGCGAGGACATCCGCTACGCCTTCAGGATGGCGCGGCGTTCGCCGGCGTTCGTGTTCACGGCCATCAGCGTCATCGCGCTCGGCATCGCCGCGACAACGGCGGCGTTCACCGTGCTCGATCACCTCCTGCTCCGCCCGCTGCCGTTCCCGGAGTCCAACCGGCTGGTGCGCATCTACCAGTCGGTCCTCGTCAGAAATGTGCCGCGGCTCGAGGCGTCCCCGCCCAACTTCGAGGACTGGCGCTCGGGATCGAAGAGCTTCACGGCGATGGCGTCGTTTCTCTTCGGCGGAGTGGCGAATGTGATGATAGGCGGCGAGCCGCGACAAATCGGTCTCTCGAACTTGGACGCCGATGTACTGACCGTGCTCGGTGTGCAGCCGATTGCCGGTCGAGGTTTCACCGCGAGTGACCGGCGCGATCGCTACGCCGACATCGTCCTCCTGAGCCACGACTTCGCGGTGGCCACCTTCGGAAGTTCAGCGGCGGCGGTCAACCGGACGATCACTCTCGACAATCATGCGCGCACGATCGTCGGCGTCATGCCGCGCGGCTTTGCGTTCCCGACGCGCGAGTCCGTGATCTGGTACCCGACGCCGCCGTTCCAACGCCTCGGGTATTCGCGGACGAATCTCATACTCAGCGTGGTGGCACGGCTCCGCCCAGGGGTGTCGCTCGCGCAGGCGCAATCAGAGATCAACGTCATCGGCGATCGGCTCCAGCACGACTACCCGAAGGACAACGCCGGAGTCACGATTTCAGTGGTCGACATGCGCGACGTGCTGTCGCCGCAGTCCCGCATGCTCGTGTGGACGGTCTTCGCCGCCGCGTTCTGTCTGCTCCTCATCGTCTGCACCAACCTGACGAATCTGCTGCTCGCGCGCGCCGTCGCCCGCCGTCAGGAGATGGCCGTTCGTGTAGCCATCGGTGCCGGGTCGTGGCGCCTGGTGCGGCAGATGCTGACGGAGAGCGCGGTGCTCGCCGGTGCCGGCGGACTCCTGGGCTCGGCCATCGCGATCGTCGTGGTGCCGCTCATCGCCCGCATCGTCCCCAGTGTGCTTCCCGTGAGCGGCCAGCCGGAAGTGGACGTGCGGGTGCTCGCTTTTGCCGCTGTCGTCACGCTCGTGACGTCGCTGGCGGTCGGCGTCGTACCCGCGCTGCGATCGTCAAAGACCGCCGACACGCAGGCGCTTCGCACGCGCGCAGGCGTGCCGACCGGACGTCTGCGCTCCGCGCTCGTCCTCGCTGAAGTGGCCGCCACCGTCACGCTGCTGGTCGGCGGCGGCCTGCTGGTGAAGGCGATGTGGCGGGTGCAGGCCGTCGATCTTGGCTTCCACGCCGAAGGCGTGCTCACGATGCGAACGGTCGTTTCGCCCATCAAATACCCCACGTACTTTCGGCGTCTCAGCTTCTGCTACGACGTCCTGAACCAGGTTCGCGCGCTACCCGGCGTCGTCTCCGCCGGTTACACGACGGGGCTGCCGCTCGTGCTCGGCGCGGGCGTCATGATGGTCACCGTCCCCGGTGTCGTCGACGATCCGGCGACCGCTCCGCGCGCCAGCGTGCGGTTCGTGACGCCCGACTACTTCGCGACGATGCGCATCCCGCTGCGACGCGGACGCTTCGTCGACGCCCGCGACACCGCGACGACGACGCCGGTGGCCGTCATCAGCGAGGCGCTGGCGCGCCGGCTCTGGCCCGATCAGGATCCGGTTGGCCGCCAGTTTGTGATCTTCGACCACGCGCGCACCGTGGTCGGCGTCGCGGGCGACATCGTCGTGCGCGGTCTCGAGCGAACGAGCGAGCCGCAGCTCTATTTCTCACCGGAACAGCTCGCGCCGTTCTCGACTTTCTACGGGCCGCGCTCGCTCGCGGTCCGCGCGTCTTCTGACGCGATGGCGCTCGCGCCCGCCATCCGGCGAATTATTCACGACCTCGATCCCGAACTGCCGCTCGCCGATCTGCGATTGTTCGACGACATCGTCGCGGAGCAAACGGCGTCCCGCCGTGATCAGGTGGTCGTGCTCGGGCTGTTCGCCGCGATTGCGTTTGTCCTGGCCGCCATCGGCATCCACGGCCTGCTCGCGTACACCGTCCAGGCGCGCACGCAGGAGGTCGGTGTGCGCGTCGCGCTCGGCGCGCGGCCGTCGACGATCGCGAGCATGTTCCTGCGGCAGGGGCTGCAGCTCGGCCTCGCGGGTGTCGCGCTCGGCGTGCCGATCGCGTACGCCGCCGCCCGCGGCATCAGCACGCTGTTGTTCGGTCTGACGCCTGCAGATCCATCCGTGTACGCGGCCGCGGTCGCACTCGCCGCCGTCATGACGGTTGTGAGCAGCGTCGTCCCGGCCGCGCGAGCGGCCTCACTCGATCCGCTGACCGCGCTCAGGTCCGAATAATGCGCCGCTGGTTGTTGCGCCTGGCCGCGCTGTTCGACAAGACGCGGCGCGAGAAAGAGTTCGCTGACGAACTGAATGCGCATCTGGACGCCCACATCGCCGACAGCGTTCGCCGCGGAATGCCGCTGCAGACGGCCCGGCGCGACGCGATGATCACACTTGGTGGAGTGGATATGACCAAAGAGCTGTACCGCGAACACCGCAGCCTTCCGATCGTCGAATCGTGCCTGCGCGAATCGCGCCAGGCGTTTCATCGGATCCGCCGCAGCCCTGCATTCACTTCCGCGGCCGTGCTGTCGCTGGCGCTCGCCATCGCCGCCAACGTCTCCATCTTCGCCGTCGTCGAACGAGTCGTGCTGAATGCCCTGCCGTATCCGGACTCAGGGCGGCTCGTCTCGCTCGATTTCGGCATACCGTCTCGAGGCATCCCGTCGGGATTCACGTCGATGACGCCGCGCCAGTACAGTCACTACGCCGGAAACGCCCGCACGTTCAGCGATGTCGCGGCCTATCGCATCGAGGACCGCACCCTCGTGGGCGGAGCCGGCGCCGAGCGAATCCGCATCGCGCGCGCGACGCCGTCGCTCACGTCAGTCCTTCGCGTCGCTCCTGCCGCCGGACGCTGGTTCCCCAAGGACGGACCGCGCAGCGCCGCGCCCATCGCGGTGCTCTCCCACGGGTTGTGGGCCCGGCGTTACG
>JAHFUI010000011.1 GCA_023265175.1 Acidobacteriota bacterium
GCGAGGCGGCGCCGGGACCGTCATGTTTCTCGTTGGTCTGAGGCGCAGCCTCGCTAGGTCTCGTTGGGATGCTCCGCGCGATCAACGACGAGCACATCGATCGGATACCAAGGCGATGGCGTCCACCTCGTTCAACGGGGACGTCGATGTGACGTTGCCGGCGTCCGCAAAGGCGAACCTGAAGTTGCGCACCGACCAGGGTGAGATCTTCACGGATTTCGACGTCCAGATTCGCCCGTCCTGGCCGCCGGAGTCGCCGCGCGCGCCGCAGTGACGGTCGTGTCGGCATCGACTTCAACCAATCAATCCAGGGCGCGGTGAACGGCGGTGGACCAGTGTTCGAGTTCCGCACGTTTATCGGGAACATCCACGTCCGTACAAGGCGCACAGTAAACCGCCGTGCGCCCGACTCCGTCTAACGAAGCACCGGAAACCCGGAACGAGGCATTGGAACCTGAACCATGGGCATCGCCCGACCGCTCACACACGACGTGAAGACGGCGACCGCCCGCAAGACGCGCGACTGGACGCCGGCCCAGGCGATCCGCGCGCGCGTCCTGACACCAGAGGATGCGTCCGGCCTTCTCGGCCCCGCGCCAGGCGGCCAGGCGTTCCGCGATGAACGCGACGCCCCTCTGCAGGCGCACATCGATGACAGCCTCCGCGCTGGGATGTCACACAACGAGGCGCGTCGCGATGGGCTTGTAGAGCTTGGCGGCGTTGATCTCGCCAAGGCTCGAGGCGACAAGATGATCACGTCGAGGCTGACATCTATTGGAGTGGCGTTCGCCCTGTATGGGTCGCTACTGGCGCACGCGGCCTCCGCGCAGGCGCCCGGCGGCGCCAGTGCTCATAACCATCATCGACACGACCGGCGGTGTGCTGCCCGGCGCGATCGTGACGATCGCCGGAACCGGCGATGCGACGAAGGCCACGACGGTAGAGCCGGTGACCGCCAGCGCCCAGGGGATCGCGACGTTGACGGGGCTCCGTCCCGGGCGCTACGCCGTCACGGCCGAGTTTCCCGGCTTCGATCCGAGGATCGAGCCCGACGTGCGCGTGCGCGCCGGCGACAATAAACAAACGATCGTGCTCGCGCTCCAGAAGCTCTTCGACACCGTGACGGTGTCACGCGACCGTCAGGACGCGGCCACTGATCGTCAGACCACGTTCGGATCGGCGCTGACGCGCGAGCAGATCGACGCGCTGTCGGACGATCCCGCCATCTTGCGTCAGCAGCTCAACGAGATGGCCGGCCCCGGCGCGATCATCCGCGTGGACAGCTTCGAAGGTGCGCTGCTGCCGCGAAAGGCGCAAATCAAGTCTATCCACATTACGCGCGACGGGTTCGCCGCAGAAAACCACAACGCCGGCGCGTTCTTTATCGACATCGTCACGCAGCCGGGCATCGGGCCGGTGCGTGGATCGGCGAGCTACGGCCTGCGTCCCGGGACGCTGACGGGCCGCAGTCCGTTCACGCCGGTCAAAGGTCCCGAGCAGCTGCAGGCTACACGCTGGGGCTGGGCGGCACGCTCGCGCGCGAAAAGAGTTCGTTCTCGATCGTCGCGCAGGTTTTGACGTCTTACACGACACCCAATCTCAACGTCGCGCTGCCGACCGGCGCCGTCTCGCAGGCGCTGAATCTCAAGACGCCGCGCGACAACGTCAACGTGCAGGCGCTGTTCGACTACGCGCTCACGCCGGATCAGACGGTGCGAGCCGCGTTCAACCACGCGCACAACTCGGCGAATAATCTTGGCGTCGGCGCGTTCGACCAGGCCGAGCGCGCGTACGGCACGATCGACTCGACGAGCAACCTACGCCTCCAGGAAACGGGACCGCTCGGACGCCGCTTCTTCACGAACACCCGGTTGAACGTCACGTGGTCGCACAACGATCAAAGCAGCGATCTGGAGGCACCGACGATTCAGGTGCTCGACGCGTTCACGTCCGGCGGCGCACAAATGGCCGGCGAACGGAGCTCCGCGGCCTTTACGTTTGCGTCGGACGTGGACTACGTGCGCGGCCGGCACTCGCTGCGCACGGGCGTCCTCATCAACGGCGGGTCGTGGCACTCGAACCTCGATTCCAACTATCTCGGCACGTACACCTTCGACAGCTTGGCGGCGTACGAGGCCGGCCAGCCCAGCAACTTCACGCGGCGGCGCGGCGATCCGACCATTGCGTACAACATGGTCGATGTCGGCGTGTACGTGCAGGACGACTTTCGCGTTCAACGAGGCCTCATCATCAGCCCGGGGCTGCGCTACGAGCTGCAGGTGCACCTGAGCGACTGGAAGGATCTCGGCCCGCGCATCGGCGCGACGTGGGCGCCCTTCAGGAGCGGCAGGACGGCGCTGCGCGCCAGCGTTGGCGTGTTCAACGACTGGCTCAGTCAAACGACGTATGAGCAGGTGCTGCGCGTGGACGGCGTCCACGAACAGGAATTGAACATCGTCAACCCGGCGTATCCCAATGCCGGCGCCGCCGGCGTGACTCCGCTGGCGAATCGGTATTTCCTGGATCCGAATCTGCGGAGCCCCAGAAACACGCGCGTCTCCGCCGGCATTGATCAAGGGATCTACACGAGTCCGTCGTGGGTGGTGCGGACGAACGTGTTGTACGCCTACACGAGCAGCGAGCGCCTCTGGCGCGGTCTCAACCTGAACGCGGAGGCCACCGGCGTGCGTCCCGATCCCGCGTTTGCGAACGTGGTGGACGTGGTGTCGGATGCCAGTGCGCGTCAGCACCAGCTCACACTCGGTTGGAACGTCGGCTTGCCGCCTCAGCCGCCCGGAAACGAGGCGCCCAAACTCTGGAACTGGAAACGCTTCGCGGTGTTCGGCTCGTACATCATCACGTCCGCGCATAACAACACGGATGGCGATTTCAGTGTGTCGCCGAGCGGCACGCTGACCGATCAACGGGGACGGTCGGCGCTGGACCTGCCCTCGCGGCTGAACTTCAACTTCATCAGCCTCAATTTGAGGCGAACGACGATGCAGATGTCGCTGAACGAACAGAGCGGGTTGCCGTACACGGAAACCACGGGATTCGACAACAACGGCGACGGCATCTTCAACGATCGACCGGCAGGTGTCGAGCGGAACACGCTGCGCGGGTACGACCAATGGACGCTGTCGACATCCGTCTCGTATTCGATTCCGATGCGGCGGCGCGCGATCCCCGTGACCGGCGTCACGGCCACCGGCTTCACCGGCACCACGATATCGAGTGTCGGCACGTACTCCGATGCGGTTCGGTATCGGTTGACCTTCTCGCTGCAGACCCAGAACCTCATTAACCACTCGAATTACAGCGGATACAGCGGCGTGCTCACCTCGCCGTTCTTTGGCCAGCCGACGGCCGTGTTCAATCCCCGGCGCGTCGCCCTCAACGTGCAGTTCAATTTCTGATCCAAGTCCCCATCCCGAGTTTGCGAAGCAGACAGCCGCGCCGAGAGGCAGTGGGGTGGTGCGCGTCAGTTACCCCCTGATCCGTCCGCTCCAGCATGCCGCAGCATTCCGTATATACTGAATTCGTGTTCGAGTGGACCCGCGGAAGGCCGAGGCCAATGCGGAGAAGTACGGCGTGTCGTTCGACGCGCCGTCACTGTCTTCCTCGATGCCAATGCCCTGGATGGCCCGGACCTGCACCACTCGAGCGCCGAAGCGCGTTTTCGGCGGTTGGGCCGGTCGGCCGACGGGCGAGTGTTGATGGTGGCGTATCCCTGAGGAGAACCGGCCATGCGTAAACGATTCGTCTCATCAGCGCGCGGCGCGCGAGTCGGCGCGAGCGCGCGGCGTACGACGCCTAGGATTGATTTCTCAGGGATCCCCGATTCATCGCGTGAGCAGCTGAAGACGATGCGGCGCGTGGGCCGGCCTCCGCTCGGTGAAGAGCCTCGCCAGCTCATCGCGATCCGCGTCGACCCTGGCGTGCTCGACCAATTTCGCAAGGAAGCGCGCCGCCGCCGTGTCGGCTACCAGACGCTGATCAACGAAGTATTGGCGCAGCACGTACGGAAAGACGTGGCGTAAGCCACGAAACACGGAATTGATTTTTTTGCGGGAGTTCTCCATGGATCCATTGACACAGTTCAAGGAAGCTCAGAAGCAGGGGTGGGCTCACTTCGCGCCGCTCGAAACCTTCACGACGCCCGCGGCAGCTCGACTCGTGAGACACGCGCGCGTCGTCGCTGGCCAGCGCGTGCTCGATGTGGCCTGCGGGACAGGCGTTGTGGCAATCACCGCCGCACGGGCCGGTGCGCGGGTCAGCGCGCTGGATCTCACTCCTCAATTGCTCGAGCGCGCACGTGAGCATGCGCACCTCGCCAACGTCGATCTCGACTTCCGCGAAGGTGACGCGGAGCAGCTCCCGTTCGACGATGCGGCGTTCGATGTGGTGCTCAGCCAGTACGGACACATATTCGCCCCCAGGCCTGACGTTGTTGTCAGCGAGATGCTTCGAGTGCTGACGCCAGGAGGCACGATCGCGTTTTCCACATGGCCGCCTGAGGTGTTCGTGGGCCGAACGTTCATGCTGGTCGCCCGCTACGCCCCGCCTCCTCCTCCGGGCGTCGCGCCGCCGCCGCTCTGGGGCGATCCGAATGTCGTCCGCGAGCGCCTGGGGAAGGCGGTCAGGGACATCGTGTTCGACCGCGAGCGCATGTTGGTGCCGGCTCTGAGCGCGGCGCACTTTCGCACGAACTTCGAAAAGACGGCCGGCCCGGTGATCAAGCTGGTTGAAGCCTTGAGCGCCTCGGACCCGGCGCGGCTGTCGGAGTTCCGCCGGGAGTTCGAGGCGCTGATCGCGGAATATTTTCGGGACAATCTTGTCCGGCAGGACTACCTGCTCACGCGCGCAACGAAGATCCGAAAGGCGACGTGGATCAGTGAAGGAACGCGCGACGCTACCGGTCAGGCACGAACGTCCGGGGCTCGATGATGGCGTTTGGCACGACCTCGTCGAAGGACATCAGTTTGGTGTCGCCGTTCACGAACGTCATCCGCATCGCGGACAGCAGCAGCGAAGATCGATCCACCCACAGGTCCAGCCCCGCAAGCGCCTCGCGAATCTGCTTCCGCTTGGGCACCATCGTCACGTGGTAGGTTCCCTGCCGATCGGTCGTCTCGTGATCCTGAATCTCGAACTGGCCCCGCAGATCAGCGGCGGAGCCGTTGACGAAGTGCTTCTGCACGCGCCCCCGCGCGGCCCCGATGTCGGTGACTTGCCGGCGGAAATCGCCGACTTCGAACCGTTGGCGTGGGTGCCTCCGATGAAGGCGCGCCGCATGGATCGCACCGGCCTGTACGCCGTCGCCGCCTCGAGGCTTACGCTCGACGACGCTGGTCGGTCCATCCCGGAAGAAGGCGACGACCGAATGGGAGTCGTCCTCGGGACGTGGACGGCGGGCGGCGGATCCACGCAGCAGTTTCTCGACGCCTTGTTCCGCAGCGGTCCAACAGGGGCGCCCGCGCTGCTCTTCGATAGCACGGTTGCCAACGCGGCCGCGAGCGTCGCGGGACTGGCGCACCGCTTCCGCGGTCCGAACGTGACCGTCAGCCATAAGGAAGCGTCGGGCCTCGCCGCGATCGTCAGCGGCGTGGATCTCCTGCGCGAAGATCGGGCATCGGCGCTGATCGCCGGCGGGGTGGACGCGATTTACGAATCGTTTTACAAGCCGCACGACCGCTTCGAGGTGATGTCCCCGGACACGGCGTTCTCGAGCCGGCTGGCGCCATTCGACGCCGCGCGCGATGGATTCGTGCTCGGCGAAGGCGCGTTTGGCTTCTGGATCGAGCCGGGTGACGATCATCGCCGAGGGCATGGCGAGATTCTGGGCGTCGCCGCGTCGAGCGTCGCCGGTCCCATCAACGCGTGGCCGTCCCGTTCGGAACCTCTCGTCCGAACGATGCAGCTCGCACTCGCGGATGCCGGGCTCGAGCCTGATGATGTCGACGTGGTGTACGCGTCCGCAAACGCGACACGCGGGCTCGACGCGATCGAGGCGCAGGCGCTCACCGGATTATTTGGAGACGGGAGGGCGGTCGTCACGTCGGTGAAAGGAGCGCTCGGGGAATTCGGCGCATCGGGCAGCGCGGCCTGTGCCGCGGCATTTCTGTGCGGTCGCGCGGGACGCGTGCCGCCGATTGCCGGTCTGGACGCGCCGGATTCCACCGCATCGTCGTTGCGACTCGCACGTACGGCCGTCGATGCGCCGGGCCCGATCGTGCTCGTCAATAGTTTCGCCAGCGGCGGTGCGCTGTTCAGCGTTGTGCTGCGCGTGCTGTCGTTAGGGCCCGTCAAAGAATAACGTCTACATTCTGGCCGCCGATGCATCCCGGCGTCCCCAGCGCGGCAGCCGCGCTGGGGGCCCTCACGGCCCTCGGAGCGACTTGCGAGGAGAGCTGGCGCCGGATGTTGGCGGGTGAGTGCGGCGTGCGGCCGGCGACGGTCTTCAACACCGACGGATACCGAAGCCGAGTGGCCGCCGAGATCGACATGGAAGCGCTCGATGCCGGCTCGACGCCGCTCGAGCGCCGGCGGCGATCGCGCAGCGACCGCATCGGATTGCACGCGGCCGCGGAGGCGTCGACGAAGCCGGTTTGCTGGAAAGCGGGATCGATCGCTCGCGCGTCGGCGTCTTCCTCGGAGCAGGCACTGCCGATCTGCTGCGCAACGAGGAGTTTTTCCGGACCTGGATTACGGCCGGGATTCAGCGGACCCGGCGGTCGGACGCCTGGAACTATTTTGCCAACACACCGGTCGACGCCGTCGCCGAGCGCTTCGGCCTCGAAGGACCGCGGGCGTGCGTGGCCGCCGCGTGCTCCTCGAGCACGATCGCCATCGGCCGAGCGGTCGAGGCGATTCGATCGGGCCGGGCGGACGCCGCGCTGGCGGGCGGCACCGATGCGCTGTCGCGGCTGACGTTCAGCGGCTTCAACCTGCTGCGGCTGATGGATCCCGAACCGTGCCGCCCATTTGACCGCAGCCGCGCGGGCATGAACATCGGTGAAGGCGCCGGCATCCTCGTCCTCGAAGACCTCGAGCGCGCGCGGCGGCGCGGCGCAGCGATCTACGGCGAACTGGCCGGCCATGGTCTCGGCTGCGAGGCCTTCCATCCGACCGCGCCGGAGCCGGAAGGCCGTCCGGTCGCCGCTGTTGTCACGCTCGCCCTTCGTGACGCCGGCGTCGATGCCGGCCAGGTCGATCACATCAACGCGCACGGGACCGCCACCCCGCAGAACGACGTTGCGGAGGGCGCGGCTTCCGGCGGGTGTTCGGCGAACGGGTCAGCCGCCTTCCCGTCACGTCCATCAAGTCGATGATCGGACACTGTCTCGGAGCGGCGGGCGCGGTCGAAGCCGCGACGCTTGCTGACGATCGCGCGCGGGGCGATTCCACCGACGATCAATCACGCGGATACGGACGGCGACTGTTCGATCGATGTCGTCGCCAACCAGGCGCGCGAGCAGCGTCTTCGCTGCGGGGTGTCGATGTCGTTGGGATTTGGCGGCAACGATTCCGCCATCGTGATCCGCGCGTTCGAGGGTTAGGGCCCATAACCGTTGTACTATGACTGACATGTCGGTTCGTGATCTCATCATCGTCGGCGCCGGGCCGTCCGGGTTGTCGGCTGCCATTGCCGCCAAGCGGCTCGGTCTCGATTACCAGGTGCTCGAACAGGGCACGCTCGTGAATTCGATCTACAACTTTCCGCCGCAGATGGTGTTCTTCACCACGCCCGAGCTGCTCGAGATCGGCGGGCTGCCGTTCGTCTCGCCGTACGACAAGCCGACACGGACCGAGGCGCTGCGCTACTACCGCAAGGTAGTCGACACCTTCGACGTGCAGATTGCGTTCGGGGAGACGGTGCTGTCTGTCACACAGGAAATCGACGAGGCTGGAGAGACCGAATCGGCGGGAACGGCAGGAGCGGAGGGCGCGCTGTTTGCCGTCGAAACCCGATCGGCCCGCGGCGTCCGACGTATTCGGCATGCCCGATCAGTCATCTTCGCGACCGGCTATTACGGTGCGCCGAACATGCTGAACGTGCCGGGCGAAGATCTCCCGCACGTGCGCCACTATTACGGCGAGCCGCATCCGTACTACCGGCGGCGGGTCGTGATTGTCGGCGGCGGCAACTCGGCTGCGGAATCGGCGCTGGAGCTCTTCCGCGCGGGCGCGCACGTCACACTGGTTCACCGCCACCCGGAGTTGAAGAAGACGATCAAGTACTGGCTCAGGCCGGACATCGAAAACCGGATCAAAGAAGGATCAGTCGCCGCGCGCTTCTCCACGTGTCTGACTGAGATTCGGCCCACCTCGGTGAGCGTCAAGTCCCTGGGGTCAGGTGAGGAAGAAGAGCTGCCGGCCGATGCGGTGTTCCTGTTGGTCGGCTATCACAGTGACTGGGATCTCATGGAGCGCGCGGGAATCGTGCTGGGCGAGAAACGTGTGCCGACATACGATCCCGAAACCTTCGAGACGAACGTGCCGGGTCTGTTCCTCGCCGGCGGCGCCATCTGCGGGAGGGACACGAGCAACGCCTTCATCGAGAACGGCCGGTTTCACGGCGAGAAGATCGTGGCGACGATCGCCGGCCGGCTGCCGGGGCTCTAGATCGCGTCTAGTGCGCGACCTGCGATAGACCAGGCGTCCGCGCGATCAGGACCTTCATTTCGAGCAGCTCGACGAGCGACTCGGCGCGCGATCGCAGGCCATGCCGTTCGAGCAGCGCCTGCTTCTCGACCGGCTCCAGATCCAGATACTGCGCCAGCGCGTTCACCAGATCTTCGTCGGGCATCCCTGACGGGATCAGTGCTTCGGCCGTGCTGCGCGGCGCGCTGGCGACAACACCAGACGGCTCGATCTGTCGTTCGATCACCGGCGCGAGCAGCGCTTCCAGCTTCGAGCGTTGACGATGCAGGATGGCGCGATCCTCGGCGCCGAGCGCACCCTCGGCGGCCGGCTCGATGCTGGCGCGCCGGTACGACCGGTCGTGATCTTCTGCGAGAATGCGGAAGCGCTCGACGCCGCGCAGCACGATGTTGTAGCGGCCGTCGGCCAACCGCTCGACATGCGTGATGACGGCGCTGCAGCCGATCGGATACACCGGCGGCCGCCCTTCGTACTCGTGCTCCCACCCCGGTTTCAGCAGGACCATGCCAAGCATCCGATCGCTCGCGATCGCGTCGGCAACCATGTCGCGATAGCGCGGCTCGAAGATGTGCAGCGGGAGAAACACATTCGGGAAGAGGACGACGTTGGGCAGCGGGAAGATTGGCAAGAGATCAGACATAGTGAACATTGCAAATTGCAAAATGCAAATTTGCAATCAGCACTGAGCAATCTGCATTTCAGTGAATCGTCTTCGTCTTCTTGTCCATGTAATCCATGAGCACGTACTGACCCAGCGTGTACGGCGTCGTGAAGTACGCCTTGCCCTTGGAGATCTCGGCGACGCGGCGCACGAAGCTGACCAGGTCGTAATCCCGCGCCAGCATGAACGTGTTGATCATGATGCCGCCCTTGCGGCACGCGGCGACCTCCGCGCACGTCTCGGCGACGATGAAGGGGTCGAGCCCGAAGGCATTCTTGTAGATACGGCCGTCGGGCTGCGTGAGCGCGGACGGTTTTCCGTCCGTGATCATGATGATCTGCCGCATGTCCTTGCGCTGGCGATCGAGAATGCGCCGGGCGAGGCGCAGCCCTTCGCGGGTGTTCGTGTAGTACGGTCCGACCCGCACCCGTCCCAGCTCCGCCAGCGGAATCTCTTCCGCCGAGTCGTGAAAGAGCACGACTTTCAATGCATCGCCGGGGTATTGCGTTTTGATCAATTGCGCGAGCGCCAGCGCCACGCGCTTGGCTGGCGTAAACCGATCTTCGCCGTACAGGATCATGCTGTGGCTGCAATCGAGCATCAGCACTGTGGCGCACGAGCTCTGATATTCACCCTGGACGACCATCAAATCTTCGTGGGTGACATTGATGCGTCTGGGTGCTGCCTGCTGGGTGCTGCGTGCTGGGTGCTGCGTGCTGGGTGCTGGGTGCTCGGTGCTGATGCTGGTACTGGATGCTACGTGCTCGTGCTGGGTGCGCTCGCGTGCTTTGCGCGCCTCGCGCTGGACGGCGTTCAGCAGCGTGCTGGCCGCATCGAGATTCAGCGTGTCGCCGAACTCGTAGGGCTTGGGCGCGCCGGTTGTCTCCACGCCGGTGGCCTGCTCGCGGGTGTCGTGGCGGCCGTAGCTGCTCTTGCCAAGCGACCCGAGTAAATCGCGCAGCGCGCGGTATCCGAGGAAATCGAGCGCCTTGTCGGTGACCTCGAACTTGGTGAGCTGCGCCGTGTCGGGGCCATCGCCGGCGCGCCCCTGCCGCCGCTCGCGCTCCGCCCCGAGATCGGGCGGCGTCGTGATGTATCCCTCTTCGGTCATGCGGTCGATGATTTGCTGGATGAGCTCCTCGAGCCTCGATCGCGCGTCGGCCTGATCGGCGTCGGCCGGATCGCCAAGCAGCCGCTCGAGCGTTTCTTCCGGCAGCACGCCGCCGCCAAACAGGGCATCGAGGATCGCGTCGTGCAGCGCCTGCATCGTCCGCTCGGCGTCGTCCATCTCGTACGGGCTGCCGAAGCCGCTCGAGAGCAGCAGGTCGGACAGCTTCGCGACGAGATCTTCGAGATCCAGATCGTCGAGCTCGTCGCCAATGAACTTCGTATACCTGTATTTCATGAACCTGTAGAGGCTTGAGGCCGGGGGCTTGAGGCTAGAAGGAATTGCCCAGCCTCCAGTCCCTCGCCTCCAGCCTCTAGTTGTAGTACTTCTTCTTGCCCGCCGGGATCCGCATCTCTTCGTCGAGCGCCGGTTCTTCGCGGCGCGCCGGACGCCGTGGCGGCGCCTCGTTCGCCGCGTAGCCGCGTTCGTCGCTGCGGCTGATCTTTTTCTGCGAGAACAGGCCTTCGAGGACGAAATCGATCGCTGACGCGACGGCCGGAGCTGGTGCGCCGGCGGGCACGCCTGCGCGGTTGGCCAGCTCGCGCAATCCCTGCACGCTGCCGGTCAGCGCGATGACTTCCTCCGCCGATGTCCCATCGCTGAGCGGCAGCGATCCACCGAGGTCGAACCACTCGACGACCGTTCGCGTATCAATCCCGTCGAAGACGCCGGTGAACACGCTGCCGACGGCCGATCGGATGAGATCGCGCGCGACCTGCTCGGCGCCTCGCAGCTCACCCTCGTACTCCAGCTCGAACTTGCCGGTGATGGAGGGCAGCGCGGCGTACAGATCGGTGACGCGCGGCACGACCAGATGTTCGCCGTTCTGCAGCGCCCGGCGTTCCGCATTGGAGACGACGAGCTCGAGCGTCGTGATGGGAAGCCGCTGGCTGACGCCGGACCGCTTGTCGACCCTGCGATCCGCCCGCGCCTGGAACGCCACCTCCTCGACCACCTCGCGCACGAAGTCCGGGATCTCGACCTTCAATCCGCCCTGCCGTTCCGTCCAGGCTTCCTGCTTGGTGATCGCCGTCGCGTTGTGCCGCGTCACCGGATAGTGCGTCCGAATCTCCGATCCGATGCGGTCCTTGAGCGGCGTGATGATCTTGCCACGGGCCGTGTAGTCCTCGGGGTTCGCGGTGAAGACGAGCATCACGTCGAGCTTGAGCCGGATCGGGTAGCCCTTAATCTGAACGTCACCCTCCTGCAGGATGTTGAACAGCCCGACCTGAATTTTGCCGGCAAGGTCCGGCAGCTCGTTGATGGCGAAGATGCCGCGGTTCGCGCGCGGCAGCAGGCCGTAATGCATCGTCAGCTCGTCGGACAGATTCAACCCCGCGTGGGCGGCTCTGATCGGATCGATGTCACCAACCATGTCCGCGATGGTCACGTCCGGGGTCGCAAGCTTTTCGACGAAGCGCGCCTCTCGTGGCAGCCACGCAATCGGCAGGCCGTCGCCTTCCTTGGCGACGCGGGCCCGACACGCGCCGCAGATCGGCGCGAGCGGGTTGTCGTGAATCTCGCACCCAGGGACGACCGGAATCTGCTCGTCGAGCAGATCCACGAGGCCGCGAAGAATCCGGCTCTTCGCCTGACCGCGCAGGCCGAGAAGAATGAAGTTGTGGCGCGACAGGATCGCGTTGATCAGTTGTGGAACGACCGTTTCGTCGTAGCCGATGATGCCGGGAAACAGCGGCTCGGCGGCTTGCAGCTTCCGCACGAGATTGTCCCGAACTTCCTGTTTGACCGGCCGCATGCGCGTGCCGGAATGCTTGCGCAACGCGCCGAGGGTCTGAATTGAGGCCGCCATGGATCGATTCTATCCGAATTGCGTGCAGCCATCGCGGCGGCCGGGTTCGTCGCGCCACTCGATCACCTCCGGCCTTTGTGCCCTGTGTCCATTGTGGTGATTCAGCGAGGCTAAGTACACTGACGCCCGGCCAGTGCCGCATCCCTTCTTTTCTTCGACGCGCCCGCTCGTGTTCGCGCACCGAGGCGGGAGCGCGCTCGCGCCGGAAAACACTTTGGCGGCGTTCGACAACGGCCTGGCACTCGGCGCCGATGGTCTGGAGCTCGACGTGCACCTGTCTCGTGACGGCGTCGTGGTCGTCCATCACGATCGTACGCTCGAGCGGACGACCACCCTCCGCGGTCCAATCGCGCAGCAGATGTCTGACGACCTGTCACGCGCGGATGCCGGCTATTTCTTTCGCGACGACGACGGCTTTCCCTTTCGCGCGCGCGGCATCGGCGTGCCGACGCTCGCCCAGGTGCTGGGGCGCTATCGCGACACGCGGATCATCATCGAGCTCAAAGTCAACAGCGTCGCGCTCGCGCGCGCGACGGTCGAAACCGTGCGCGCCGCCGACGCGGTCGATCGTGTGTGTCTCGGCTCCTTCGGGTGGCGCGTCATTCGCGCGGTTCGCGCCTTCGAGCCGGCGATTGCGACCAGCGCGGCGCGGGAGGAAGTGCGCTGGGCCCTGTATCGATCCCGGTGTCGGTGGCCAGTCTCACGCGTCCCGTACGGCGGCTATCAGGTCCCGGAATCGGCAGGACGCACCCGCGTCGTGTCGCCGCGCTTCATCGAGGCGGCGCATCGCGCCGGCCTCGCCGTGCAGGTCTGGACCGTGGATCCTGAGGAGGATGTACGTCGTCTGCTCGGCTGGGGCGTGGACGCCCTCATTACGGACAGGCCGGATGTGGTCGTGCCGATCGTACGGGAATGGCGCCTACCTTGACGTCATCGCGGACGAACGCGCGTGAGCGCGCGCCGGGCAGCGTGAAACACCTCGTCCATCATGCGGGCTGTGAGCTTGCCCGTGTTCGTGTTCTGACGGCTGGGGTGGTAACAACCGATGAGCGTCTGTCCGTTCGGGAACGCGTGAGCAAGCGCGTGCCCGAACTGAGGCTTCGGCCGCACCACGTGCCCACGGCGTTTCAGCAGCTGAAGGTACGCGTCGAACCCAATCCGGCCGAGGGCGACGACGACCCGCACCCGGCCAAGCGCATCGAGCTCCGCCTCGAGGTGGGGCAGGCAGTTGCCGATTTCCTCCGGCGTCGGTTTGTTGTCGGGCGGCGCGCAGCGGACCGCAGCCGCGATGTACGCGTCGCGCAGCCGCAACCCGTCGTTCGGCCGGCGGGAGGTGGGCATGTTCGCGTAGCCCGCGCGATGAAGCGCCGCCATGAGGAAATCGCCCGAACCGCCAACGCCGTCGCCCGTGAACACGCGACCGGTACGGTTCGCGCCGTGCGCGGCCGGCGCCAGTCCGACGATGAGAAGCTGCGCGCGGGGATCGCCGAAGCCGGGGACCGGCCGCGCCCAGTAGATGTCGTCGCGATACGCGCGCCGCTTCTCGCGTCCAATGCGCGCGCAGTACGAGCGCAGTCGCGGACAGCGATCGCAGCAGATGATGCGATCACGGATAAGGGATACGGACAATTTGGTCACTTACGACAAGGGACTACAATGAGTGGTTGGCCTGCAGCCGGACAGGCGGTCAGCCGACAAACCGAAAGGAACCTGCGTCTGTGAGACACATTGCTCCGAAAGATGCCGCGGAGCTCGATGCCCTCGAAACGCGCGAATGGCTTGAGTCCCTCGATTATGTGCTCCAAAGCGGCGGGCCCGTCAAAGTCGCGCGGCTGCTGCGCGAGCTGACTCTCCACGCCGCCGAGAACGGCGTCAGGCTGCCGTTCACCGCGAACACGCCCTACATCAACACGATTCCGGCCGACGACCAGGTGCTCATGCCGGGCAGCCCGGATATCGAGCGCCGCATCAAGAGCTTCGTCCGTTGGAATGCGGCGGCCATGGTCGTCCGCGCCAACAAGGCCGACGAGGGCATCGGCGGTCACATTTCGACCTTCGCGTCCGCCGCGACGCTGTACGAAGTCGGCTTCAATCATTTCTTTCGCGGGCGCGACGCGGACGGCGACGGCGATGTGATCTTCTTCCAGGGCCACGCGGCGCCCGGCGTCTACGCGCGCGCGTACCTCGAGGGACGGCTCGACGAATCACACCTGGAGAACTTCCGGCGCGAGCTCCAGCCCGGCGGGGGATTGTCGTCGTATCCGCATCCGTGGCTGATGCCGCACTTCTGGGAGTTCCCGACCGTCTCGATGGGGCTCGGACCGTTGATGGCGATCTATCAGGCGCGCTTCACGCGCTACCTCGAGGATCGCGGCCTGAAGCCGAAGTCCAGCGCGAAAGTATGGGCGTTCCTCGGCGACGGAGAAACCGACGAGCCCGAAGCGCTGGGCGCCATCACGCTGCCGGCGCGCGAGAAGCTCGACAACCTGATTTTCGTCGTCAACTGCAACCTGCAGCGGCTCGACGGTCCCGTGCGCGGCAACGGCCAGATCATTCAGGAGCTGGAAGCCGCGTTTCGTGGGGCCGGATGGAACGTGATCAAGGTGATCTGGGGACGGGAGTGGGATCCGCTGCTCGCCAAAGATCGCGACGGCCTCCTGGTGAAACGCATGGGCGAGATCGTCGACGGCCAGTACCAGAAGTATGCCGTCGAGTCCGGCGCGTATCTGCGCGAGCACTTCTGGGGCGTCGATCCGCGTCTGCTCGAGATGGTCAAACACCTGTCGGACGATCAGCTCAAGAAGATGACGCTCGGCGGTCACGACCCGACGAAGGTCTACAACGCGTACAAAGTGGCACTCGAACACAAAGAATCGCCGACCGTCATCCTCGCGCGGACGATCAAGGGATACGGGCTGGGCGAGGCGGGCGAGGGCAAGAACATCACGCACCAGCAGAAGAAGATGAACGAAGAGGAGCTGCGGGCGTTCCGCGCCCGCTTCGGCATTCCGGTGTCCGACGCGGACATCGCGAAGACGCCTTTCTATCGGCCCCCCGAGGACAGCACCGAGACTCGCTATCTGCACGACCGCCGCAAGGCACTCGGCGGCTTCCTGCCGAATCGCAAGACGCGAAGCGAGCCGCTCGAGGCGTTGCCGGCCGAGCTCTTCGAGGAATTCCACAAGGGCACCGACGGCCGCAACGTGTCGACCACCATGGTGTTCGTGCGCCTGTTGTCGAAGCTGCTGCGCGACAAGGATCTCGGTCGGCTCATTGTCCCCATCGTGCCGGACGAGGCGCGGACGTTCGGGATGGAAGCGCTGTTCCGTCAAGTCGGCATTTACTCGCACGCCGGTCAGCTGTACGAGCCGGTCGATATGGACACGCTCCTGTATTACAAGGAAGCCTCCGACGGTCAGATTCTCGAAGAAGGGATCACCGAGGCCGGTTCGATGTCGTCGTTCATTGCCGCCGGGACCGCCTACGCCACTCACGGCGTGAACACGATCCCGTTCTTCATTTACTACTCGATGTTCGGCTTTCAGCGGATCGGCGATCTGATCTGGGCCGCCGGCGATTCGCGCGCGCGCGGGTTCCTGCTCGGCGGAACCGCGGGGCGCACGACGCTTGCCGGCGAGGGGTTACAGCACCAGGACGGCAACAGCCACCTCTTCGCGATGGCGTATCCCAACTGCGCCGCGTACGACCCCGCGTTTGCGTACGAGATCGCCGTCATCATTCAGGACGGCATCCGCCGGATGTACATCGATCAGGAAAGCATCTTCTATTACCTGACCGTGGGGAACGAGCAGTACGCGATGCCAGCCATGCCCGAGGGTGCGGCCGACGGCATTCTCAAGGGCCTGTATCGGTTCCGCGCGGCGTCGAAGCCGGACGCGAAGCTGCGCGCGCAGCTGTTCGGCAGCGGCGCCATCCTGCCAGAGGTCATCAAGGCGCAGGAGATCCTGGAGTCGACATACGATGTGAGCGCGGACGTCTGGAGCGTGACGAGCTACAACGAGCTCTATCGCGACGGACACCGATGCGAGCGCTGGAACCTGCTGCATCCCACCGAACCGGCGCGCGAGCCGTACGTCACGGCGTGCCTCAAAGAGGCGCCCGGCGTGCTGGTCGCGGCGTCGGACTACGTCAAGGCGCTGCCCGACGCAATCGATCGCTGGCTGCCGAGGCCGCTCACCGCCCTCGGCACCGACGGCTTCGGCCGGAGCGAGAACCGCGCCGCGCTGCGGGACTTCTTCGAAGTCGATGCGCGCTACGTGGTCATCGCGACGCTCGCGGCGCTCGCGCGCGACGCCAAGATCGACGTCGCGGTCGTCCAGCAGGCCATCAAGACGCACGGGATCGATCCGGAGAAGGTCAATCCGGCTATTGCGTAGCGATGATGAACCACCAAGGACACGTCCATCGTGTGTCCTTGGTGGTGAAAGGCTTTTGTCGCGTGTCTGCTGACTTCGTCCTGCCTGAACTTGGCGAAAACATCGAGACGGGCGACGTGCTGCGCGTGCTCGTCAAGGCGGGCGATACGCTCGTGAAAGATCAGGCCGTGCTCGAGCTCGAGACCGACAAGGCGACGATCGAAGTGCCCTCGTCGGTGGCCGGCCGGGTGACCGACATCAAGGTCAAAGCCGGCGACAAGGTGAAAGTCGGTCAGGCGATCCTCGCCGTGGAGGAAGCCGGTCACGCGCAGGAGAAGGCCGCTCCTGCGAAGCCCGCTCAGAGCCAACCACCGTCGGCAAAGGCCGAGCCCAAAGCGAGCCAGGCAGTCGCCGCCGACAGCGCTGCGAAAGTCCCCGGCGATGGCGGACTCGAGCAGCCTGCTGAAGGCGGGAAGCGCCAGGCGGCTGCTGACAAGCCCGGAGTGCCGGGGGTACCTGGGGAAAACGAAAAGCGTGTCGAGGCCCGCGCGGGTGCAGAGGACACAGAGCAGGGCGATGTGACGAGCGCTGCCGCGCGTGGACAAAAAGTCGTCGACATCAGTCGCGGCGCGCGCCAGACCGCTGAATCGCCAGCCGAGTCCGAGCTGCCGCCGGCACCGGCGACGCCGTCGGTCCGCCGCATGGCCCGCGAGCTTGGCGTCGACATCAACGACGTCGCCGGAAGCGGACCGAGCGGCCGTATTTCAACCGACGATGTGAAGGCGCACGTCAACCGGATCGTGAGCGGGTCGCCAACGCCGAGCGTGCCGGCGGCGGAGCCGCTTCCTGACTTCAGCCGCTGGGGCGAGATCGAGCGTCAGCCGATGCGCGGCGTCCGCCGGAAGACCGCTGAGCATCTGGTCGCGGCATGGAGGGCCATTCCCCACGTCACGCAGCACGACGTGGCCGACGTCACCGCGCTCGAAGAGGCGCGCAAGCGCTACGCGAAGCAGGCGGAAGCCGCCGGCGGCAACCTGACCGTCACGGCGATCGCCGTGAAAGTGGTCGCGGCGGCGCTGAAGGTCTTCCCGCAGTTCAACGTCTCGGTCGATATGGCCGCGCAGGAAATCATCCAGAGGAAATACATCCACATCGGCGTGGCGGTGGACACCGATCGCGGCCTGCTCGTGCCGGTCATCCGCGACGCCGATACGAAGAACATCACGCAGATCGCCGTTGAGCTGTCGCAGCTCTCCGAGAAGGCCCGCAATCGCAAGCTGTCGCTCGAACAGATGCAGGGCGGCTGTTTCAGTATCTCGAATCTCGGCGGCATCGGCGGCACCTCGTTCACGCCGATCGTCAACGCCCCGGAAGTCGCGATCCTCGGCATCTCCCGGGCGCGCATGGAGCCAGTCTATCAGCGCCTGCAGCCGGCGCCGAGCGCGGAGGCGCGAGGCGCCAGCGAGCGGGGGTGGGGCCCCGCGAGCATTGAAGGAGATGCGCAGCTGGTTCCCCGCCTGATGCTGCCGCTCTCGCTGTCCTACGACCACCGCGTCGTCGACGGCGCCGACGGGATCCGGTTTCTCCGCTGGATCATCGAAGCGCTCGAGCAGCCGTTTCTGTTGGCGCTCCAGGGATGATCGGCCTGGCTGCTTTATCGGACTGCTTATCACGAAGCGCACGATGGTATACGACAACCTTTTTTAACCTCCGTCGGCGCGCGCCAGGGCGCCCGCGGCAGTCCAGCGCAGGAACGAGGCGTCGATCAACGCGTTGATGACCGTGCGACACGCCTCCTGTTCCAGGCCCCACAAGCGGGTCGCCTGCGCGGGCGTCAGCCGCAAGCCGGGCATCTCCACGAACTCTCCACGGACGCGTCGCAGGACGGCTTCGAGATCCATCGTTTCCCTTTTCTTGAGGTGTTGCCGCAATCAGCTCTTCTTGCCGAGCCCGGGCAGCAAGACGCGCGCCACCCCTACGGCATCGAGCCAACCCTGGAAAACGTCTGAATTGCGAGGGTTTCAAACGCTTGCGCCACGGTCGCCGTTCGCGCTGAGAAGAGATCTTACAAAGCCGTATCACCGTGGACAAAATTGTCTGTCTGGTTGGGTCTTGAGCAACATCCCCCGCGCCGCTCGGCGTTCGAATCGGTCTCTGTCAGACAGATTTATCATCCCCGGCCGAAGTTTCGTCATTTATGTAGCGGAGGATTGTGGTTGTCGTGGCGCGGTGCGTCAGCCGCTCGATGTGGCGACGGCGTATGCATCCGCCGTTTCGTGGGCGTGATAGGAGCTGCGGACCAGCGGGCCGGATTCGACGTGGACGAAGCCGAGATCGAGCGCGATCCTTTTGAGCTCGCGAAACTCGCCGGGATGATAGTACCGAGCCATCGGTGCGTGATCGGTCGAGGGCCGTAGATATTGACCGATGGTGAGAATCTCGCAGCCAACGTGGCGAAGATCCTTGAACGTTGCCACGAGCTCGTCAGTGTCCTCGCCCAAGCCCACCATCAATCCCGTTTTCGTGGGGATGTCCGGCGCCCAGCGCCGCGACCGGCCCAACAGCTCGAGGGTGCGCAAGTACCGGCCGCCGGACCGCGCCATGCGGTACAGGCGCTGAACGGTCTCGGTGTTGTGATTCAGCACGTCGGGCCGCGCGTCCAGCACGGTGCGCAGCGCGGCGTGATTCCCGTGAAAGTCGGGAATCAGGACTTCGATCCGGCAGTCGTTCACGCGCGCGCGCGTGTGGCGGATCGTTTCGGCAAAGATCGACGCGCCGCCGTCGGCCAGGTCGTCGCGATCAACCGACGTGATGACGACGTGATTGAGGTCGAGCGTCTGGATGGCATGGGCGACTCGCTCGGGCTCCGCGGTATCGACGGCGCCGGGCCGGCCATGCGCGACGGCGCAGTACGAGCAGGCGCGCGTGCACACATCGCCGAGGATCATGAACGTCGCCGTCCCGTGGTTCCAGCACTCGCCGATGTTGGGACAGCGCGCTTCCTCGCAGACCGTGTGCAGGTTCAGGCCCCGCATCAACTCCTTGAGGCGGAGATAACTCGGCGAGCCTGGGGCACGGACTTTCAGCCATTCCGGCTTCGGTTCGCGAGGTTGGACGACGCTGAGCGGGACGATCGTAGGCATGCGAGAGCTCGATCGTAACATTTGTCGGCTTGAGACGCCTTGGACCGCGCCGGTCCGGCGATTTGGGCGGTAGTTCGTTCAAGCGTACCGCTGCGTCAGGCCGGCAATCAGCGGAACTCTCGACTTGGGAATCGGGTAATCTACGAAATTACCAGATGCAGAGCTTGTCATTCACCTGGCTCGGTCACAGCGCGTTCCTGTTTCGCTCGCCTGGCGGGAAGCGGATTCTCACGGACCCGTGGCTGACGACCAATCCGGCTTGTCCTGAATCATCGAAGAAGATTCACGAGCTCGACGTGATGCTGCTCACGCACGGCCACGACGATCACTCGGCGGACGCCGTCGCCATCGGACGCGCGACCGGGGCGCGGGCGATCGCGCCCTACGAGCTAGCCGCCTGGCTGCAGCAGAAGGGGCTTCACGCCGTCACCGGGATGAATCACGGAGGCACGATCGACGCCGTCGGACTGTCGATCACGATGGTGCCGGCGTTCCACAGCAGCTCGGTCGAAAAGGACGGCCGCCTCGTGTACGTCGGCAACCCGTGCGGCTACGTCATCCGGTTCGAGGACGGGTTGACGATCTATTTCGCGGGGGACACGTCGGTCTTCGGCGACATGCGCCTCATCGCCGACCTGTACCGGCCGCAGATCGCGTTTCTGCCGATCGGCGACACCTATACCATGGGCCCTGATCAGGCGGCGAAGGCGTGCGAGCTTCTGGCGGTGAAACAGGTCGTGCCGATGCACTACGGCACGTTTCCGTCGCTGACGGGCACGCCCAACCGGCTGCGCGAGCTCGTCGGGCCGATGGGCGTGGAAGTGCTGGAGCTCAAGCCGGGCGAGACGGCCTCATAAGATGGAGCTACGAAAGCACGAAGATACGAAGAAGATCTAGTTTGTCTTCTTCGTGTTTTCGTGTCTTCGTGGCCAAGGTGCTGAAACGCGATGCGCAACCAGCTCTTCATCAACAACGAATGGCGCGACGCCGATTCCGGCGCCACGCTCGACGTCGTCAATCCCGCCACTGAAGAAGTCATCGCGACGGTCGCATCGGCGGGACAGAGCGACCTCGATCGAGCGGTGCATGCCGCGCGCGCGGCGCTGGACGGACCGTGGGGCAGCCTGTCGGCGCGGGAGCGCGGACGGCTCGTCTGGAACCTCGGCGAGAAGCTGATGGAGAGAGCCGACGAGATCGCCCGGCTCGAAACGCTGCACAACGGCAAGCCGATCTTCGAGTCGCGCCAGATCAACGTGCCGGCGGCGGCCGAGTGTTTTCAGTACTACGCCGGGTGGGCCGACAAGATTCACGGCGAGACGATTCCCGTGAAAGGCAACTACCTCACGTATACGCTTCGCGAGCCGGTCGGCGTCGTCGCGGCTATTGTCCCGTGGAATTTTCCGCTGCTGCTGGCCGCCTGGAAGGTGGCGCCGGCCCTCGCATGCGGCAACACCGTTGTCATCAAGCCGGCCAGCCAGACGCCGTTGACGGCGCTGGCGCTCGCCGACATCGCGACGGACGTGGGTCTGCCCCCAGGCGTCCTCAACGTGGTGACCGGACCGGGCTCAACGCTCGGTCGGATGATCGTCGCGCATCCGGGCATCGACAAGATTGCGTTCACGGGCGATACGTCGACCGGGCGGGAGATCATGCGCGGCGCCGCGGACACCCTGAAGCGGATCACGCTGGAGCTGGGCGGCAAGTCGCCGAACATCGTGTTCCCGGACGCCGACCTCGACGCGGCGGTCCGTGGCGCGACGACCGGTATTTTTTACGGCAAAGGGGAAGTGTGCGCGGCGGGATCGCGGCTGCTCGTGGACCGGTCGATTCGGGACGCATTCATCGACAAGGTGGCGGCGCGGGCGAAGAAAATGGTGCCGGGCGATCCGATGGATCCGAAGACCCGCCTTGGCGCGATCGCATCGAAGGCGCAGCTCGACAACGATCTGCGCTACATCGAGACGGCGAAAGCCGAAGGCGCGACGCTGGTCGCGGGCGGCATGCGCGCGGACATTGGAACCGGCAAAGGCTACTTTCTTCAACCCACCGTGTTCGCGGGCGTCACCCCTGGAATGACAATCGCGCGCGAGGAGATCTTCGGGCCCGTGCTGGCCGCGATCGAGTTTGGCGATGTGGACGAAGCGATTGAGCGCGCCAACGACAGCAGCTACGGTCTCGCGGCGGCGGTCTGGACAAAGGACATCAAGAAGGCGCATTACGTCGCGCGCAAGCTCCAGGCGGGAACGGTGTGGATCAACACGTACAACATCTATGACACGGCCGCGCCCTTCGGCGGGTACAAGCAGAGCGGCTTCGGCCGCGAGATGAGCGTCCACGCGCTCGAGCACTACACGCAGGTCAAATCGGTCTGGGTCGATCTGAATCAGTAAGGGCCCTAAGCGCCCAACGCGCGACCGGCGACGTAGCCCGTCGACCACGCCCACTGAAAATTGAACCCGCCAATTCTGCCGTCGACGTCGAGCATCTCGCCGATCAGATACAGCCCCTGACGGATGCGCGACTCCATCGTGGCCGGGTTGATTTCGTCGAGGGCCACGCCGCCAGCCGTGGCTTCCGCGTGGTTGTAGCCGCGAGAGCCTTTGACCGCCAATGGCCATTCGAGAAGCGCCTGCACCAGTGCACGTCGGTTAGTGCGCGCCAGGTGCGCGAGCTCGACGGCGGCGTCGAGCCGCAATCGGTCGAGTAGGGCAGAGGCGACCGCGGCGGGAACGTGATCGGCGAGCGCGGTCAGCACGGAACTGTTCGGCCGCCGGGACGGGGCGGCCGTCCACAGTCTTTCCAGGCTGTCGAACGTCTCCCCGGGACAGAAGCTGGCCGTCAGTTTCACCGGGCGATGTTCCAGCTCCGCGCGCAACCAGTGGCGCGACGCATTCAACGCGACGGGGCCGCTGATCCCGAAATGTGTCCAGAGCAGCGCCCCGCCAAGCCGCATGGAGATCCGGCAGTCGACCCAGAGAGCGAGCTCGACGTCATGAGAGACGCCCGACAATCGGCGGTGAATCGAGCCGCGCGCTTCGTCGAGAATCAACGGCACGAGCGCCGGGGTCGTCGGCACGATCGTGTGGCCAAGGCGTTGCGCAAACTGGAATCCCGCGCCGTCGCTGCCGCTCTTTGGCAACGACTGGCCGCCGGTCGCCAAGACGACCTGCCGGCACCGGATGGTGCCGCCGGTCGCCACGATCGAGAAGCCATCATCAGCCGCTTGGACGTCGAGCACGCGGTGATCGGTCAGCAGGCGGACGCCCGCCGAATCGGCGCCGCGAAGGAGCGCGGTCAGGACGTCGCGGGCGCGGTTGGTGTCGGGGAAGAGCTTGCCGTCGGTTTCTTCATGCAGGGAGACGCCGAGCTCACGGAAAAAGCAGATGGCATCGTCGGCGGTAAAGGCACGCAACACGCGTCGGACGATCGCGCGACGACCGCCCCAGAAGTCGCGCTCCGACACCACGCGGTTCGTGACGTTGCACCGCGCGCCTCCGCTGACCAGGATTTTCGCGCCCGGCTCTCTGGCGCCGTCGAGCAGGAGTACCGAGCGTGTGGGGTTCGCGCGGCGAGTGAAAATCGCCGCCGCGAGTCCCGCCGCGCCGGCTCCGACGATCGCGACGTCGGTGATGGAGGTGTCCACTCAGTCAGGACGAGGCACCGAACGCCGCTTCAACGCCTGGGGCGCCGCCGCTGAAGAGAATGCTGTCGCATGGCTTCATCGTGCGATCATAGCATCGCGATGTCATTGCCCAGGACCCATCGAGCCGGCGAGTCGCTCGAAGACTTCTGCCGCGTGTGCAAGACCGATCGCCTCCATACGATCATCGTGGTGGATGCAGATGAGACACCCATCCGCGTGGCGTGCGGGTATTGTCACAGCGAGCACAACTATCGCGGCGGGCCCAGGATCGAGTCGTCGGGGGCCTCGCGCGCTCCGGCGCCCATCGCAGGCGCCCGCCGAGCGCAGCCCGGTTCGGCGCCATTTCCGATCGTCAGCGATCGCGAGAGGACCGCATCACCCATGAGGATTTCTGCCAGCGACGATCTCGAAGTATTGCTGCGGCGGATCATCCGCGAAGAAACCGGCATTTCGCCGGTCGTGCCCGCGGAGAAATGGCGCGGCGGCACGCTCGTCCTGCGGCCCGGTACGGCCGGCCTTCAGGAAAAGAGCTGGCCAATCGAGACGTTTTTTCACAAGGTCGTCATGCTGCGGAATCGACTTCGCACGCTCGAGCAGCAGATCAACGCGTCCGATCTGCCGGACGATGTGAAGGTCAAGCTGCAGACCTACGTGAGCGGCTGTTACGGATCGCTGACCAGCTTCAACGTGCTGTTCGCCGACGAGGACGATCAGTTCAAGGGAAGCGGCGGGGAGTGATCACCCGCCTTTGACCTGCGCGATGACCATGGCGATCGTCAGCGCCATCATCACGCCGACGGTGATCCACGACACGACGTTGTACCACCGCGAGTTCGTGTACCTGCCCATCAGCTCGCGGTCGTTCATCAACAGCAGCACGAATATCAGCACGAAGGGCAGCAGCATGCCGTTGGCGACCTGCGACAGCACCATCACGCGGAACAGCGGAAAGCGTGGGATGAGCAGCACGCCGGCGCCGAACACGATCAGCAGCGTGTACAGCCAGTAGAACGCGGGCGCTTCGTGGAAACGCTTGTCGAGCCCCGACTCGAGGCCCAGTCCCTCGCACACCGCGTACGCGGTCGAGATCGGCAGAATGCACGCCGCGAAGAGCGACGCATTGAACAGTCCGGCGGCAAAGAGGAGGTACGCGTATTCGCCGGCGAGCGGCCGCAGGGCCTGCGCCGCTTGCGATGCGGTCTTGATGTCGTAAATCCCCGACGTGTGCAGCGTTGCCGCGCACGCCACCACGATGAACCATGCGACGATGGCCGCAAATAGACATCCGATGATGACATCGAGGCGCAACGCCTTGTACTGCCGCGCCGTCACGCCCTTCTCGACGACCGAGGCCTGCAGGTAAAACTGCATCCAGGGGGCGATCGTCGTGCCGACCATCGCGATCACCATCGACAGGTACGAATAATTTCGGAATCCCACGCTCTCCGGCCGCGTGAGGGTCGACAGCGCGGCCGCCTTCCAGTCCGGATGCGCGAGCACGCCAGACACGACGTACGCGACGTAGAAGGCCGACGCCGACAGGAAGATTTTCTCGATGCTGTTGTAAGTCCCGTGGACCACCAGGCCCCACACGACGAGCGCGGCCAGGGGCACGACGACGAATTTCGACACGCCGAACAGCTCGAAGCTGCTCGCGACGCCGGCGAACTCGCTGACGATGTTGAAGAAGTTGGTCGCAAAGAGCGCGGCCATCAGGAGGAACGTGGCGCGGAATCCGAACTCCTCGCGAATGAGATCGCTCAGGCCTTTGCCGGTCACCGCGCCCATCCGCGATGACATTTCCTGGATGATCACGAGCGCGACGGTGATCGGGATCATCAGCCACAGCAGCGAGTACCCGAACTGCGCGCCGGCGATCGAATAGGTCGCGATGCCGCCCGCGTCGTTGTCGACATTGGCGGTGATGAATCCCGGCCCGATAACAGCCAGCACCATCGCCAGACGGGCGGTCCAGCCTCGGCGGAACAGCGCGCGGACCATCCGTCACCTGTGCCGCAGCATCGTGATCACGTCGTCGGCCGTGATGATGCCGGACAGGCGCCCGTGCTCGTCGACGACGGCGAGGGTGAGCAGGTTGTACTTGTCGAACAGCGCGGCGACTTCGTCCTGCGGCGTGTCCGGCGCACACGCCACGTACGGTTCGCTCAGGTCGGACAGCTGCGCGGCGGGTGAGGAGATCGCGATCTTGACCAGCGGCACCACGCCGGTGAGCTTGTGGCCGGCGCCGGTCAGATAGATGGTGGCGAGCGCCTCGCGGCTGCCTTCGAACGTCTTCAGCGCGTCGATCGCATCGTCGACGACCGCCGTTTCCGGCACGGCGATGAATTCGGTCGTCATCCGCCCGGCGGCGGTGTGTTCGCCGAACTCGAGGAGCTGCGTGATCTCCCGCCGCTCGTCCGGCTCCATTTCGCGGAGAATCTGGCCCGACCGATCTTTATCGAGATCGCCGAGCAGGTCGGCGGCCGCGTCGGGATCCATCTCCTCGACGATGTCGGCCGCGCGGTCGGAATCGAGCGATTCGACGATCGACACCTGCACCTTGGGGTCGAGCTCTTCGAGCGCTTCGGCGGCCACCTCTTCGTCAATCGTCTCGAAGACCGATTCGCGTTCGGCCGCCGGTAGATCTTCCACGATGTTGGCGATGTCCGCCGGATGCAGCTTCGACAGCCCTTCGTACGCAATCTTCAGCTTGACCCGCCGGGCGGGATCGGTCTCGAGCAGATCCATGAAATGCCACGGGATCACGCGCGGCGGAATCTTCTCGAGCAGGGCGCGGAGCGTGAACGCCGGCACGAGGCTCTTGGCGAGGCGTCTGATGGCGCCGCGCGCGCCCACGTCGACCGAGAGGACGTTCAGGAGCAGGTGGCTGTTGATCGGGGTCGAGTCGAGCTCGACGTCGTTGACGCGCACGACCTTGCGTCCGTGCACGTCGATGATCTGCTGATCGAGCAGATCGCGCTTGAGGAGGAGAACGCCGTCCGACGGCGTGTACGGTTCCCAGTGGCGGCCGTCGGTCTCGGCGCGGACCGTCGCACCGCAGGATTTCACGTCTCCGGCCGGCAGCATCCGTTCGCCGTCCGGCGTTCGGACGATCAGATAGGCGACGCGGGTGGGGTGATCCTCGGGCGCGACGGCGACTTCGCGCACACGTCCGCGCACCGTGCCGCTGGCATCGCGCACGCTGGCGCCGAGCAGTTCCGACAGGGCGACGATGGACATGGACCTAGGTCCCCGGACGCGGGCATTTTCAGATCACACAAGGATAACAGCATTTTCAGTGGACATGAGAATGGCAGCACCGCGGCCGCCAGCCGCGTCGCGCGCACGTGCGTCATAGGGTTTCTCCGGGCGCCCAAGTATCGCCGATGCGGCCCTGCCGCGCATTCGGATTGTGGCGCCGAAAATCGTTACACTCTGCAGTGCAATCTCCTCACATGCGTTCGTAACGGCATTTGTTCAGGAGGAGTGTATGCGCGGAAAATTCAAGACGGTGGCGGTGTGCGCGGCAGCGATCGTCGGATTCACGGTGATGGCGAGTGAGAAACCGCCCGCCGAGTATCAGACCGCGATGAAGAATAATGGCGCCTCGAATATGGCGCTGCGTGGCAACATCGCCGCGAAGGACTATGCGCGATCGAAGAGAATGCGGCGACGTTCAAAGCATCGTTTACAGTAGCCAACGCGTTCTGGACGGCCAAGAAGGCCGACGATGCGATCAAGCTCACGAATGATGGTCTGAAGGGCGCGGCCGACCTCGACGCGGCGGCGAAGGCGAAGAACGACGAAGGGATCGCGGCCGCGCGGGGCACGATCGGCGCGACCTGCCGCGGGTGCCACATGGTGCACCGCGCGACGATGCCGGACATGACGTTCGAGATCCAGTAAATCGGGTCATTGGCTAATCGATTCGGTATTTCGCCAGGTAATAGGACAAGGCGCGCTGACTGATGCCCATCAGCTCCGCGGCATCTTTTTTCACGCCGCCGGCGCTGTCCAGCGCGCGCCGGATCGTTTCGCGTTCGACCCATTCGATGTTCTGCCGAAGCTTGAGCGAGGGTAGTCCGCTGACCTGGGGCATCGCCGCGCCCAGCACCGACACAGAACGGGTCGTGATGACCGGTCCCGTGGACAGCACAACGGCGCGCTCGATCGTATTTTCCAGCTCGCGGACGTTGCCTGGCCAGTCGTACTGCTGCAGGCCGCTCAGGACGCCATCGTCGAGCCGCTCGATGCGGCGACCGGTACGTTGGGCGTGCTTCTTGAGGAAGTGCTCGACGAGCGGCGGGATGTCCTCGCGGCGTTCCCGCAGCGGTGGAATCTCGATCGGGATGACGTTCAGCCGGTAGAACAGATCGTCCTGGAACTTGCCGTCGGCGACCATCTGCCGCAGATCGCGATTGGTCGCGGCGATGACACGCACGTCGACCCGCTGCGTGCGTTCGGCGCCGAGCGGCTCGAACTCACGCTCCTGCAGCACGCGCAGGAGCTTGGATTGCAGCGCGGGGATCATCGTGGCGATCTCGTCGAGGAAGATCGTGCCGCCATCCGCCAACGCGAATTTGCCCTTCTTGGTCGTCGTCGCGCCCGTGAAGGCGCCGCGCACGTGCCCGAACAGCTCCGACTCGAGCAGCGCTTCAGGAATTGCGGCGCAGTTCACCTTGATCAGCGGCATGCCTCGCTGCGCGCTCCGGTCGTGAATCGCCCGCGCGACGAGCTCTTTGCCCGTTCCGGTCTCTCCGAGGATGAGCACCGTGCTCTTGGTCTCCGCGACGAGCTCCGCCCGCCGCATGACCTCCTCCATCGCGCGGCTGCGGCCGACGATGCCGTAATGGTCGAACTGTTCGTCGCGCTCGCTGAGCAGGTACCGGTACTCGGTCCGCAGCCGCTGGTGGTCGAGGGCGCGACGGACAACGACCAGCAGCTCGTCCACCTCGAAGGGCTTCTGCAGGTAGTCGAACGCGCCAAGTTTCATTGCTTCGATGGCGCTCTCCACCGTCGCATGCGCCGTCATCATCAGAATCTGTGACCGTTCGCCCTCCGGCACCAACCCGACGTACTCGCGGATCAAATCCAGGCCGCTCAATTCTTGCATCACGTTATCGACGATGACGAGATCGAAACTCCGTTCGGTCAGCAGACGTTGCGCGTGACGGGGACTTGTCGTGTCGACCACATCGTGGCCGTCGTCTCGCAGCGCCCGACCGAGCGCTTTCAGGATCTTTTCCTCATCGTCGACGAGGAGAATTGAGCCACGAAGGTTCGCCATCAGACCTTGCCCTGAGCCGCGTCGAAGGGGAGATCGATCCGAATCTCAGTGCCGCGCCCGGGCGTGCTCGTCACCGCAATCGCGCCGCCCAGTCCTTCGACGATGTTTTTCGCGATGGCGAGGCCGAGGCCGGTTCCGCCGCGCTTGGTGGTGAAGTACGGATCGAAGACACGCGGGAGATCGGCCGGATCGATTCCCACGCCGCGGTCGGCGATGGCAATCGAGACGCGATCTCCGCGCGTTTCGGTTCGCAGGGTGACGAGCGCGTCCGGCGCGTCTGAAAGGACCCGCTCTGCATCTGACACATGGAGGCCGGGTCTTTTGGACCCGGCCAATGCCGGCTCGCGTCCGCCGACAAGCTCAGGGCGCGACGAATGTGTCGAATCATGGGCGGCGACTGCGTGGCGGGCATTCACCAACATGTTGACGAGCGCGATCCGCAACCGCTCGGCGTCGGTCGTGACGGGCGGAACCGACGGCCCGAGCATCAGATGAATGGCTGCGCCAGGTCCGGACGCTTCCGCCGCCGCGGCGGACTCCCGGCAAAGGGCGTTCAGGTCCGTTGACGCCGGCTCGAAGCGAATCGGCCGCGCGAAGTCGAGCACCTCGTTGACGATGCGATTGAGGCGCGTCACCTCGTCGTCGATGTCGGCGACCGCCTCGCGCAGGGTCACCGCCGTGACGTCCGGCTGGCGGAGAGCGTGCAGCGACGCTCTGATGATCATCAGCGGATTTCTGATCTCGTGCGCGATCACCGTCGACAGTCCGCCGAGCGACGACAGCCGTTCTTTCTGCGACATCTCGCGCTGGAATCGGGCGATGGAGTCGGTCAGTGTGTTGAACGTCGTCGCCAGCAGGCGCGCATCTTCATCGTCCCACCGGTGACTTTGAAGAAGGGCGATCTTGCGCGTGAGGTCGCCGGTGGCGGCCACCTCCCGCATCACATCGGTGATCGCAGCCAGCGGCCGTGTGATGGTTCGCGCGACCGTGAAGCTGAGCAGCGTGGCCAGGATCACGGCGACGATCGCCGTCACGATCAGGCCCGCATGAATGGCCTGCAGCCCCGCGAGCTGTTCGGTGCGCGATCGCAGGATCAACGCCACGGGTCCCCTCGCGACGTCGGCGGCATCGCCGGAACTGGTGAGCTGACGCGGCAAGACGACGTAATCCTCGCCTCCGATGCGGATGTCGTTGACCGGCGGCTGGCGCAGCAGCGACGCCAGCGTCGTGCGACGCTCTTGTGGCAGCGTCGTCGCCAGGATCTGCCCGTCCATCCCGAATGCGATGTCGCTTCCGGTCATCGCCTTCAATTGATCCGCGACCGCATCGTCCAGCAGAAAGCCGACGCTGAGCGTGCCCAGCATCTCGGGATGCGTGAGGTCGATCGTGATCGGGACGGTGACGAGCTGGAGCATGCCGTTGGCCTGCGGCAGCAGGCTCACGCTTTCGCGGCCCGCGAGCGCCTCGCGGACCGCCGGCTGGTGGGCGACGACGTCGGCTGCGCGCGGTGACGCGCCGACAGTGGTGAGCACGCCGCCCGAATTGTTCGTGACGAGGAGAAGGTTCGGGTGGAGCGTGAGCAGCCCCTGAATATCCGTGACCGCGACCTGCACCGTCTGCGGGTCGTTTTCATAGGCGGCCGCCTTGAGCTTCGGGGTATCCGCGATGAGCCGCGCCATCGTCGTGAACGTCTGTGTACGTGTGGTGCGTAACTGATCGACCAATGCGCCCGTGGCGACGATCTCGCGCTGCAGCGCGGCTTCGGCCTGCCGCGTCACGCGCACGTTGACGACGTAAATGGCGGCGCCGATGGACAGGACGGCGAGCAACGCGCTCGTCAGAAAGATGCGGCTTCGCAGCGAGGAGAAAAACGTCATCGCAGTGCGATGTCCAGCTCCGCGATGCCGCCGTTGGGGACGGTGACCGGCGCGGGATCCGAGGAGACGCCTTCGTTCCAAGCGATGACGGCGTAGGTGCCAGGCGGCACGTTGTCGATCCGGTAGCGTCCGTCGCTGTCCGTCATCGCAAAGAACGGGTGGCTGAACACGAGGATGAAGGCGCTCATGTGCGAGTGGATTTCACAGAACACCCGCACGATCCCCGGTTTGTCGAATCGGATCGATTTGGAATGGCCCACGGCGTACCGCCCGAGATCGAAGGACGCGGTCTTCGAGAGCGAAAACACGTTGTGGTAGATGCGGTCGCTGTTCGGAAAGTCGACGGTCGTCCCCGTCGTGATCGCCAGCACATGCGGGACGAACGTTTCGTTGCGCTGATCCAGAGTCGCATGGCCCGTTTCGGTCTGCTCGAAAGCGCCGCGCGGCGCGGTTTCGAGATATACCACCGATCGCAGCCGGTCGGGTAGATCGCGGTGGCTGGCGGTGCCGAGATCCGACACGTTGGGACGCCGCTCGGACACTGACGGTACACGTCGCAGCTCGACCCGTCCGCGGATCGCGCCGCTGGCGCCTGCACGGGAAAACGAGGACGCCGAGGAAGCAGAGGACGCAGAGGGAGTCAGCGATGCGGCGAAGGAGACGAAGCCCGCCGCGGCAAGGAAGAGAGACACAAGGGGCGCCCATTGACTGCGTCCGATCCCCTGCGTCCTCCGTTTCCTCTGCGTCCTCACCACGATCAAAACCAGAAGACCACCTGCGCCGCCCCGAGATTCAGGCGCTGCACGCGGCCACCCTCGCGCGTGTTGTGTTGAAATTCAAGCTTCAGGAGGAGATTCCGCTGAATCGAATACCCGCCTCCAACCGCGACCCGCGTGACGGGCGCCTCCCAGCTCTCACGCGTCAGCGCGGTCGCGATGTCGCTGAATCCGAGATGATCGACCCGCGCGGCCCCGTACAGTCCCGGCCGGAACTTGTAGCGGCCTTCCGCTGACGTGCCGACCGCCCGTAGCGGCAGCTGGCCCGCGGTCGCACTCACGAGCGGCAGCGTCCACGTGCTGACGACGGTTTCCAGTCGCAGCAGATAGTAGTCGCGCGAATACTCGACGTCGCTGCCCCACGCGGTCTGGGTGAAGGCGTCGTCGCCGGCGCCGGCCTCGCCAAGCGCGGCCCGCAAGGCCGTCCGACTGACGAACGGCCCACGCGCGGCGGAGCCGCCGACGATGAGTCCCACGAGTGGCCGCAGCACGACACGTCCGGCGATTTGTCGCCCGCCGTTGTCGTCGCTGAACCGCGGATTCGAAATCGTCCCGGTGGTGAACGAGCCGGTGGCCTCGATCAGATTGCTTTCCGCGTGGAGCTGCACGCCGGTGTCCCAGCGGAAGGCGCTCACCAGCGGCACGCCTCGGTCGGGCGCTGGATTGCCGATCGAGAAGTTCGACAACCAGCCGCGGCCCCGCATGCGCAGCAGCTCGTCAGTGGTCCGCGGCAGCGCATCAGCGTGGATCGACGTCAGGTACTGATACGCGAGCGGGTAGCCGATCAACGGGTTGTCGGCCGCGTAGGTGCGCCGCGCAAACGCGCCGAAAGTCGGCGGCACCCGGCCCACCTGGATGTCGAACGCGCGACCGGTCCACGGCCGGATGCGCAGGTACAGCCCGTACGGTTCCGGGTGTTCACCGTTCTCGCTTCGCACCTCGGCGAGGAGCGCGAGGTGATCGTCCGCTTTCACCGATGCGATGAGCGCGAGCCGCACCATCCGCAGCGTCGAGTGCTCGTAGTCGGTGTAGTTGAAGAAGCCGGTATCTTCGGGGGCGATCGACCACGAGACGTCGCCGCCCAGCGTCACCCGGCCGTTGCCGAAGACGACCGGGTCGGACGGCAGTGTTTGCGCGCGCGCGGGCACGCCCGCGCAGAGCGCGAGCGCGCAGACGCACAGAAGCCTTTTGTGCACGGCGGTCAACATGATCGTAACCCGCAGCACGGGTCGCGCGCGTCGCAGATCTATCGGATCAGCAGCGTCCCGGGCTCGAGCGAAAGGCGGCCGCCCCCACGAGCGCTCCGGCGGTCTTTTTCAGTATCATGGTACGAAGCGTCGGGCTGCTAAGCCGAGCTTGCACGTACAGGGTTCAGTCGTACAAGCACGGCTTGTCAGTATTCCATGGCGTATATCATCTGTGAACCATGCATCGGCACGAAAGACACCGCATGCGTGGACGTGTGTCCGGTGGATTGTATTCATCCGCGGAAGGACGAACCGGCGTTCGCCGCCGCTGAGATGCTCTATATCCACCCCGACGAGTGTATCGACTGCGGCGCCTGCGTGCCGGCGTGTCCGGTTGAAGCGATCTTCGCGCTGGACGAGACGCCGAACAAATGGGCGGATTTCATCGAGAAGAACGAGCAGTACTACGATAGAGGCTAGAGGCTAGAGGCTGGGGGCTAGAGGCTGGGGAGATTGTTTCCCCCAAGGCCACAGCCTCCAGTCCCTGAGGAGATCCCGTTGGGTCTGATCGATCACCGGTTCGAGGACAACTTCATCACGACCAGCATCGACCGCATCCTCAACTGGGCGCGCGAATCGTCCATCTGGCCGATGGGGTTCGGCCTGGCGTGCTGCGCCATCGAAATGATGGCGGCGTCGGCATCGCGCTACGACATCGCCCGGTTCGGCGCCGAGGTGTTTCGCGCGTCGCCGCGGCAGTCGGATCTCATGATTGTGGCGGGCACCGTGACGAAGAAGATGGCGCCCGTCCTGCGCCGCCTGTACGACCAGATGCCCGAGCCCAAGTGGGTCATTTCGATGGGGAGCTGTTCGAACGCCGGCGGGCCGTTTCCGACCTACAGTGTGCTGCAGGGCGTGGACAAAGTCGTGCCGGTGGACGTGTACGTGTCCGGCTGTCCGCCGCGTCCCGAAGCGCTCCTTTACGGGCTGATGCGGCTCCAGGACAAGATTCGCAAGGAAGGCACCGTGCTCAGAAAAGAACGCATCATCATGTCCGGTCAGTCGGAACCGACCCTCGTCGGGATCGGCGAGCGCGCATGATGCAGACGCTCATGACGTTTTTCAAGACGATCTTCCTCGTGGACCTGCTGAAGGGCCTGTGGCTCACGTTGAAGTACACGCCCCAGCCGGCGTTCACCTTTCAGTATCCGGCCGAGCGGCGGCCGACGGCCCCGCGCTTCCGCGGCGTGCTGCGCCTGCAGGTCGAACCCGGCACCGGCGCGCAGACCTGCATCGTCTGCGATCAGTGCGCGAAGGCGTGCCCCGACGACCTGATCGCGCTCGGCGGACACCGCGAGCCCGGCCAGAAGATCAAGATCCTCGACTACTTCGACTTCAACCTGTCGCGCTGCAGCTTCTGCGGCTTGTGCGCCGAAGTGTGTCCCACCAAGCCGATCAAGGCGCTCGTCATGAGCGAGGACTACGAGCTCGGGAGCTACAGCCGCGACACACAGGTCATGCGCGTGGACCAGATGTACGACGGCGTCGCTATCGAGCAGTACACGCGCTGACCGATCTGACCCACCCGACTTACAAGACGCACCGGGCGTTACGTCTTTTGAAAATCTGTTCACAGTGGGCATCGAATCCGTTATTCTCCTAACTGGGGTGCCACGGCTCAGTTCTTGAATGGGACCGCCGACGCTTACTCGAGAGCGGTCCCAGCCTACCATCGGACAGCGTGTCTGGAGGGTTCATGCGCAACGGCTTCCGTGTCGTCGCGGTCGTGGCCATCATCGCAGCGGCGAGCTTGATGATCCATGCCGACAGTCAGCTTTCCTCGCAGTCGGCGGAGATCCAGCTTCGGCTCGGCCGGATGCTGTTCGAGCAGGGCCAATATCCGGAATCACTCGAAGCCTACCGGCAGGCGACGAGCTCCGAAGACTCGGCGACGGTGCGTCTGGCGCGTGCGGGATTGATTCAGTCCGCGCTGCGCGTCGCCGAATTCGACCTCGCGCGCACCGAAGCCGATGCGCTCGTGAAGATGGCGCCGCGCAGCCCCGAAGTCCTCTCGCTCTACGGTGACTCGCTCTGGGCCAACGGGCTGTTCGAGCAGGCCGAGCAGAGCTATCGAGACGCGCTGTCGCTCGCGCCGGAGCTCGCGCGAGGCCGTCACGGGATGGCACGGTCGCTCATGGCGCGCACCAAGCTCGACGAGGCGATGAACGAGGCGCAGGCGGCGCTGCGGCTGTCGCCCCGCGACCTCGAGATCCATCATACGGTCGGCGCCATCTACGAGCGGATGCACAAGTACGAGGAAGCCGCCGCGGCGTACGGCAACTACATCAACCTGCTGCCGAATAAAGACAAGAGCGAAAAAGCGGAGTGGGCGCGGGCCGAAGTCCGGTTTCTGCGATCGTTCGGCCAGCGGTTGCCCTTCGACATGGACCCCGGCGCCGACGACGCGACCTACACCGTCGACTTCAAGGTGGAAAAAGAGAAGATCGTCGTGCGCGCCAAGGTGAATGGCTCGGCGCCGCAGGATTTCGTCGTCGACACCGGCGCCGAGAGCACGGTCCTCACGCGACCCACCGTGCAGCGGCTCGGGATCACGCCGGTCACCTACACGCTCAGCGCGGGCGTGGGCGACATCGGCCTGCGCGGCCTGCAGCTCGCGCGGATCGATTCGCTCGAGGTCGGCACGCTGAAAGTCCGCAACATCCCGTGCCTCGTGAAGAGCCCGCCGCTCAGGGACATCCCGACGCGCGAAACGGAAAGCCTGTCGCCGCTCGCGCTCGGCTTCTCGATGACGATCGATTACAAGACGCACAAGCTGACCTTCGGCAGGCACCTCCCGCAGGAACCGAGCGACTTCGAGCTGCCGCTGCGCGTGTACCGGCTCGCGACCGTCCGCGGCGTGGTCACCGGCGGCCACTCGGCGAACTTCGTGGTGGACACCGGCGGCGAGGTCATTTCGATCAGCAACGCCACGGCGACGGCCATCGGCAAGAACGACCTCCGCCGGATTCCGCTGAAGGTGTGGGGAACCTCCGGGTGGGAGAAAGACGCATTTCTCCTGCCGGGCGTGGACTTGTCGTTCGACACGATTCAGTACAAGAACTTCCCGGTCGTGGTGCTCAACCTGGACGCGCCGAGCGTGCTGCTCGGGTACCAGCTCGGGGGGATCGTGGGCGCGCAGTTCCTGAAAAATTACCGCGTCGGCATCGATCTCGAGCACAGCGTGCTGCGGCTCAAGAGCGTGTCGTAGATTCAACCTTTTTTCTGAGGCGCCCCTCGCGCCTCAGTTTCGCTTCCTCGCACACGCGCCGCTCCTCGTCGGTCTCGACGAGGAGCGGTGGCACCGCCAGCCGCGTCCCGTCCTGCGCCACCGCCACGAACGTCAAGAACGCCCGGCTGGTCAGCTGCTGCCGTCCGGTCAGCGTCTCCTCTGAATAGACATCGACCTGCGCCTCGAGGGACGTGCGGAACGCGCAGGTGACCCGCGCTTTCAGGATGATCAGATCGCCGACCTTGATGGGATGCAGGAACTGCAGATCGTCGACGGCCGCGGTGACCAGGAGGCTTCGCGTGTGGCGATGACACGCGATGGCGCCGGCGATGTCGATGAGGTGCATGACGGTCCCGCCCAGGATGAACCCGAGCGGGTTCGCGTCGTTGGGCAGCACCACCTGCACCATCTCCGTGGCGGATTCAGCGGCGCGCTTGGGGGTGAGATCCAAGAAACGACCGATTAGCCCCGGCCACGAAAACACGAAAGCACGAAGAAGACTTTGGTCTTCGTGTCTTCGTGTTTTCGTGGTTGCATTGTGATCGCCCTCAGAAGTCGTACCCAATCCAGACCGCAAACCGCGGCTTGCGGAATGCGGTGCTGCCGCCGTCGGCGGCGAACACGACGTCTTCCCACGCCTTGTTGAACAGCGTGCGCCACGACCAGTCGAAGTGGATGGGAAAGCCGAGCGCGAAGGTCTCGAGGCCGAGGCCGTACGATGCCCGCGCATCCTGCAGCCGGAACCCGGACACGGTGATCGGCGGGCCATACTGCGGGACCGGCAGGCGTGTTTTCGGATCCGTGACCGCGAACCCGAACGAGTCGGTGACCACGCCGCTGATCGGTTTGCACACTTCGGTGTTGTTGTTGAAGAACTTGAACGACGTGTCGCCGCCTCCGCACGGATCGGCGGACGGTTGATTGTTGAACCAGCCTCCGCCGACGTTGGCGAAGAAGACGCCGCGGACCCCGCCGATCACGCCGACGGGTGTGAGTGCCGCCTCGATGAGCGGGAACCGCAGCTCGGCGTTCGCGAACACCACGTTCTGCCCGGCGAACTGCAGGTAATCGTAGCCGCGCATTTCCGAGTTCCCGCCGAAGTAGATGAAGTCGGGAAAATCGCCGATGCTCTTGAAGGCGCGGATTCGCGTGGCGAGCAGGCCGCTTGTCCCGATGCGCAGATAATGCCGCGCATCACCGTCGAACGACTGGCGCGACAAGGTGCTGCCGATTTTCGGCGCGATGTCGTAGGCGAGCCGCATCGTGCTGCCCGCCAGCGGCCCGAACTCGCGGAACACCGTCGTTTCCTGAATGAACGCCGCGCCGAACGGCACGATGGTGCCGTTGCGGAAGACCTGCTGGCCGAAGTTCTGCTGCTGGTAGCTCTGCGAGTACGCCTGCAGGCCGGGATCGTTGTAGGCCTCGCTAATTTGCATCAGCCCGCCGGAGAGCTCGACGCGACGATACCGGCTGAAGGGGTAGATGCCCAAGACGGTGCCGCCACGAACCGTGCGCGTCGCGACGGCATCGCTGCGGCTGATAAACGGCGCGAACGCCGGGTCGTAGAGCAGCCCGCCCAGCTGTCCGTAGAAGAACTGCGTCTGCGAAAAGCCCTGGAGCGCGAACTGGAAACGCCGCGCGAGATTCACGTAGGTGAGCGACAGCGTGCGGTACTGCTGAATCGACGCGGCGAACAGATTGAACTGCTGATCACCGAGCACGTCGCCGAAGGTCACCTGCGTGCCGCCGAACACGTCGCCGTTGCTCGTCACGCCGAGGTTCACCGGCGGCCGGCCTTCCAGGAACATCTTCTCGAAGGTGCCCTTCTTCCGGATCTTCGACGTCACCAGCGTGTGCTGCAGCGGCGCCTGGAAATCGATGATCGGTCCCGGTGCGCCGAAGTCCGACGTCGACGCCGTGTGCAGCGGCTCCTTGCGCTCGAGCGTGTGGATGCCGTACTCGCCCTTGTAGTAGCTGATGAACCCGATGCGATTCGTCTTGCCCTCGTTGAGGACGATCGCGGACCAGTTGCCGCCGAGCGCGTCGGTGTATTGCCGCAGCTCGCCGGTCTTCATGTCGAGCGTCCAGATGTTGTAGATGTTCCCGTTCCTCGCCACGTCGGGCTCGATCGCGATGCCGGGATCGGTCGCCGTCGACGAGAACACGAGGGTGTGGTCGTCGACGAACTGCGCGGAGGTCTCGTCGACCGTGCCGAAGGTGAGCTGGGTTTTCTTCTTCGTGTCGAGATCCAGCCGGAACAGCTTCTGGTTCCCGCTCACGCGCGCGTTGTAGACGATGAATGTGCCGTCGGGCGCATAGGTCGGGCCGTAGTCGGCGAAGTCGTCGCCGGTCAGATTGGTGACCTGCTTCGTGTCGAGATCCACGGTGTAGATGTCGCCGATCGCGCCGCGCAGGGCGGCGAACGCGATCGTCCGGCCATCCGGCGAGAAGGCGGGCGATTCCGGCTCGTCGACCGACTTCATCGCAATCCGCTCGTCGACGTGCTTGGTGAGCACGTTCTGAATAATGAGCGTCCGTTCCTTCTCGGTGCGGACGAAATAGGCGAGCCGATCCCCCTTGGGGGACCACGACATCCACGGCATGACGTTGGTGCGTTCGCCGCGCTGCACGAGATGATCGAACCCCATGTTCTTGTCGAAGCCGCTCGTCAGGTTGCGGACGATCGCGCCGTCCTTGGCGGAGATGAGCACGATGTCAAGCTCACGATCCTTGCGGTTGATCGTAACCGCCGCGATCAAATCGCCCGAGGGCGACGGGGCGATCGACAGCGCCTCCGCGAAATTGGTCTTTTCCTTGTTCGGCGACAGGTCGCGGCCGTAATCGGCCGGCCGTTCCTTGTCGCGGAACGGCTTGAACCGTTCCTTCACGTATCGCTCGAACGCCTGGTCGAACTCGTCCTTCTTCATCCGCAGGCCTTCCTCGTAGGCGTCCTCGCCGCCCCCGATCGCGCTCTTGCGCAACGCGAAGAGGAACTGCCGGATGCCTTCCTTCCCGAACTTCGCCTCGATGAAGTCGAAAACCGCGTGGCCCAGGTTGTACACGAGCAGCGCGTTCCCGGAATTTCCGTACCCTTCCATCTCCGACATTTTCGGCACGATGTCGGCGACGGCCGCGTCGCGCACCTGCATCAGGTCGGTCGCGCTCCACTGGCCGCGCTCGTAGTCCGACAACCCTTCGTTCACCCACAGCGGCACGTTACGGCGAATCAGCGACTGCGGGATGATGTCGAACTCGAACTGGTGCGTGAGCTCGTGGATGATGAGGCCGTAGAGCTGATCGGGCGGATCGTCGATCGGCATCACCATGCGCTGGCGGATCGGCTCGGCGAACGCGCCCACGCCTTCTTGCGCCGCGCCGGGGTCGACGTTTTCCTGTTCGAACTCGCTGTGCGTCTTGAACAGGACAAGCTGCACCTTTTGTCCCGCGGGGAGGTCGTGCTTCAGATCCGCGCTGATCTGCTGGTAGGCGCTCTCGGCGTAGCCGGCGACCCGTTCGAGATGCTTGGCCATCTCGGGGTAGTAGTAGATTTCGAAGTGATCGGTCGCGTAGATCTGCCAATCGAACTTGTCGTAATGGATGTTGTTCTTCCCGAAGTACGGGACGAGGCTGGTTTGCGCCGCGGCCGAACCAGCGCACCCGGCAATCAGGAACGCCACCAGGGACCTAACGACGAGCGCGGGAGCGAACTGCAGCACGGGGACGCGGAGGCGCATAAGCAATACCTCGGATGAGCGGGATCGGGTGGAAACCGCTGCGATCTTATCGTGACGCCCGGGTGCCTGCAAACGCTGATCCTATGCCGTCGCGGCTCACGCCGCTCGGCATTGCTACAGGCGATTATCCGCTTGGACAGCATCGGAACGCCGCTCAAGGTGGGCTGTCGCGTCGAGGCAGCGCAAGCGCCGAGCGCGTAGCGCGAGGCCAGGCGACGGGGGTGGGGCCCCGTCGCGAGTAAGAAATGTCCTCTGGCTGCCGCGACCTCGACCCTTTTCGGCGACATCCGCCTTCGCGCGACCTGATCGAGCGCGCTCCGGCCGGACAAGACCTCGGTATAGACTCGTACCGGCTTGTCCGCCGTGGTTTCGTTGGCGGGGTTGCCCGCCGAACTTCGCCGAAGCCGCGAGCGGCGTTGGCGGGCTTGCCCGGGCTTGCCCGCCAAAGCTCGCCGAAGGCGAGCGACGGCGGGAATAAAGGAGGCGGCGTCAGGGTTCCTTACTGATGACGCCGGCGTCATGCGCATTGTAGGAGGCCGCCAACCGGCTGTTCGTCCCGAGGGCACGTTCGAGGCCGACGCTTTGGCGTGCCTCGACAACCTCTATCGGAGCGCCCTGCGGCTGACGCGTGTGCCGGCCGACGCGGAAGATCTGGTGCAGGAAACCTATTTGAAAGCCTTTCGCGCCGCGGACCGCTTCGAGCCGGGCACGAACCTGAAGGCCTGGCTGTTCACCATTCTTCACAACACCGTGCGAAACCGGGTGCGCGATCGCGCGCGCGCGACCGTCACCTTCGACAGCGAGACCGTGGATCGCGCGGCCGACGCGCCGCCCGACGTCAGCGGCGGCCGGTTCGTGGATACGCCGGAGACGCTGCTGCTGCGCGAGACGCTCGATCCCGATCTCAAGACGGCGATCGACGCGATGCCGGACGCCTTCCGTCAGGCGGTGTGGTTACGAGACGTCGAAGAGTTTTCGTACGGCGAAATCGCCGACATCCTGGCCGTCCCGATTGGCACGGTCATGTCGCGCATCTCGCGCGGCCGCCGAATGCTGTTCGATCGGTTGAGCGTCTCGCACAACGTCGCCATGACAGAGTAAGAAAATGCCACAGTGCCATCAGATCGATCCGCTCGTCACGCCTTACATCGACGGCGACATCGGCGCGGCCGACCGCGACGTCGTCGATCGCCACCTGCGCGCATGCCACGCCTGTCGCGGGCGCGTGAACGCCGAGCAAGCCGTGCACGCGCTGCTTGACGCGCGCCGTTTTGCGCTCGCCGACGGCGCCGCGCCGCCGGCGTTGCGCGGTCGGTGTGCATCGCTCGCCCAGGCGTCCGAGGCCGCGTTGCCTCGCGCCGCGACGTGGTGCGCGCGCGCGCCGGCCGCCGCGCTGGCCGCGAGCCTCGTGCTCATCGTGGGCGGCGCATTCGTGTATGAGGCCACCGAACGGTCGACGACGGTGATGGCCGCCGAGCTCACCGCGGATCATGTCAAATGCTTCCGCATAATCAACAACCTGCTCGGCACGCATCAAGAGGCGTCGGCGGTCGAGAGCTCGATGGCGTCGGCCTTCGATTGGCCGATGCATCTGCCCGAGCACGCCGAGCGCGCGGGTCTCGATCTGGTCGGCGCGCGGCCGTGCCTCTACGGCGAAGGGGTCGTCGCGCACATCATGTATCGGCACAACGGCAATCCTGTATCGGTCTTCATGCTGCCGAAGACCGCACGCGCCGACGATCTCGTAGAAGTGATGGGCCATCAGGCGGTGATCTGGTCGGTCGGCAACCGCACGTTCGTCCTCATCGCGCGCGAATCTCGTGCTGAGGTCGAGCGCATGACGGCGTTCGTTCACAACGCCCTTCGGTGATTTAGACACGACACTACGGATCAGGGTCAGCACGACCAAGGACCAATATATGAGAGCTCGATGGATCGTCGCGGCGTTAGGCGCGCTGGCGCTCGCGATTTTGACGATGAGCGTTCCGGTGCCGTGGGCATCCCGGCCCGCCGGCATCGCAGACCGGATCGCATGTCCGGTGAACGCGAAGCCGGCGAATCTGAACTTCACGATGAAAGACATGCGCGGGAACAACGTGACGCTGGCCGACTACAAAGGCAAGGTGATCCTGCTCGACTTCTGGGCGACGTGGTGCGGCCCGTGCAAGTTCGAGATTCCCGGGTTCGTGCAGCTGCAGGAGAAGTACGGCAAGGACGGGCTGCAGGTCATTGGCGTCTCGGTCGACGACACGGTCGATAAGCTGCAGCCCTTCACGGCGCAGTTCAAGATGAACTATCCGGTGCTGCAGGGTCTCGGGCACGACGATGTGCAGGAGGCGTACGGGCCGATGTGGGGCATTCCCACCACCATCGTCATCTCGCGCGACGGCAAGATCTGCGCGAGGCACACGGGCCTGCCGCCGACGAAATCCGGAGAAGGTTCACTCGAGGACCACGTCAGGGACCAGTTCGAGCACCAGATCAAGGCGCTTTTGTAGCCCGTGCCGAGCGGCCTCTTGCGTGAACAGCCCGTGGTATGATGAACACCGAATGTTGAAGGGATTCACACACGCGCGGCTCGCCTGTGGCTGCCGCATTACGTTCCGCGAAGGCGTCGAGGGCAGTCCGGTGACCGTCGTGGTCGATCGGAAGTCTCCGGCCTGCACGCTGTCGCTGCATGTGCGCGATCTGCCGCTGTTCGATTACCGCGAAGCGCTGCGTCCCTCGACGCGCCTCGGCCCGCCTGAGGAAGAAGAGTTCGAAGAAGAGGGTTAGGCGCCTGCGGCCACGCCCCGGATGCCGCGCGCCGCGTGCGACCCTTCGACAGGCTCAGAATCGTCAGCGAAGCGAGAAGCTGATTTCCCTGCGACCACGAAAACACGTTTTCGTGTCTTCGTGGCCTTGTCGTTATCCGATGCGCACGTCGGCCACGAGCGGCAGATGATCCGACGCGACCAGCGCGAGGCGCGTGCGCAGCAGCGACACGTCGAGAATCTCCACACGCCCGGCGTAGTAGATGTGATCGAGATGGAGGATCGGGAAGACGCCCGGATAGGTTCGCCGCCGGACCAGATACTGTCGTAAGTCCACGCTATTGAGCTTCTCGCTGAGCAGCTTCGTCGTCAGCCCACGCATCCATTCATTGAAATCGCCGAGGACGAGTTTCGGTCCGCTCACGCGGTGATCCGCGACGATGGCCGCCAGGCGCCGGGCCTGATGCCGGCGCTCGAGAAACGCCGTCCCGAGGTGCACGTTGTACAGATGCATGGTGCAGCCGTCGACCGAGACGTCGACGCGTTGAAGCCGGCGAGGCTCGCACCTCTTCCACGTGAGATCCTGCTCGGAATGCTGCACGATCGGGAATCGGCTCAGGACGACGTTGCCGAACTGATGGCCGCGGAGCTGTCGCGTCGGCGCCATGACCCATCCCATCCCGAGCGCCGCGCCGAGGCTTTCGGCGTGGCCGCCGGAGATCGCGCCCGGCCCGATGACTTCCTGCAGCGCCACGACGTCGGCACCGACCGCGCGGAGGACGTCCGCGATGCGATCGGGACGCGTTCGCCCGTCGAGTCCGCGGCAGCGATGGATGTTGTACGTGACGATCCGCAGCTGACGGGTGTTCGAGGTCACTGCGGATATGATAATTCGTCGGAGTTGAAGAAGCAGTTCCAGGCGGGCGGCCTCGCCGGCGCGCTGAGGAGAACACAAGAATGGCGCGACTCAAATCGGAGCTCGAAGTCATCTGTCCGTGCTGTCAGGCGATCCTCGTCATCGACACCAACCTCGGGCGCGTCGTCGGCCACGAGGAGCCCGAACGGGGGAACAAGCCGGAGCTGAGCGAGGCGCAGCGCATCCTGGCCGACGAAGCGGCGCGCCGCGAAGCGGTATTTCAGCAATCGGTCGAGTCTGAGAAAACGCGTGGCGACGCGTTGTCGCGACGCTTCGAAGAGGCGCTCAAGCAGGCCCGCAGCGAGCCGATTACAAAACCCACGAGGGATTGGGACCTGGACTGAGATTGCCGACTTCAGATGAGGAATTCCGGCGGCACTTCTGTCCAGCGATCGCGGCCACGATAAAACAACGGCTTCTTGCCCGGGTACTGCGCGCGAAATGCCCGGTAGCGCGCGCGTAATCGATCCACGCGCCGATCGGACGACGCGATCGGAATGTGCGGGTGGTCGAGCAGCATGCGTTCCACCTTCCAGACGTTGGTGTCCGCCAGCCGCCAATCGTAGTTGCCCATCACGCGCAAGTCCACGACCGCATAGCCTGTGACCAGGCCCGTGAAGTCGATGTAGGGATCGGCATAGCTGAGGGCGAGCGCGCGGGGCGTGGCGAACACCGGCCTGCGGCCGTGCAGCCCCGGATCGCGCGAGCGGGCCACCGAGCCCCATCGCGTGCCGCGGCGGTAGACGAAGATCACGTGATCGAGCTGGTCAATGGATTCGAAGCTGAGAACCAGCGGTGGATATCCATGTTGCTCGAGCACGATCGCGGCGAACAGGGCGGCCTCGAGACAGTGCGCGCAGCCGTGGCGGACGACGCCGCGAAAGCTGCGCAGCGTGGCACGCCCTCCCGGCTCATTGTTGTAGGGCAGCCGGTTCAGGTATCGCTGCACCGCCAGCGGGGTTCGCAGTGTGGCAACCAGCCGCCGCTCGCGCGCGGAGAAAAAGGCGTCGGGAAAGACTCCCGACCCCTTTTTCTTACCCCCCGACAACGGGCTTGATGTCCGCGAGCGCCTGTTCCGGCGTCCACTCGTTGCCGATGTAAATCTTCACCAGCTTGCCGTCGGCGTCGATGATGGCCGTCCGAAGAGTGTGCGTGATGTCGCGCTGATCGTTCGGCGCGCGGGCGACGGAAAGGCCGAAGCGGGAGGCGAACCGATCGATCTCGTCGCGGTCGCCGGTCAGAAAGGTCCACGTCTTCAGATCCGCGTCGAGCCTTTTCGCGTGTGCCTTCAGCACCGGCGGTGTGTCGACCAGCGGATCGAAGCTCACGCTCACCAGGTGCACCCGTCCCTTCAACGCGGCGTCATCCTTCAGCGTCCTCTGGATTGCCGCGAAGTGCTGATCCATGAGCGGACAGAACGTCGGCATCGGGCATCGCGTGTAGATGAAGGTGAGAAGCACGGTCGTACCTTTGAACGAACGGAACGACCGCTTCCTGCCGTCTTGATCGACGAACGCGGTGTCCAGAACCGCCTCGCCCGGCTTCAGCAGCTCGAATCCCGAAGACGCTGACGGGGTGGGCGCTTCGGCAGGCGCTGCTGGCAGCGGCGCCTGGCCGACCTTCTTGACGTCCGTGAGGTACGCGTTGTTCGACCGCACGATCAATCTCGCGGCGACCAGGTCGCCCGGCACGATACCCTCGAGCTGTTTCGGATCATGCACGGTGTACGGCATCGTCATCGCCGCCATGAAGCCTTTGATCGCCTGATGGTTGATCGTGGCCTGCTGATGGTTCGGCGCGATGGACAGAACCTGGCCTTGCAGCGTGTACTCCCGCTGGTCCGATTTGTTCGCGCACGCCGCGCTCAGGACGGCGACGCACACGCAGAACATGAAACATGCGCGCATAGGTATAGTCTACAGTCGCCAGTCGCCAGTCGCCAGTCGCCAGTCGGCAGTCGCCAGTCGGGAGTCGCCAGTCGAGCGGGCTCCCATCGGCTTGACGACGGACTGGCGACTGGTGACTGGAGATTGAGGACTGCATGATTTGGATCGGCACGTCCGGCTACAACTACCCGGAATGGAAGGGGAGCTTCTATCCCGCGGATCTTCCCGCGGCGAAGATGCTGCCGTACTACGCCGCGCGGTTTCCGACCGTCGAGATCAACTACACGTTCTACCGCATGCCGAACGAGAAGCTCGTCGGCGGCTGGGCGGCGCGGACGCCGTCGCCATACAAGCTCACGCTCAAGGCGCCTCGGCGCATCACCCATGACAGCCGATTGAAGAATTGCGGAGAGCTCGTGAAGGCCATTTGCGGCGTCGCCGGCACGCTCGGCGACAAGCTCGGCGCGTTGCTGTTCCAGTTGCCGCCGAGCGCGAAGAAGGACGTCCCGCTGTTCGACGCGTTTCTCGAGGACCTGCCGCCGAAGGTGCAGGCCGCGTTCGAGTTTCGCCATCCGTCGTGGCTCGACGAGGAGATCTTCGAGCGGTTGGCGATCCGCAATCTCGCGTTGTGCGTGGCCGACAGCGGGAAGATGTCGACGCCGGTGCGGGTGACGGCGGACTACGCCTACTTCCGGCTCCGCGATGAAGGCTACACGGCCGGCGACATCGCCCGGTGGGCTGAGACCATCGCGCGCGAGACGAGCGCGTGCCGGGATGTGTTCGTGTACTTCAAGCACGAAGAGGAGGGGAAGGGGCCCGAGCTCGCGCGAATGCTCATCGAGATGCTCGAAAAGCAGAAGTAAGACGACAGGTCTAAGTTTCGCCTTTTGACTTTTGCCTTTCGACGAAGTCCACGACCTGCCCCTCCGCCCAGTATCCATCGTCTTCTCCTGATGGCGGTCCGACGAACCCACAGTGCCCGCCGTGCTTGCACGCGAACAGCGTGATGTGTGGATTGCCGGTGACCTTCGGGTCGTGAAAGGGCTGCGAGGGGACGAACGGATCGTCTTCAGCCGTGATGATCAAGGCCGGTACGCGGACGCGATCGATCACGCGCATCGCGCTGGCGCGATGGTAATAATCCTCGGCATCCTTGAAGCCGAAGTGCGGCGCCGTGTAGGCCTCGTCGAAATCGCGCACCGTCCGAATCCGCCCGAGCTTCGTCAGGTCGAACCGGCCCGGCCAGAATCGCTCCTTCCGGCGCATCCGGTTCTTGAGATCTCTGACGAAGTTCCATTGATACAAGAGATTCTCCGGTCGTTCGAGCGCGCGAACGCATTCGCTGATCTCGACGATCGGCGAGACCGCGCAAAACGCCTTCAAGGCCGGTGGGGCGGCGTCCGCGTACTCGCCGGCAAGCTTCAGCGCCAGATTGCCGCCGAGCGAATAGCCGGCGACGCCGATGGCCGGCAATCCGTCGACCGCGATCAATTCCTCGACCACATGTCGGACGTCCGACGTGAGGCCGGAATGAAAGAGGCCGGCCGACAGCTGCTCCGTGTTGCCGCAGTTGCGCTGGTTCAGCCGTACGACGTTCATCCCGCGCGCGACGGCCTTTGTCGCAATGCCACGCATGTAGTGCGCATCGCTCGATCCGTTGAGGCCGTGCAAGACCACGATCGTGGCGTGTTCCCAGGGTGCCTTGAGCCAGTCGCAGTGCGCCAGCACGCGCGCGTCGTGGTCGACGTCGAAATAGCGGAGGGTCGGCGGCGGAAGACGGGGGAAGTCGCGCGGATTGCCCCAGCCGAAAAGCGTCATTCTGTGCCCGCTCCGGAGAGACGGGCGGGCGTCGAACGGATCCGTCATCTGACAATCTGCAATCTGCAATCTCCAATCTGCACTGTTCTGACCTTCATCCGCGGTGGGGCCGTCAATCGCAGGCGCCGGGATGTCGTTCAAGCGCAGGTAGACGCTGAGCTGACCGCCATCGCGCACCCGCGCTACGACGGTCTGAAATTGACCTTCGGAACCTGTTTGGCCTCGGGTGGCGCCTGGAAGAATGGATATTCCTTGAACCCGAACATTTTCGCCGTCACGTTCGCCGGAAATTGGCGCCGCGCCGTGTTGTATTCCTGAATGCGGTCGTTGTACCGCATGCGCTCCACCGCGATGCGGTTCTCGGTGCCCGACAGCTCGTCCATCAGACGATTGAACTGTTCGTTCGCGCGCAACTGCGGGTAGTTCTCCACGATCGCCAGCAACCGTCCCAGCGCCGTCGTCTGCTGATTGGCGGCCTGAATCGTCTCTTCAGGCGACTTCGCCGCGAGCAGCCTGGAGCGAGACTCGGCGATATCTTTGTAGACGCCTTCTTCGTGCGCGGCGTACCCCTTGACCGTCTCGACGAGATTGGGGATCAGGTCGTTGCGCCGCTGCAGCTGATTTTCCACCTGCGCCCATTGCGCTTTGATCGCTTCTTCCTGGCCGACGAATTTGTTGTAGGAACAGCCCGTCAGCGGCAGCGTCGCGAGCGCGACCACGACGAGCCGAGCCATCGTTCCGCGTGTCATATGCATGGGCGACCCTTTGTTCATTCCTAATTGTAAATTGTAAATTGTAAATTGCCCCGCCCCGCCTCACCAGCTCCCTCCGCCGCCGCCGCCGCCGCTCGACCCGCCGCCGAATCCGCCAAAACCGCCGCCGAACCCGCCGCCACCGCCTCCAAAGCCGCCGCCGCCGAATGGTCCCACGCCGCTCGACCACCCGCTCCATCCGCTCCGGCCCCAACGCCTGAGCCCAGGGCCGGGGCGTTGTCGCGTCCGGCTGATGATGAGCAGCGCGATGAAGACCAGAATGAAGACCGTCGGTCCGAAGGGCAGGCTGCCCGCAGGTGATTGTTCCTCGCGGGGCACGCGCACGCCGTTAAGCGTGACGTTCCGCCCCTGCGCGATGCGACCGATGATCCGCTCGGCGCCGATGCGCAGGCCGTCTCCGTACCGACCCTCGCGGAATTCCGGGACCATGTCGAGACGGCTGGTCTCACCCGCGAAACCATCGGTAATCCACTGCTCGAGCACGTAGCCGACTTCGATCCAGACCTTCCGCTCCTTCACGGCCAACAGGATCAGCAGTCCGTTGTCCTTGCCCTTCTCGCCGATGCCGCGCCCCTGGTTTTCGAACAGCTTGTTCGCGTACTCACGGATGCCGGCGTACGGCTCGATCGTCGGCACGGTCGCGACGATGACGACGTCGCCGGTCGCCGCTTTCAAGGTGCGGATCATCCGGTCGATCTCCGCCACGTTCGTTTGATCGATCACACGCGCGAAGTCGTTGACCGGTTGCGTCAGCTCGGGAAGACTCGCGTCTTTCGATTGAAGCGCGGCTTCGAGGGTCCGGCTCGAGGCCAGGCTGAGGCCGACCCCCACGAGCACTACGAGGATTGTGTAGGGCACGCTCGCTAGGAGCCCGTCCGAGTAATGCCGAAACGGGCTCCTAGTAGGCGCGCTGCGCGC
>JAHFUI010000111.1 GCA_023265175.1 Acidobacteriota bacterium
ATGCTCGACCATCCGCTGCCGGCGCTGCTGAAAGCGCTCGCCCCGGGAACGGCGCTCGGCCCGGTGACCGTCCAGGACGGCCTCGCCGTCGTGCCGTTCACGCTCGATGACGGAACGCCGATGTGGATGGGCCTCGACCAGCAGACGCGCCTGCCGTACTGGACGCGCTGGATCACGGGCAGCGACACGCTGGGGGACGTCACCAACACCGCCTATTTCACCGGCTACGTCCCCTTCGACCGCGTGATGCTGCCGCTCGGCCTCATGACGCGAATCGACTGGCGCAACCAGATCACCTCTATGTTCCAGGTGGACTCGTACCGGATCAATTCCCGCGACATGCCTGAATTTCCCGAACAGCGGGCGCGCGGCCTCGGCGGCCGCCGCGCCCCGCCACAGGTGGCCGTCAACAAGATCGCCGACGGCGTGTGGGACGTCGATGTCGTCAGCGGGAATCCCATCGCGGCCCTCGGCGACAGCGGCGGCGCGGTGGTCGAGTTCACGGATCACCTCGTGATGTTCGAGGCGTACGGGAGCGGCGAGCAGACACTGGCCCGGATCGACGCCGCCAACCGGCTCGTACCCGGCAAGGCGGTCGCCTCCCTCATCATCAGCCATCACCATGACGACCACGCCGCCGGTCTGCGTGCGGCGGTCTCCCGCGGCATCGCCATCATCGGGCAGGCTCGCAATCAGAAGCTGTACGAGGAGTGGGTGTCCCGGCCGGCCGTTTACTTCCCGGACGAGCTGTCGCGCCACCCGCAGCCGCTGCGCTTCATCCCGGTCGACGAGCATCTCACGCTGCAGGATTCCTTGCGGCGGCTGGACGTCTACCACGTCGTCGCCAACTTCCACATGTCGGATGCCGTCATCGCGTACCTGCCCGCCGAGCGAATCATCATGGAGGGTGACTTCACCGACCAGAACTACGAGTTCAACTGGTGGGGGTATTCGCTGCGCGGCAACATCGAGCACTACGGCCTCGACCCGCTGATCGATATCCCGGTGCACGGCTCGGTGGGACCGATCCAGGAGAAGTTCGCGCGCACCCGGGAGCAGGTGGAAGCCGCGCAGGCGTTCTGCGCACGGAGCGCGGAACGCGGCATCTACCCGTTCGGCTGCCCCGTGCAGTACACGACGACGGGGCCGGTCGAGCTCAAACGGTAGTCTCCGGGCGAGGGCCCGAACCGTCGTCCATCGGCGCGATCCGGCTTGTCGACACCTCTGTGCCAGCGCGTCCGAGGTTCGCGCGCGTTTCAGGAGTCGTCATCAAGATCTGTGCCTCCAGGAGGCGTGCCTCCGGGGCTGGTCACGCGCGTACTGTGGCTGGCTGAGCCCCCCGTCGGTCCGGGAGGCCGATAAGGGAGATTCCGTCAACCGGTAGCCTCGCGACGGGGCCTTCTATGTTGTGGGCCGATGTCAAGCCCCCCTTCTTTGCATTGAACGAACCAGCGAGCGTGCCCGCCGCCGAGCAGGCCGCCCACCCCACCAGCGGCCCGCGCAGGCGGCCACCGCATGACCCAGTTCCGCGAGCGTGCGATCGTTTAGCGATGAGACGCGTCACAAGCCTTCGCCTCCTCTCCTCACGCGGGTCCGGGCGTGAGCCATGGGTCAGGGACCCAGCGCTCGCCTTCTATCCGGGCTCGCGCGAGGTGGCGCGGCCCCCAGAGACTGTTCAGTCTCAGCCGGACACGTGTGCTGCCGCACCGTCTTCATCGCGGTCGCGTGAGGCGACCCTGCCCAATTCGTGCGCAGCGCGCGTGAGACGCGCAACCCTCGCGAGCTGACGGCTACGCGACTTTCAGGATCGCACCCGACGGCACGACGCCGCGCGTCGCATAGCGCCAGAGCGCGATGACCAGTTTGCGCGCGACCGCGACAATCCCAATGCGACGCGTGCGTTTCCCGCCGGCCGCGAAGCGGCGCCGATACCACTGGGTCAGCTCACTCCCAGCGGACCATGCGTTATGAGATCCGTCCCGACGACACCTGTCGCCAAGGGCAAGCTGTTCGTCGCGCACGGCAGCGACGGCATGAGGGTCGATCGACACGGGAACTTGTACACGACGAGCGGCGGCTCAAGAAGGGCGATCTGGTGCTGCTAGCCTCTGTCGGCGCTGGGTTTACGGTGGGTGCAGTGTTGTTGCGGTGGGGCTTTTGAGGCGATGATCCACCACAAGGAACACGATGGCCACCAAGGGCAGGCCCGCTCTGCGTGTGTCTCATAATAAGACAGGCCGTATTGTACTTTAAAGTACGACAAATCGTACTTTGGAGTACGGCAAGGTCTCTGATAGGATATTCGGAACCTTGGGCAGACTCATCCGCCTCTTCTTCGTCGGTATTGGTGTCGTCGCTGGCAGCGCCCTGGCTGCGTCTGCGGAGAATCCACCGGCCAACAGCAATAAGATTGACCGCGCGTTGCAGGCTGCCCTGCAATCCGGTGCGCGCACGCAGCACGTCATCATTTCCCATAAGCACGGGTATGGTCCGAGCGTGCGCCAGGCGCTTCAGGTGCACGGCGACCGCATCAAATCCGAACACGCCTCCATCGACGCGCTGTCCGCCGAGATCCACACGTCGGACATCGCCGAGCTGTCGCGGCAGTCCTGGGTCGACAGCGTGTCGATCGATGCGACCGTGTATGCGGTCGGTGGCAAGGACGACGACAAGAGCAAGAACAACCGTAAGAAGGGGAGCGGATCGACGGGATCAAGTTCAGCATCGACTCCCGTCTCGCCCAGTTTGAACAATTTGCTCCGCGAGACGCTCGGTCTATCCGCCCAGGCGGCGGCGGGTACGTATCCGGGTCGGAGTATCCTCGTCGGAGTGTTGGACTCGGGCATCGCGACGAGCGACGACCTGCTTGCGACTCGGATCACTGCCTTCCGCGACTACACAGGCACGGCCACCGGTTGTGTGGCTGGTTCTCCGTGTGTGACGCCCGCGTTCGATGATTTCGGTCACGGGACGCACATTGCGGGATTGATCGGCAGCAGCGGCGACTTGTCCGGCAATCAATATCAAGGGGTCGCCCCGGACGTCAGCCTTGTCGGCATCAAGGTGCTCGACCGGAACGGCGCCGGCAAGACGAGCGACGTCATCAACGCCATCGAAGTCGCGATTGGTCTGCACGTTCGCGTGATCAACCTCTCGATGGGCCATCCGATCTTTCAGCCCGCGAGGCTGGATCCGCTGGTCCGTGCGATCGAACACGCGACCGCCCGTGGCGTGGTCGTCGTGGTCGCGGCTGGAAACGACGGCTGCAAGCTCGACGGGAGCACTCAGACGTGCGCGGGTCCGATCTACGCGAGCATCAATTCGCCGGGCAATGCGCCGTCCGCCATTACCGTTGGCGCTGTCGACACCGCGGGCACGGTCTCGCGCGACGACGACACGATCGCGCCGTACAGCTCACGCGGGCCGACCTGGTTCGATGCGATCGCCAAGCCGGACGTCGTGGCGCCGGGTCATCATCTCTGGTCCGATGCAACCGGCGTCGTGCCGTCGTCGTCGACGCTCTGGGCACAGTGCGGCGCGGCGCAGACCAGCACCATTCACTGCGAAGTGGGCACGCCGCCAGATCCACAGTTCCTTCGTCTGAGCGGGACGAGCATGGCCGCCGCCGTCACGAGCGGGGTTGTCGCGTTGGTGCTGGACGCCAACGGCACGCTCACCCCGAACGCCGTGAAGGCGACGCTCGAGTACACTGCCATCCCGCTGCCGAACGTCGACGTGCTGACGCAGGGCACGGGACAGATCAACGCCGCGGGCGCGATTGCCGTCGCCGGTTCGATTAACACCTCGACTTCGCTCGGGAGTTGGTGGTTGACGAGCGGCGTGACGCCATCCACCGCGATCGCGGGTTCCCCAGCGGCGGCTTGGAGCCAGAGCATCATCTGGGGCCACAAGATCCTCGGCGGCGATCTGGTCTATCGCAACCTGCTCATCTGGTCGCGCAACATCATCTGGGGCACCAACATCATCTGGGGCACGGACAGAAACATCATCTGGGGCACCGGCAAGAACATCATTTGGGGTACCGGCAGGAACATCATCTGGGGTACCGACAGGAACATCATCTGGGGCACGAACACGTTCGTCCGGGCCTGGGACATCGTCTGGCGCAATAACATCATTTGGGGAACCGGCGCCAACATCATCTGGGGCACCGACAAGAACATCGTGTGGGGCACGCACCTGCCGGCGGATCGCATCATCGGCCTCCGCGAAGGCAGCAACATCATCTGGGGCACCAATAGAAACATCATCTGGGGCACGACCGACGGCGACAACATCATCTGGGGCACCTACGACGGCGATAACATCATTTGGGGCACCTGGGACGGCGACAACATCATCTGGGGAACCTCGGACGGTGACAACATCATCTGGGGGACCGTTGTCCTGATGGGCGGGACGTTCTAATGGAGAGAATGCCTTACCAGCCGCACCTGCAAACGTTCGTGACGATCGGACCGGTTTCCGCGCCGGGCGAGCGCACGGGCGATTGGCGTTTCGGGCTGCCGGCTCTCGACGGATCGCGTGTCACGTTGCGCGAGCTGCGGATGAGCGACGCTCAATCGCTGTTCGCCGCGATGTCGACCGAAGAAGTGGGGCGATTCATTTCGCCGCCGCCGACGACGGTCGAGGGTTTCGAGCGCTTCATTGCCTGGACGCATCAGCAGCGTGCCGCCGGCCGGTACGTCTGCTTTGGGATCGTCCCGCACGGGTTCGAGGCGACAGTCGGCCTGTTCCAGATTCGGACGCTCGAGTCGGATTTGGGAGTCGCCGAGTGGGGCTTCGCGCTGGCCTCTGAATTCTGGGGGAGCGGCCTCTTCGAAGAGGGCGCCCGGCTCGCCATCGACTTCGCCTTCCACACGCTTGGCATTCATCGTCTCGAGGCGCGGGCTGCCGTGCGAAACGGGCGGGGCAACGGCGCGCTGAGAAAGATTGGCGCCGTGCAGGAAGGCGTGCTGCGCCGCTCATTCTTCCGTGGCGGTGAGTATCTCGATCAGGCGCTCTGGAGCATTCTTCGCGACGACTGGCCGTATCAGACGCCGGCCGCCTCCGCTCGCAAGCTTCATTAACGCCGGTCGTTCGCAATCGGTCCGCTCCCGTCGCGGTCATGGACGTTCGCGAGTTCGATTTCGATCTTCCCGCTGAGCTCATCGCCCAGGAACCGGCCGCCGAACGCGGCGTCGGACGGCTGCTGTATCTCCACCGGAACACGGGGGAAATCGAGCACAAATCGCTCGTCGATCTGCCGGAGCTGCTTCGCGAGGGCGACGTCCTCGTCGTGAACAATACGCGCGTTTTTCCAGCCCGGCTCCTCGGTCGACGCGCGCCGAGCGGCGGAGCGGTTGAGTGTCTTCTTCTCGTTCGCCTCCCTGGCGGGACCGACCACGCGGGGACGTGGGGCACGTCAGACAGCGAGCAGTGGTGGGAGGCGCTCGTCCACCCGGGCCAGCGGCTGGGGCCCGGCGCGATGGTCGTCTTCGAAGGCGACCGCACGCTTCACGGGGAAATCCTGGAGCGCCGGTTCCACGGCCGCCGTGTGATCCGATTGTGGACCGCGGATGGATCACCAATCGACGAAGCGGTCGATGCGATCGGTCACGTGCCGCTGCCGCCCTACATCAAGCGGCCCGACCGCGGCGATGATCGCGATCGATACCAAACGATCTTCGCGCGACATCGCGGATCGGTCGCCGCGCCGACCGCCGGCCTGCATCTCAGCGGCGCGCTGATGGCGGCGCTCGAGGCGCGCGGCGTCCAGACGGTGGAAATCACGCTCCACGTCGGCTACGGCACATTTCAGCCGGTCCGCGTCGAGCGCATCGAAGATCACCGGGTGGAACCCGAGCGGTACGAGATCAGTGAGACGGCGGCGGCGCACATCAATTTCGCTCTGGACGAGGCGCGCCGTGTGGTGGCGGTCGGGACGACGACAACGCGCGCGCTGGAAGCGGCGGCGAGGACCAATGACGGACGTTTGGCCGCCGGAGCCGGTGAGGCAACCCTGTTCATCTACCCCGGATTCGAGCTCCGAGTCGTCGGTGGATTGATGACCAACTTCCATCTACCACGATCCTCACTGCTGATGCTCGTGTCCGCCTTCGCCGGTCGTGAACGCGTCATGGCCGCGTATGCCGTGGCGGTCGCGGCGCGGTACCGGTTCTATAGCTACGGAGATGCCATGTTGGTACTCTGAAATGCACAATGCAAAGTGCACAATGCACAATGCAAAGTGCACAATGCCAATTGCCATTACCGCGTGTGCCGCGTGCATTCCGCATTTTGTATTCTGCATTATGGGTTAACATAAAAGGTTCACGCCGGAGTAGCTCAGTTGGTGAGAGCACGCGTCTCATAAGCGCGGGGTCGGCGGTTCGAATCCGCCCTCCGGCACCAAAGACCCATCCCGACTTGCCTGACTTTGTGATGCCGCTGATCGACCGCGTCCGGCAGTTCGTTCGTGACCACGATCTCGCGGGCCGCGAGACTCGCGTCGCGATCGCGCTGTCGGGCGGATCCGATTCGGTCGCGCTCGCGCACATCGTCCGCGCCCTCGACGCGGCGGGCGAGTTGCGGGCGGTTGCCGTCGCACATTTCAATCATCAACTTCGCGAATCGGCCGATCGTGACGAGCGCTTCTGCGCGGAATTGGCCGCATCGTTCGGATGGCCGCTGTGTGTCGAGCGCGAAGACGTCGCCGCGCGGGCGCGCCGCGAGCGCCGCTCGCTCGAGGACGCGGCCCGCACGGCGCGCCACGCGTTTTTCGAGCGCGCTCGGGCGCGCGTCGCGGCTGACGTCGTCGCCCTCGGGCACACGCGCGACGATCAGGCCGAGACCTTCTTGCTGCGGCTGCTCCGCGGCGCCGGCCCGCGAGGCCTCGCGGCGATGCATCCGCGCAACGGGTCAATCGTCCGGCCGCTGTTGTCGTGCCGTCGGCAGGAGCTGCGCGCCTACCTCGCCGAACGTGCGGCGTCCTACGTCGAGGATGAATCGAACGCTGATGTGAGCATCCCGCGCAATCGCGTCCGTGCCGAGCTGCTGCCGTTGTTGGAAGGCCGGTTCAATCCGCGCATCGTTGACGTTCTTGCGGACGAGGCCGACCTGGCCCGCGAGACGTGGCAATGGATGGACGCGGCGGCGGACGACCTCATCGCGGCTTGTGGTCGCGCAGAAGCTGGTCGGACACTGGACGTCGGCGCATTGACCGTCGCGCCGCTCGGATTGCGGCGTTTCGTCCTCTGGCGCGCAATGACACACGCCGCGGCTGGCAGGCCCGTCGCATTCGCTCACGTCGAGGCCGCGCTCCGTTTGCTGGAATCGGAGGAGCCTGCTTCGGTCGATGTGCCGGGGCACCGGGTGGAACGTCAGGGCCGGAATCTCGTCTTAACAAGCAGACCGACCGTTTCGAACAGGCGGCGTCGCGGGAGCGGTCAGCATCGCGAGAGCGGGGCGAGCGCCGCGAACCTTTTCGAATATCCGTTGTCTATTCCAGGAGAGGTGCCGATTCCGGCGGCGGGATGCGTGCTTTCGGCGGAAACGGTGCTCTCAGGCGCGATCGACCGTCACGCGATGGCTTCCGACCGGGCTGTGGCCGTCGTCCGACAGGACCTCTGCAGTGGTCCGCTGCGCATCAGAAATCGGCGCGCGGGGGATTGGTTCCGGCCGCTTGGATTGGGCGGGCGGAAGAAGCTGCAGGATTTCTTCGTGGACCGGAAAGTCGCGCGCCCGAGCCGCGATACCGTTCCGTTGGTCGTCGACGAAACCGACCGGATCGTCTGGGTGGCGGGTTACGGAATTGACGAGGCGTTTCGGGTAACCGACCCGGCGCAAGTCGTGCTAATCTTGAAACTTAAGCTGTTGGGAGGCCCTGCGTGAGATCGACGTTGAAGAGTCTGCTGTTCTGGTCGGTCATGGTCGTCGTCGGCGTCGCCATCTGGAACTTTTCGCAATTCAAGCGGCCCGACCGCCTGGTCAGTTTCAGCGAGTTCATGTCATCGGCCGAAGGTGGCACGGTCGCCAGGGTCGAGATCGTTGGTCAGGATCTCAACGGCGTCACCAGGAGCGGCGAGACATTCCACACCTACGCGCCGATCCAGTACGAAGGGTTGGTGAACAAGCTGATCGAGCGCGGCGTGGTGGTGAATTCGAAAGAGCAGGCGGCGAGCCCGTGGGCCTCGCTGCTGTACTCCTGGGGACCGGTCATCTTGATGATCGGCTTCTGGATCTTCTTCATGCGCCAGATGCAGAGCGGCGGCAACAAAGCGCTGTCGTTTGGCAAGAGCAAGGCGAAGTTGACCTCGAGCTCGCAGAAGAAGGTGACGTTCAAGGACGTCGCCGGCGTGGACGAAGCGAAAGAGGAACTGCAGGAGATCATCGAGTTCCTGAAACAACCGCAGAAATTCCAGAAGCTTGGCGGACGCATTCCCAAAGGCGTGCTGTTGATGGGCCCTCCGGGCACAGGCAAGACGCTGCTCGCGCGGGCGGTCGCGGGTGAAGCCAACGTGCCGTTCTTCTCGATCAGCGGTTCCGATTTCGTCGAGATGTTCGTCGGCGTGGGCGCGAGCCGCGTGCGCGACCTGTTCGAACAGGGCAAGAAGAACGCACCGTGCATCGTCTTCATCGACGAGATCGACGCGGTCGGGCGACACCGCGGCGCAGGCCTGGGCGGCGGTCACGACGAGCGCGAGCAGACGCTGAACCAGTTGCTCGTCGAGATGGACGGCTTCGCGGCGAACGAAGGCGTGATCCTCGTCGCGGCCACGAACCGGCCGGACGTTCTCGACCCGGCCTTGCTTCGCCCGGGACGGTTCGATCGCCGCATCGTCGTCGTGCGTCCCGACGTCAAGGGACGTGAGGGCATTCTCAACGTCCACACCCGCAAGATCCCGATGTCAGACGATGTCGAAGTACCGGTGCTCGCGAGGGGCACGGCCGGTTTCTCGGGCGCCGATATCGAGAACCTGGTCAACGAGGCGGCGCTCAATGCTGCGCGGTACGACCAGAAGGTCGTGTGCATGCACGACTTCGAGTTCGCCAAGGACAAGGTCCTCATGGGATCGGAGCGCCGCTCGATGATCATCAGCGACGCCGAGAAGCGGGTCACGGCAATCCACGAGGCCGGTCACGCGCTGCTGACCGTCCTCCTGCCGCACGCCGATCCGATCCACAAAGTGACGATCGTCCCGCGCGGCATGGCGCTGGGGCTCACGCAGCAGCTGCCCGCCGACGAGAAGCACAGTTACTCGCGCGACTACCTGAACGATCAGATCGCGATCCTGCTCGGCGGCCGCATCGCCGAGGAGATCACGATGGACAGCCTGACGACCGGCGCGGGCAACGATCTTGAGCGTGCGACCGATCTGGCGCGCCGCATGGTGTGCGAGTGGGGCATGAGCGATGCGATGGGTCCGCTCACCTTCGGCAAGAAGGAAGAGCAGATCTTCCTCGGCCGCGAGATTGCAAAGCATCAGGATTACAGCGGGGACACCGCGCTCAAGATCGACCAGGAGGTCAAGCGCTTCGTCACCGACAACTATCAGCGGTCGCATCTGATTCTGAGCGACAACAAGGCGACGCTCGTCAAGATCGCCGACGCGCTGCTGGCTCGCGAAGTGCTCGACGCCAAGCAGGTGAAGCGCCTGGCAGCCGGTCTGCCGCTCGACGACCCGCGCCCGGTGGCCGCCACCAGGCCGGCCGTCGCGGACGAGGACGAAGCGCGTCCGCGCCAGAAGGAGCGCGCGCCCATCGTGCCGGCGCTCGGCAAGGCGCTGCCCCAGGAATAAGGGCCCACAATTTACAATTTACAATTCACAATGGACAAAGAGGCTTCGCCCGGTCGCTTTGTGAATTGTGAATTGTGAATTGTGAATTGTAAATTTCCTCCGCGCCCGCCCTTTGCTCTCCCTCTCCCCAACGGCGGCGCGCTCCACCTCGGCGCGCGGTGCCTGGTCATGGGCATCCTCAACGTCACGCCTGATTCGTTTGCCGAAACCGGCTCGCGACTCGATCCGGATCGAGCCATCGCGGCCGCGGTGGAGATGGAGGCGCAGGGCGCGGATCTGGTCGACGTCGGCGGCGAGTCGACGCGCCCGGGGGCCGAACCGTTGTCCGCCGACGAGGAGCTCGCACGGGTGTTGCCTGTGCTCAAAGGCTTGGCGGGTCGCCTGCGCGTCCCGTTGTCCATCGACACCTACAAGGCCGATGTCGCCCGTGCCGCTCTCGATGCTGGTGCGTCGTTCGTTAACGACGTGAGCGGCCTGCGGCACGACCCGGCGCTCATGCGGGTCGTCGCCGAACGCGGGGCCGCCCTCGTGCTGATGCACTCCAGGGGTGGATCGAAAACAATGTATGCCGACGCGGTCTACGGCGATGTCGTCGCGGATGTGGTGGGCGAGCTGAAGGCAAGCCTGGCCCGCGCGGTCGCCGGGGGGGTTGCCATCGAGCGGATTATCGTCGACCCGGGCGTCGGGTTTGCCAAACGGCCGGAGCACAGTTATGGTGTCCTGGCCCGCCTCGCTGAACTGGCTGCCGCCCTCGCTCGGCCAGTGCTGGTGGGGCCATCGCGGAAGTCGTTTATGCGCAGCGCGCTGGGCGACCGCCCGTCCGTGGAGCGCGACTGGGGCACGGCTGCGGCCGTCACCGCTGCGGTGCTCGCCGGCGCTCACATCGTGCGCGTACACGCGATCGCGGAGATGGTGCAGGTTGTCCGAGTCGCCGATGAAATCAGGCGAGCGGCGACCAACGACTGCTGACTGACGACTGCTGACTGGCGACTGACTGACGACTGACTGACGACTGCTGACTGACGACTGACGACTGACATGACCTGGCTGACCGCGCTCCTCCGCCGACCCCCCATCAGTTTGTGGGATCTCGCCGACATTGTCGTGGTGTCGCTGCTGATCTACGAGATCCTCAAGCTCATTCGCGGCACGCGTGCCGTGCAGATGGCGCTCGGCGGCGGCGTGCTGGTCGTGTTGTTCTACGGTTCGCGCTGGGGGCACCTCGAAACCGTCAACTGGTTGATCCGCAATCTGTTCGGTTACATCGTCTTCGCGGTCATCGTGTTGTTTCAAAGCGATATCCGGCGCGGCCTGGCGCACCTGGGCCGCGCGCCGTTCTTCCGCTATTTCGCGAAGCCCGAATCGGCGGAAGAATCGATCGAAGAGCTCGTCGTAGCGGCGAGCATGCTGTCGGCGCGGCGCATCGGGGCCATCATCGCTCTCGAGCGCCAGATCGGATTGCGCAACTACATCGAGGGCGGCATCCCGCTCGATTCCGTCCTGACGTACGATTTGCTGCTCAGCATCTTCCAGCCGTCGTCACCGCTCCACGATGGCGCCGTCATCGTCCAAGGCGACCGGGTCGCGGCCGCGGCGTGCTTTCTCCCACTGACCGTCAACCCCAAACTCAGCAAGGAGCTCGGCTCCCGTCATCGCGCCGCCATCGGTCTCACGGAAGAAAACGATTCGGTGGCGATCGTCGTGTCGGAAGAAACCGGCAGTATCTCGCTGGTGGCCGACGGCCTGGTGGAGCGCGGCATCGACGTTGACGCCCTGCGGGCGCATCTCCGCTCGCTCCTGTTGCAGCGCCGTTCCGCGTCACGCAAGCCGGCGGCGGTTCATTACACATGACGCCGTGGCCGTTTCGTCACATCGGCCTCAAGCTGCTGTCGGTTGCGCTCGCCGTGCTGTTGTGGATGGTCGTCGCCGGCGAGGAAACGGTGGAGCGCGGGCTGAGCGTTCCGCTCGAGCTCCAGCAGTTTCCAGCGGATGTCGAACTGGAGACGAAACCGCCTTCTACCGTCGACGTGCGCGTCCGCGGCGACTCGGGCGCGTTGAGCCGGCTGACTCCCGTGGACATCGTCGCGGTGCTCGATCTGCACGGCGCCCGCGTCGGACAACGGCTGTTTCATTTGACGCCCGAGCAGGTGCGTGTACCGTTCGGCGTCGAGGTCGTGCACGTCACGCCGGCGACAGTCGTGCTCACGTTCGAGAACTCGGCCACCAAGCAGGTGAAAGTACTTCCCGGAGCGATTGACGGGACACCTGCGCCCGGCTTTGTCGTCGGCAAGATCACCGCCGATCCGTCCATGGTGGACATCGTGGGACCTGAGAGCGCGGTCAAACGCGCGGCTGCGGCGTTGACCGATCCGATATCGGTGGGAGGCGCCCGCGAGCGGGTGCGCCAGACGGTGTCGGTGGGCGTCCTCGACTCCGCGCTCCGTCTGAAGACGACGCGCTCGGCCGTTATCGAAGTGCAGATCGTGCCGGCCCCAGCCGAACGGCCGTTCCGCAATCTTCCGGTTCACTGGCGGAACCTGCCGACCCATCTGGTCGCGCAGTTCACGCCCTCGACCGTCGACGTCACCGTCCGCGGCACGCGAGAAGCCGTGGACCGTCTGGAAGCCGATGCTGTGACCGCGTATGTGGATCTGGCCGGCCTCGGGACCGGCCAATACCCCGTCGCGGTCCACGCTGAGGCCGCCGCTGGAGCGGGCGTGACGCGGATTGAACCGGCGATGGTCCAGGTGCAAATCATCAGTGCCAAGAACTGAATCCACCTTTCCCCGCCTCTTCGGCACCGACGGTGTTCGTGGCGTCGCCGGCCGCTATCCGCTCGATCGAGCCACCGTGCAGAGGCTCGGCGCGGCGCTCGTCCGGGCGCTGCCGCGCGGGGTGTCACCGCGTCTGCTCGTCGGCCGCGACACGCGCGAGTCCGGCGGGTGGATTGAGGCAGCGCTGGCGCACGGCGCGCGCGGCGAGGGTGCCACGGTGACGAGCGCTGGCGTTGTGCCGACGCCCGCCGTGGCCTACCTGACCCGAACCGCCGGATATGACGCCGGCGTGGTGATCTCCGCCTCGCACAATCCGTTCGGCGACAACGGCATCAAGGTGTTCTCCGGCCGCGGCGAGAAATTCACCGAGCGCGTCGAACGAGAGGTCGAAGCGATCGTTGGCGATCCGTCGTGGCGTGTCGCAGACGGCGAGCCGGGACCAGTCGCGGCGGCCGATCTCGTTGACGCGTACCTCGAGCACCTGCGAGCGGTCTTTCCCGAAAGCTCGCGGTTGAGCGCGGCGTGGTTGGGCGTCGACTGCGCGAACGGGGCGACGACCACGGTCGCGCCTCGATTGTTCGATCGTCTCGGGATCCGGACCATCGTCATTGGCAACACGCCCGACGGCCGCAACATCAACCTGGATTGCGGATCCACGCACCCCGAACGTCTTGCCGCGCACGTCGTGAGCGCTGGGTGTCAGTTGGGCGTGGCATTTGACGGCGACGGCGACCGCGCCATTTTCGTCGATCACACGGGCGCGGTCGTCAACGGCGACGCGGTCCTCCTGATGTGCGCCCGTCAGTTGCAGCGGGAAGGACGGTTGAAGGGCGGCGCGATCGTGGCGACTGTGATGAGCAACATCGGGCTGGAGATCGCGCTGCGCGACCTCGGGATCGAGATGATTCGTTGCGCCGTGGGCGACAAGTACGTCATGGAGGAGATGCTCGCCCGAGGCTTGTCGCTTGGCGGCGAGCAATCCGGCCACATCATCTTCTCCGACTATCTGTTTACGGGTGATGGATTGTGCACGGCGCTCAACGTCCTGCGCACGGTGGCGCTCACCGGCCGAACGCTGGCGGATCTCGCGTCCGATTTGACGAGTTACCCGCAGGTGCTTCTGAACGTCCGCGTGCGCGACAAGGTCGATTTCACCACGGTGCCAGCCGTCGCGTCGGCCATTGCGCGCGTCGAGGCACGTCTCGAAGGGGAGGGACGGCTGCTCGTGCGCTATTCGGGAACGGAGCCGTTGCTGCGCGTGATGATCGAAGGAAAGGACGAGGACGACATCCGCGCCCGGGCGCAGGAGATCGTCGACGTAGTCAAAACACATCTGGGGTGAGCACCGCACGCAGCACCGAGCACCGAGCACCCAGCACCCAGCACCCAGCACCCAGCACCCAGCACCGAGCACCGAGCATTAGACCGATGGTCCGTCTGTCCGTCAACGTGAACAAGGTGGCGACGTTGCGCAACTCGCGCGGCGGGCGCACCCCACGCGTGCTTGAAGCCGTCGATGTCTGCCTGGCCGCCGGCGTGCATGGCATCACGGTCCATCCGCGCGCCGATCGGCGCCACATCACACCGCAAGATGTCCGCGACATCGCGCGTGCGTTGACCGGACATCGTCCGCGCGTCGAGTACAACATCGAAGGCGACCCGCGGCTCGATCTTTTGGATCTGGTACGCGAGATCCGGCCGGATCAGTGCACGCTCGTACCGGTCGCCCCCGGCGAGATCACGAGCCAGGCTGGTTGGCGGCCGGGCGCCCCGAGCGATCGGCTGTCCGAGGTTGTCGCCGATCTGCAATCGCGCGGCGTCCGCGTGAGCGTGTTCGTCGATGCGCTCCCGGACTCAATTCGATGGGCCGCGTCGATCGGCGCCGATCGCGTCGAGTTGTACACCGAGCCGTACGCGCGTGCCGTCGACGCCGGACCGGGCGAGGCCGACCAGTCGTTTCAGGTGTATGCCGGCGTCGCGCGCCTGGCGAGATCGCTCGGCTTGGGCGTCAACGCCGGACACGATCTCGATCTCGACAACCTGGTGCGCTTTCGCACGCTGCCGCACCTCGATGAGGTCTCGATCGGCCACGCGATCGTGTCACGCGCCCTGTTCAGGGGCCTCTCGACCGTCGTCCGCGAGTACCTTGATGTGCTC
>JAHFUI010000270.1 GCA_023265175.1 Acidobacteriota bacterium
TCGCCACGGCGGAGCGCCTGAAGACAGAGGCCATTGCCACGCTCGACCTGCGACACTTTGCCGCCGTCTCGATCAAGGGGAACCCGCGCCTCCTCCCGCGTGACCGCTGACGGTGCTCGCCAACTCGCGCAATGCGGCGACAAGGCCTCCGCGACGCCCGGGACGATCTTCGACCGGACCCTCTGGCAGCAGGTACTCGATCTGACATCCGCCCCACCGACAAGCGATTCGTTGACGCTGGCGAGAATGCCCCGACCCTTATCCGACGCTGGCGAACGCGTACCCTCGTTCCTGCGCGCGGTTCACCGCGACGATGCCCGCCGGCACCATGTGCGAACTACTCACCAGGTTCGCGACGAGCTCTTTGTACACGTTTTCGGCGTTGGCGCCGGTCCCCGCGATCATTCCGGCAAGTCGGCGCGTCGCCATCTGGCACACCGCGAATTGCACGCCTCGTTTGGCGAGGCTGTCGAGCGTCGTCCCCAGGTTCGTCAGTAACCCTCCCTGCGCGGCTGAGTTGTATACATTGATCGTGGGTGTCTGCTTCGTCCGGGGATCGACGAACCGCCCGCGTTCGGTCAGCGGCGCGCCGTATTTGGCCCACATCGCGTCGTTGAACGCAAACGGCGTCGAGTTATGCCGCATGACGATCACGACTGCCGCGTCGGCGTTCGCGAGGCCGTAATCGCTCTGACTCGCGAGGAAGAAGTTGTTGGCATAGAGCAGCGCGGTGCCGATCCCCGCTGGACTGATCGTGTCGAACACGAACCGATGCATGCCCGGCACCTGATCGAGCCAGTCGTCTTGCGGATGGCGGCTCGGCTGCCAGCGCCCGTTTCCTGTGGACTGCGCCTGCAGCGTCCCGGAACCACCGGCCAGGGTGGCGCCGAGGACCGTCATGCCGGCGCCCAATCTGGAGAGAAACGAGCGGCGCGCCAATGACGGCTGTGGGCTGATGTTCGAGAACATGTGCTCCTCCTTATGGAATCACACGCTAAACTAGCCCAGAATCAACCGGACCGTCCATGAAATGCTCCCTGCCCGCGGTCGCCGGCGCTTGTGTCCTACTTTTCGGCGCAGCCTGCTCTCGCGTCCCGGAGCGGCGGACGGCTTCTGGCGTCCCGCTCAGCGGCCCGCTGATTCCCTCCCGGACGACGATGGTCACCGCGTGGGAGTTTCCAAAGAATCCTCTGGTCGATTCCGCGCTGGATGATTCGCGCCTCTCCGCCGACATCCGATGGGGATTCCGGATCTTCATGAACACTCCGGGCGAGGCCGCGCGGTTCACGCCCAGTAAAGTGTCCTGCAATAATTGCCATCTGAATGCCGGACAACGGGAGAAATCTCTACCGCTCGTCGGGGTGGCCGGTATGTTTCCGGAGTACAACCGGCGATCGGGCCGTTTGTACAGCCTCAACGATCGCATCGTCGACTGCTTCCTGCGGAGCGAGAACGCGACCGGCGCGAGCGAGGCGTCTGACGCGGGTGTGACGGGCAACGAACGCAAGACCTTGCCGTCCCAGACGTCGACGGAGGTGCTGGCCGTGTCCGCGTACATCACGTGGCTGGCGCGCGGATCCGAGGTCGGGAAGAATCCGGCGTGGCGCGGCCAGAACGTTATTCCCACCGGCGCGTTGATTCCGGTCGCGAAGCTGGACCCGCAGAAAGGGGCCTCGCTCTTCAACGAGCGCTGCACGTCGTGCCACGGTACCGACGGCCAGGGCGTCGCGGTGGGAGACAAGAAGCCTGGGCCGCTCTGGGGACCTGACTCGTGGAACGACGGCGCCGGCGCCGGCCGCGTCTACACGCTGGCAGGCATCATCCGGTACTCGATGCCGTACCTCGATCCCGGCAGCCTGACCGATGAAGAGGCCCAACACGTGGCAGCGTTCATCGACTCGAAGCCGCGCCCGGTCTATCCGTTCAAGCAGCAGGATTACCCGACCGAAAAGCTGCCGGCCGACAGCGTCTACTACCCGCGGCGCTGACGCGGCGGCCTTGGGGCCTTAGGGCGCGCCCTCCTCGCGCCTTGCCGGGCGGGCGCCTCGACGCCCAGGATGCAAACGTTACTCTTTGACTGGCCCTTGCGCTTCGGGTGATGGAGGCCTCATGACCTGGCTGGTGTATGCGTGCATCTCGGCGGTGGCGGCAGCGCTGACGGCGATTCTCGCAAAGATCGGCGTGGAGGGCGTTCCCTCGACGCTGGCGACCGCCTTCCGCACGGTCATCGTCGGCCTCTTCGCCTGGCTGATGGTCGCCGGCCTGGGTGAGCACCACGCGATCGCATCGGTGTCGCGACGATCGTGGCTCTTTCTGGCGCTTTCAGGTGTGGCGACCGGCATCTCGTGGCTGGCGTACTTCCGCGCGTTGCAGATTGGAGCGGCGTCCCGCGTGGCGCCGATCGACAAGCTCAGCCTGCCGCTGACGATCGTGCTCGCCGCCGTGTGGCTCGGCGAGCCTGTCGGCTGGAGGGTCGCGCTCGGCGTGGCGTTGATGACAGCAGGCGCGCTCATCACGATCATCTGCTGGAGCGCTATCGGGATGTCCTCGCTGAGCGGCTGCGCCGGCCCGTGACGATCTGACGCAGCGGGCGCGGTGTCGACGCCGCACAGGCGAGGCCAAGGCTGAAAGGAACCGGTCGACTGGGACCGCTTTGACACCCGGTCGGATTGCAGCGAGCGCGGCCTCGCCGGAGGTGCCGCGGTGAACGACGAGGCTCGTCACGTCATACCGGCTGACGGCGTGTCCCAAGCGCAGGAGCGGCTCGGCCATCGCGGGCGTGACCGTCCGTGAGGCTTTGGCCTCAATGAGGGTGAGCGCGTGATCGCTGGTGGGGACCACCAAGTCGATCTCGAGTCCCTGATGATCTCTGAAGTAGTAGATCTCCTTGCGGCGACCCTGATTGAGCTGGTGTTTGACGATCTCCGACGCGACGAACCCTTCGAAGAGCGATCCGAGAAACGGCGAGCGGCCGAGCTCGCGCTCGGAACTGATGTTGAGCAGATGGCACGCGAGCCCGGAGTCGACGAAGTGCAGTTTCGGCGATTTGACCAGCCGTTTACCGAAGTTCTCATAGAACGGCGGGACCAGCAGGATCTGTGCGGTCGTTTCGAGGATGCTCAGCCACTGCGAGACTGTGGGGACCGACACGCCGAGTGGTGCCGCGAGGTCCGTTTTGTTCAGCATCTGTCCGCAGCGACTGGCGACGAGCGACAGAAACCGGCGGAACGTGGCCAGATCGCGAATGTCACTGATCGCCCGGACGTCCCGCTCGAGATAGGTCTGGATGTACGAACGAAACCAGAGCGCCGCGGCCGACGGACGTGCGATCACTTCCGGGAAGCCGCCTCGCACGACGGAGACGTTGGGGTGCTCCGCCGATGAGAAGGGCAAAAGTCGGAGGACGGCGGCACGACCGGCCATGGATTCGGTGACGCCCTTCATCAACGGGGCCTCCTGCGAACCCGTCAGCAGCCACTGCCCTGTCTTTCTCGGCGCCTGGTCGATGCGGGCGCGTACGTAGTTGAGGATCTCCGGAACGTTCTGGATTTCGTCGAGGATTACAGGAAGCCGAACCTCCTCCAAGAATGAGCGCGGATCGGCGCGCAACCGAGCCACGGTGTCGGGATCTTCGAGCAGGTGGTAGGAGGCCTTCGGAAAGACGTGCCGCAACAGGGTGGTCTTGCCGGACCGGCGTGGTCCGTTGAGAATGACCGCACCAAACGATCGGGCTGCTTTCAGCAAGTCGCCTGTGAGCGCCCGATGGATGAACGGTGAGAATTCTAAATCAGAACTTTAGAATTATCGAGTCCAAGTCCGCGGGGGTGGCATCACGATAAACGGCCGCCGCGATCGTCCTTCGCGTTGCCTGGTTCCCGGTGAATCGTGTAATCTGGTATCATGATCCGGTCGTTCGGCGACGATGCGACCGCCGATATCTACTATGGCCGAGAGACGAAAGCGGCGCGGCGCTTTCCGAAGCCGCTCTGGCCGGTGAACCGGCGGAAACTCGACGCGCTGCACCGGGCGCGGACGCTCCAGGATCTCCGACTTCCGGCCGGCAACCGCTTGGAGGCGCTTAAGGGCGACCGGACTGGAACCTTCAGCCTGCGGGTGAACGAGCAGTATCGCATCACGTTTCGATTCGAGGGAGGCTATGCCGACGATGTCACGTGCGAGGACTACCACTAGCGGCCCGCGTTCCGTGCTCGACTTGAAGCGACGGCCGACCGCGCCCGGTGAGATGTTGCTCGAGGAGTTTCTCCGGCCGGCTGAGCTCACGCAAGTGGAGGCGGCGCGGCGCATGAAGATCCCGCTCAATCGGCTGAACGAGATCATCAACGGCAAGCGTGGTATCACGGCCGATACAGCGCTACGGCTGGCGCGACTCTTCAAGATGTCGCCCGAGTTTTGGATGGGACTCCAGGCGGATTGGGATCTCTGGCACGCGGCGCACGAACTCCGAAAAGCCGTTTAAACGGCGAGGGTTAGGAATTTGGTGCCGGAGGAGGGGGTCGAACCCTCACGGGGAGTGAACCCCACGGGATTTTGAGTCCCGCGCGTCTGCCAGTTTCACCACTCCGGCATGTGGAAAGGGGGAAGGCGCCGAGTGGCCGCCTTCGATATCGGACGTCA
>JAHFUI010000112.1 GCA_023265175.1 Acidobacteriota bacterium
AGCAGCACGAAGGGGTGCTGCCATGCTGAGATATCAAGATTCATTCCTGAGTGCTTCGAGTGCCAGAGCCGGTCAGAGGCCATTAAGACAGGCCAATATGCGGGGATTCCGCCGTGCTGGCGCCAATCGTCTGCCTGATGGCAACCATTTGTCTGCTTCACCAGGGCGACCATAGTTGGCCTGACGCGGCCATTTACTTGAGCGCCCGCGCAATCACGCACCAGCCGCCCCAGCCGAACCGGCGCTCCAGCAGCTCCCTGGCCAAGCCACGGAGCAGGAACCGGAAACGATAGAAATGGTCGTGTTCGACGTGGCAGGTGGACGGTGGTCACGCGCGGCTCGATAGAAACCGGAAGACTCCGGCTGCTCGGATGCGACCGTATTCGCCCCGCAGGGATTTGAGTCCCATTGCTTCTGCGCCTCGCGCTTGTTGTGATGCAGCCTGACCTGCGGTTCGCGAGCAGCCTCGCCGGCTACCGCGGTCGCCAGCGCACTCCCCCGGGACATCACCAGTCGTTCCCGGGCGACACAGCGCCGACCATCGGATTTGCGCCCGGCAGCGGGAGATACCCACTCTGGTCTCCGCTCCGCGCGTCGTCTGCTACAGATCGAACACCCCTCTGCTCGATTGGCTGGTCGACATTCTCGCCCGCAATGAAATGCTTCCACCACAAGGCCAGATTCAGCAGGTACCAGAGCTGAGGGCCCGCCTGCTGCTCGACGAGCCGATCGACGCTCCGCTTGTCGATGAAATCAGTCTGACGGCAGAACTGGTGCAGCTCATGGCGCGTCCGCTCGCCAAGCCTGCCGAAGAACCATTCGTAGACCGGGACGCCGAAGCCCTGCTTCTTCCGATCGATGATCTGATCCGGAATTACGCCGCGAACCGCCTTCTTCAGGATGTGTTTGAGCTCGCCGTTCCTGGTCTTGACCGCCGCCGGAATGCCCATCGCCAGCTCGACGAACTTGTGATCGAGAAACGGCACCCGGCCTTCGAGCGACACGCCCATGCTCATCTTGTCCACTCGCATGAGGAGCAGCTCCGGCAAGCGCAGATTCAGGTCGAGGTACGACATCCAGTTCAGGTGCGACGGCTCCCACGCTTTCTCCTGGAAGCGCTGCCAGATTGGCGCGAGCGCGTCCCACGACGTGACGCCCTCGAAGCGTTTCCGCAGCCGCGGCGACAGCAGCCGGCGTTTCTGCGCATCCGTGAAGGCATCGACACCCCCCCAGAAGACGGGCTGCCCCAGAACCGAGCGCCGGAGCGCCTCATACGGATGGCCCTGGTCCTTCCCCGCCATCCGCAGCCCCGCGAGCGCGAGGCGCTTGACCGCCGCCGGGCACGGCGCCGCATCGGCCCGCTGGAGCCTCAGCTTCGTCTTCCAGGTGGGATAGCCCCAGAACAACTCGTCGGCCCCTTCGCCGACCTGCGCCACCGTGACGCCGTTCTGCCGCGCGAGCTCGGAGACGTAGAAGACCGGCACGAACACCGGATCGGCGATCGGCTCGTCCTGCAGGTGCACCATCGTCGGCAGCAGGTCGAGCAGGTCGTCCTGCGTCAGCAACCGCTCGTGGTGCTCCGCGCCGACGAGGCCGGCGACCATGCGGGCGTAGTGCAGCTCGTTCTGATAGGACTGGTAGTCGCCCTGGTAGCCGATGCTGAACGTCTTGACCGGCGACGCTTCCCCTTCCGAGAAAAGCCGGGCGTTGGTGCTCGAGTCGATGCCGCCGGACAGGAACACGCCGACCGGCACGTCGCTGACCTTGCGCAGCTTGACGGCGGTTCGCAGCTCGGCGAGCACACGCTCGGCAATCTCGTCCTCGCTGACACCGTCGAGCGGCGTGACGTGGTCCCACACGTCCCAGTACCGCCGCTCCCGGATGTGCCCGCTCGCGTCCACGCGCAGCCAGCATCCACCGGGCAGCTTGTGAATGCCTTCGAACATCGTCTCGGGAGCCGGCGTCGTAATGAACGACAGATAGTCGTAGAGGGCGGCCTCGTTCACGCCCCGCGCCTGCTGGGGGTCGGCCAGCAGCGCCTTGATCTCCGACGCGAACGTGATCCGCCCGTGGTGCACGCTGTAGTAGAGCGGCTTGACGCCGATGCGGTCGCGAATCAGCCAGAGCTGGCGCTGGCGCGCGTCCCACAGCGCGATCGCGAACATCCCGCGGAACCGGTCCAGACACGCGATGCCCCACTGCTCGAACGCGTGCAGGATGACCTCGGTGTCGGAGTGGTCGGTCTTCCAGCGATGCCCGCCGAGCGCTTCGAGCTCGGCCCGGATCTCCCCGTGGTTGTAGATCTCGCCGTTGAAGACGACCTGCAGCGATCCGTCTTCATTCGACATCGGCTGGTTCGCCACGGTCGACAGATCGATGATGGACAGGCGCCGGTGGCCCAGGCCCACCTGGTGGTCCTCGGACACCCAGATGCCGGCGCCGTCCGGCCCGCGATGCGTCATCGTATCGCGCATGCGGCGCACGTAGGGCTCGGTGACGGAAAACGATCCGTTCTCAAAGACGAACGTTCCAACAATTCCACACATCAGAGGCCTCGATTCAGCGCGCGCTCGACGTCGAGCGCGATACGGGTGGCCTGTTCCTGTTCCCACAACGCGATGGGCCACCGCTGCCCGTCGAGAATCGCTCGCGCGAACGCCTCGAGCTCCTCCTTCTGCCCCTTCTCCGGGAGTCGCGTGCGCAGCGGCCTCTGCTTCGCACCGGCGATGCTGAGGCTCTTGTAGTCGTCGAGCGAGACGACTTTTCCATCGCAGAAGATCTCGAGGCGCTCCTTCGCATGATCTTTGGAGCCGAGCGCCGTGTAGGTCAGGTTTGCAATCGATCCGTCGGCGAACGCCATCGATGCGGTGAAGTTGTCCTGTACGCGGTAGTGTCCGGTGGACGGCCGGATAGCCGACACCTGGACACGTTCGACGCGTGCGCCCGTCAGAAACGTGAACAGGTCGTAGATGTGACACGCCTCGCCGAGGTTCCGGCCGCCGCCCTCCGGCCCGTGCGTCCAGTGATCCGGCGGCAGATAGCCTGCGTTCATCCGATAGTCGAGAATCATCGGGTTGCTGCGCGACGCCACCCATTCGCGCATCCGCCGCGCGTAGGGAGAGAACCGCCGGTTGAAGCCGGTCAACAGGATCGGCGCGCGGTCCGCGGACGGCAGCTCATCGAAGAATCGGACGATCGGATCGAGCTCCGCGGCCGAGAGCGCCAGTGGCTTTTCGAGGAGCACGTGCTTGCCGGCACGAAGGGCTGCCAGCGCCATGCTGGCGTGCAGGTTGTGCCTCGTCGCGATGATCACCGCATCAATCCCGGGGTCGTTCAGCACCTCCTCGAACTCTGTCGTGCAGTAGGCGGCGCCCCACCGCCGCGCCGTCGCCGCGGCGTTGTGCCCTGACCGGCTGACGACGGCTCGCAGCTGACACACCTTGTCGAGCGCGTACAGGTTCGGCAGGTGTACGCCCTTCGCGAATCCTCCGGCGCCGACGAGCGCGATGCCCACGGCGCCGGACCGCGCGGACAGGGGCTTGGGATTTCGCACGACCTTCGCGAGCGTCGAGGGCTCGGTCGACCCGGAGCCATAGGACAGCAGCGTCAGCAGCGGGCGGCTCTCCGATTGCAGGGCCGCATACGCCTCGGCCGCCCGTTCGACCGGAAGCGTGTCGGAAATGAGCGCGCCGACCACGACCCGGCGCTGCTCGATCAGCCGGAGGTACTCGGCCATGTTCCGATTCTCCGACCACCGGACGTAACCGATTGGATAGTCCGCGCCGCCCTCTTCGTAGTGGCTGTCGTAGCGTCCCGGTCCGTAGGAGCACGAGATGAAGAAGTCGAGCTCCTTCTGGTACAGATCCGCGCGATTGAGGTGCAGGCCGACATCCCCCACCAGCACGACTCGCCCCTTCCGCCGGCACATCTGAAACGCGGACGACACGACGGTGTTCGAGGCCGTCGCCGCGGTGATGATCACGCCGTCGGCGCCGGCGCCTCCCGTCAACCTCACGACCTGATCGACTTCGGACCCGTCGTCCGTATGCACCGTGGCGCTCGCGCCAAGGCGTTCCGCAAGCTCCAGCCGGGTTCGGTCGAGATCGATGCCGATGACGGTGCAGCCATTCGCGCGGAGAAGCTGGGCGGTGAGCTGGCCGAGAGCGCCGAGCCCGATGACGACGAAGTGCTCGCCGAGGGTCGGGGCGGCGCGCCGGACGCCTTGCAGCGCGACCGCTCCGAGCGCGACGGTGCTGGCTTCCTCGAAGCTGACCGTCTCAGGAATCGGCGTCAGCAGATTCTGGGGTACACGAATGACTTCGGCGTGGTGGGCGCACTGCGCGCCGGCACAAGCGACCCGGTCGCCGGGACGGATGCCCTCGACTCCTGGCGCCACTTCGACGACGACGCCGGCTGCCGAGTAGCCCACCGCGGTGCCGGCCGCGAGCTGGCCCTGAACGAGCCCCCACGTGCGACTCACTCCGAGGGTCGCCACGCTCTGAATCGCCTTGCGGGCGTGGTCGGGATAGCGCGCGGCAAGCTGCCACAGCGGCAGCCGGCTGCGGTTCAACCCGCTGAGCTCAGTTCCGACCGAAATGCACGACCGCAGCACGGCGACGATCGCCGTGCCAGGCTCGAGCGCTGGCGCGGGAACGTCGTCGGCGACGACGTCCCCGCGGCGGATGAGAACTTGTTTCATGAAACCCCCGATGACGAAGGATGGCTGGAAGCGTCAGGCCGACTTGATGTAGTAGTGGCCGTATTCGCGGCGGTAGTACTGCGAGTAGTAATACCCGTTGTGATCGAGATCGACGCGATTGAGGACGCCGCCGATCAGCCGGGCGCCTGCCGTCGCGAGCTGCTCGACGGCCGTCTGCGCGACGTTGCGTCCCGTCATTTCGGAGCCGACGACGAACAGCACGCCCTCCGCAATGTGCGCCACGATCTGCGCGTCGGTGACCGCCATGACCGGCGGAGTGTCGATGATGATCCACGCGAAGTGCTCCTTCAGAGCCGCGAGGCACTCCTCGAACCGTTTCGACCCGAGCAGTTCGGCCGGATTCGGCGGAATCCGGCCCGCCGTGAGAATCGACAATCCCGTTTCCGCCACGGTGCGGATCGCTTCGCTGATTTTCGTGTCGCCGACGAGGACATTCGATAATCCGGGTTCCTGTCGCTCGGCGAAGATCTCGTGTGCCCGGGGGCGCCGCATGTCCGCGTCCAACAGCAGTACGCGCTCGCCGGTTTGTGCGAGGGCCAACGCCAGATTGCTCGCCACGGCCGTCTTGCCTTCGCCGGGGCCGCTGCTGGTCACGACGAGCGACTGCCCGCCCTTTTCGGTCGATGAAAAGAGCACGTTGGTGCGAAGCGTGCGGCACGACTCGGCAAAATTCGGGCTGACGCCTCGGGTGAGCAGCGGTCCAGGATCGGATTCGCCGGAGCTGGAAATCACCGGAAGCATCCCGAGGAACGGCAGCCCTAATGCCTTGATCTCGTCGGGCGACTTGATGCGGTCGTCGATGTACTCGAAGAAGAAGGCGAGACCGAGGGCGGCCAGCAATCCACCGAACACGCCGAGCATCAGATTCACGGGCTTGTTCGGGCTGGCAGGCGAGCGGGGGACCTCGGCGGCGTCGACGACGCGGATATTGCTGCTCTTGAGCTCGCCGGAGATGCCGGTTTCCTTGGTCCGCTGCATCAGCGCGTCGAAGATCTGCCGGTTGCTCACGGCGTCGCGCGAAAGCGCTCCATAGCCGATGCCCTTTCGATTGAGAGCCAGGGCATCCTGCTTCTGCTGGTCGAGCGCGTGCGTCAGACTCTGTTCCTGCGACAGGGCGTTCAGGTAGTCGTTCTTCAGCGACTGCACCACCTTCGCAATCTCGCCCTGGATGCGAGCGTCCGCTGTCTGGACGGCAAGGCGGATCTTGACCATATCCGGATGCCGCTCGCCGAGCTTCTCCGACAGCTGCGCCTGCTGGCGCTGCAGTTCGGCGAGCTCGTTCTTCTGCTGCTGAACGAACTGGTTCGACAGGATGGCAGGGATGGTATCGAGCGCCGCCCGTTCATTGTGCATCGCGACGATCTGGTTGTAGGCCGATTCCTTCTGCATCCGCTCGGTTTTTGCGCGCGTCACGGCCCCGTTGAGGTCGGCAAGCTTCTGGACGACGATGTTCTGCCGCTCCTCAAGCGATACCGCGTCGTTCTTCTCTCGATACCGCTGGAGCGCTCCCTCGCTTGCCTCGACCTGCTTGCGCTGCTCTGCGAGCCGCTGCCCGAGCCAGTCCGATGCTTCCTTCGACGCCGTGTACCGGAACTCAAGGCTCTGTTCGATGTAGCCACGGGCCAGTGCGTTGGCGACCTGTGCCGTCAGGTCCGCACGCGGCGACGAGTACTCGATATCGACCAACCGGCTGTTCCGAACAGGCGAAATGGTGAGGCCGGACAGGAAGCTGTCCAGAGCCGCCGACTGCTTCGCGTTCTCGTCGGGGAGGCGCGGCTCCGGCGGCCGCGCGGGCCTGAACAGCCCCGTCACCGACCCGATCGCGCCCGACGCCGCCTGCGTCACGGTGACGCGACGCTCGCCCGGCCGAGGCTCGAATTCGGCCCACAACTGGGTCTGATCGAGCGTCCGCCTGGCGAGCGATCGGCTCCGCAGCATGCGGTACTGGGTCTGGTAGTAATCGTTCGTCGTCTTCTCCTGCTCGAGCACTTCCTTGAACGACACGACGTTGGGGTTTTCGACCTCGATGAGAAGTTGGACGCGCGCGCGGTAGATCGGCGTGGCGGTGAAGGCGTAGATCGCGACGGTGGCGACAACCACCAGAAAGGCCGTCGCGGCGACCCAGCGGCGCCTGGAGAGCACCTTCAGGTAATCCGTCAGGTGCACGTCGCCGGCGTCGGGAATCCTGGCCACTCGTGGGTCTGGCCGGCGCGGTCCGTCATGCGCCGATGTATCGAGCTGCATCTGGTCTGACATCAGAGGAACCTCTCTGGAACGATAATCGTGTCTCCGGCGCGGACGATGTCGGTCAGCGTCACCCGGAGCTCCTTCTTCTCACCGCTCACGATCCGCACAATGCGGATGCGCGACATCGATCCCCGATCCGCCACGCCGCCGGCCAGCGACAAGGCCTGAAGCACGGTCGTATTCCGCTGCTGCAGTGCGTACGCGCCTGGATTCTTGACCTGCCCGAACAGGTAAATGCTTTCGGCGCGCGGCACAAAGACCGTGTCGCCGTCGCGCAGCGCAGTGTTGTTGACAGCCCCGCCGTTCTGGAGATCGCGCAGATCGATGCGCACCACGTTGTCGGCGTTCTCCTGCGCCGGCAACACCGGGCCGGCCGGCGCCTGGCCGGCGACGGGGTGCACGATGATGACGTCGCCGCTGGCCGTCGGGAGCGTTGAGCCTGCGCGGGCCAGCGCTTCGACGAGCGTCAGGTCGCCCGACACCGGGTAGGATCCGGGCAATCTGACCTCGCCGACGATGAAGACTTTCTGGCTGCGGTACTGCTCGACCGCGACGGTGATCTGCGGGTTCCGGAAATACTCGTCGTTCCGGAGCCGACCCTTCAGATTCTCCTCCACGGTTCTGAGCGTGAAACCTCCGGCCTTGAAGCGGCCGATCAGGGGGAAGGTGAACGTGCCGTCGGCTTCAACCGTGAACTTCCCTGAAAGATCGGCCTGGTCGTAGCTGGTGATCGTGAGCACGTCGTGAGGCCCGACGACGTAGTCGGTCGGCGCCGGCGCCGGCGACTGGCCCGAGGCCCGAGACGCCGCCGCCCCGACGAGAAACGCGAGAGTGATGACGAAGAAAACCGGGCGTCGATACTTAGAATCCATATGTCACCGATGTCCCGTAGCGCATGCCGCCGTAGCCGTGACCGGAAAGATCCGATGTCCGTCGCTGCCGATCGACGTTGAACCCGACGCGCATGTCGGGCGAGACGCGATAGCCGAGGCCGCCGCCGATTGAGTGGATGAGGTCGGTCCGGTCGGGCTGCGCGATCGTCCCGATTCGCCCGCGAAACGCGAGCTGCTGGACGCCGGCCCTCATGGTTCCGTCGAGCGGTCCGCGGAGGCCCTGCGTGACCGACATGTCACCGCCCGTGTTGACGTAGTACGGCTGTTGGAAGTCGTACGAGTACCGCAGGTCGCGGAGCGCGCGAACGGCCAGGCGCGTCGAACCCACGAGGGCGAACGTCATATTCACGCTCGCATTCGGTCCGGTGTAACCGGGCAGGTCGGCGGCGTGCGGCTCGAAGCGGCTGAAGCCGAACATGGCCACGCCGCCGATCCGGGCGCCAAAGGTCACGCCTCCGTCGATGCGTGTACTGCTCGAGTCCCGTCCAGGCGAGAACTCGAAGCGATCCTCCTGCCGCTGCAGCTCGATCCTCAGTCCCGTCACCGGCGTGAGCTGATGTCGGGCTGTGACGCCGACGACCGTCATGGTCCGATCCAGCTCCTGCTGGAGGCTCGCGCCAAGAAACAGCGCGTCCCGGGCGAAGGCGACCGTCGAGCGCTCCGCGGTCACCGACACGAACGTCTTGCTGAACGCGCGCAGCTCCATTGCGCCGCGGTACCCCGCTTCGGTGTGCTGCGATCGCGCGTCGATCTCGAATCCGGGCCGGTCACGGGCGTTCCGGTAGTCTCCGCCAACCGTGAACGACAGCCGATTCAGCCGCACGAGCGCGTCCGCTTTGTACGTCCCGTTCATCGATCGCTCACTGGCGAAGCGCCCGTAATAGACAAGGTCCTCTTTCATCGAGGCCGTGATCCACGAGCGGCCGAGACGCAGCCACGCGTCGGTCGCAGGCGTGACGGTCATGGTGAAGTCGCTCTTCGGGCGGTTTGCATCCGCCTCGTTGAACACGTTGTCGTCGACGCCCACGTCGGTCAGGGCGATCGTCGGATTGAGCCGCAGCCGTCCGACCTGGATTCGGGCCTTGGAGGCTGCTTCTTCCGGCGTCGACTGCGCGAACGCCGGCCTGCAGAACACCACCAACGCGACGGCAACGGGCACGAATTTGAGCATCACGGCCACACCTAGGACAGAAAGACGAGTGGACGAGTTCACGTGTTGGAGTACGGAGGAATGAAATCCGGTGAGGGTCCCGACGGACCCTCACCGCCAGAGGGAATTACTGCGACGGGCTCGTCGGGGCCCGGCCCGCGGCGATCGAGAAACCCGCGACGCCGGCGCCTGCGGCCGCGATCGTCAGCAATCCGAGCGTCGATCCGAAAAACGAGCCGCCGCCCGCAATCACCGCCGCCGGCGCCGACACCGAGACGCCCGTCACCGCGGCCCCACTGGCCACGGAGATGCTGGCGCTCGTCGAGACGATCTCGCCCGACGCGTTCACCACCTCGATAACGTAGTTCCCAGGGTTGATGCCGGCGAAGGTGAACTGCCCTCCGGCACCGGTGGTCGTTGTTCCGGCCAGCTGGCCGGTCGCGAGATCGCGAAGACGAACCGTGAAGTTGGCCGCCGCTCGTCCGGCGGCGCCTCGCGCCGATCCCGCGATCGACGCGGTTCCGGGAGCCTGTCCGGCGCCTGCCGCGAACACCGCCGAGGCAGGTACAGCCAACGAGAGCGCGAGCGCAACAACTAGAACACGACGCATGTCAGTCACCTCACTTGCAGGCCAAGCCCGCTGAACACGAACGCGATCCGCGCCCGTAAGCCGCACTATCGACGCTCGGCGCGATTGGGGCAAATGTGATTCACGATGCGTATCGGTTTCGCGACGCCGGCGACCCAAGTGAGACGTCATCGGGGCCTCGGTTGGGCAACCTTGAGCGTGCGCATCTTCCGGTACAGATTCGTACGCTGGATGCCCAGCGTCTTGGCAGCCTGTGTAATGCGGCCGCGGTGCTGCCGCAAGGTGGCGGCGATGTACTCGTGCTCGAACCGGGCGCGGGCCTGACGCAGCGTGCCGCTCTGGCTCAGCGCGATCGAACCCGTGTCGAGACGGACGTGCGCCAGCACGTCTTCCACGCCGATGCCTCGGTGGCTGGTGCGGCTCAGAATCGTCTGCATCAGCTCCCCGAGCTCGGTCGCGTTCCCGCGCCACGGAAGCGCCGTGAACAGCGCCAAGGCCGACCGCGAAAACATCTTGAGGGGCACCTGCAGCGAAGCGCACGTCTCGCGGAGGAAGTGGTTGGCCAATGCGGGAATATCTTCGCGGCGATTCCTGAGCGGCGGCAGGTCGATGCGAACCGCCGACAGACGCCGGTAGAGTGCCTCTTCGACGCGTCCGTCCTGAACCGCCACGGCGAGGCTGTCGTCAGCGCCGGTCATGCATCGCACGTCGAAGACAACCGACGTCCCATCGTCGACGACGACCTCCCGATCACGGAGCGCGCGCGCGAGCCGACGCTGGACGCGCGTCGACGCGTCCGGAACGTTCTGGAGATACAGCGTGCCGCCGAGCGCCGCGTGAAGACGACCGGTGCGGCTCACTCGCTCCAGCCCGCGCGCCGGCAGACCGTCCTCGTCGGCGCGGGCCGCCGTGCCGAAGAGCTCGTGCTCGAGTTGTTGGGCTTCGAACGCGGCACAATCGACGGAAATGAACCGGCCCGGCCGCGCCGCCTCGGCGGCGGCGTGAATCGCGCGGGCCGCCATCCGACGTCCCGTGCCGTCTTCGCCGTGAATGAGAACGCCTGCGCGCGTGGCCGGCGCGCGCGTCATCGCGGCGCACGCCTCACGCATCGCGGCAGAATGACTGTAGAAATCATGAGGCCCCGTGGCGGGAGTCGACACGGTCTCGGTCAAGCCCCTCCCCGCCTCGCCCGCGATCGCGGCGGCCAGCCGTGCCCCGCTCACCTCCGGCGTCAGCACGTCCGCGACGCCGGCCAGCACAGCTTCGGTGACCAGGTCCGGCCGGTCCGGTTCGACGACCGCAAACAGAGGAATCGCAGGGTTGTAGGCGCGGAGCTCGCTGATGAACTTCAGCGCGCTGACGCCACGCGAGAAGCTGACCAGCACGGGCATGTCGCGGCGCCGCAGTTCCACAGTGGCGGCGGCACTCGACTCGGCCCACACGACCTTCAGATCGGCCGTCCCGAGCTCCCGCTCGATGCCGCCCCGCATGCCTGCTGGACAATCCAGAAACAAGACCGGACGTGGCTTCTGGGGACGCGGCTCGTGCACTGGTTGACACGGAGAAAAGACTGCGCTCGGCATGACTGTATGCCTCAAAAGAGAATATGAAGATAAAGCTTCGCCCCGCGACTTACATCCGGCCCTTTCCGGAAGAAGTCGAAAACCCGCGAACCGTGTCACCCTCGATGACCACGGTTCGGATCCCCGAAAAACAACGCGTTCGGGATCGGTTTACCGTGAGGGCGCGCATTTTATAAAGTCGAGCCCGCGTGTCAACTGAATTTTACGTCGCATCTAAGAGCCTATTATTCAATGACTTAGCGATGGCATTTTGAAAGGAGTCCGATGAAAGGCAGAAATAAGTCTTCTTTTGGGAGGAGTAGTAGTGCGGTGGGCAGCGGCTGGCGCGGCTCGATTGCCGCACGCGTTTCTGGCATCAGCCCAAAAACAGCCTTGAGACGAATCGGGAGCTCAGATTGCTGGGCGCGATGATTTTATTTGACACTTAAGAGTAATTATTATAGAAATAACAGACTCTTTATGACGTATTGTCAACAGAGGCTCGGTTCACGACTGGCGTTGCTGCGACGTCTCGTAGCGCGCAAATTCGGTGTCGTTGCGCATCGATTGCGCGCCGACGCAGACGTCATCAAGACGACAACAGTCGTAGCCCCGATCTCGGATTGAGTTGCGCGTTCTCACGGCTTGCGCAATCATCCGCCCGTTCGTTCATGAAAGCGAACATGCAACCTATCGACACACCGATCCCGACAAAACGCCACACGCTCCTGGGAATGAGTCCCAGCGTCGCGCAGCTCCGCATCGACATCGAGTCGGCGGCGCGGTCCGAGGCGAAGGTGCTGCTGACCGGAGAGACCGGCGTGGGCAAAGAGGTCGTCGCCCACGAAATCCATCACGGGAGCCGGCGCAGCAGGGCTCCTTTTGTCACCATCAACTGTGCCGGCGTTCCGGATACGCTCCTGGAGTCCGAGTTTTTTGGTCACGCGCGCGGCAGCTTCACCGGAGCGTTTCGCGACAACCCGGGGCTTCTTCGACAGGCGCACGGGGGGACGGTTTTTCTCGACGAGGTCGGGGAAATGAGCCTGCGCATGCAGGCGCTCTTTCTCAGGTTTCTGGAGACCGGCGAGCTTCAGACCGTCGGCGCGGGCGCGGCACGCACTCATGTGGACGTGCGCATCATCACCGCCACCAATCGCAACCTCTTCGAGTCGGTCTCCGCGCGCGAGTTTCGCGCAGACCTGTACTACCGCTTGAACGTGTTCCACCTCCACATCGTTCCGCTGCGTGAGCGGGCCGGCGACATCACGCTGCTGTTGGATCACTACGGCGGTCTCTTCGGGCAGCAACACGGGCGAGCCGCGCCCGTCTTCAGCGACCAGGCGATCGAGCTCCTCGCCAGGTACCCCTGGCCGGGCAACATCCGGGAGCTGAGAAACCTGATCGAGCGCGTCGTGTCGCGCGCCACGACGCAGGTGATCGAACCTGCTCATCTGCCAAAAGAGGTTCTGGCGGCCGTCAGTGCGGCGAATGAGAGCGCGCCGAAGAATGTGGGGCACGCCGGCCCGCACGAAGCGCGCGTCGAAGCGATTCTCGAACGGTTGCTGGTCCACAGGGAATCGTTCTGGACCTCGGCGTACGCGGCGTTCATGTCGCGCGATATCATTCGTGACGACATGCGGCACATCATCCGCGCCGGCCTGGAACATACCCACGGCAGCTACCAAGTCCTGCTGGGCCTGTTCAACATGCCGGCCGCGGACTACAAACGCTTTCTCGGGTTCCTCAAACAGCACGATTGCCATCTGCCGTTCCAGCGTTTCCGGGCCCTCCGTGCCACGAGGCCCGCGGACCTCCCGTTTCGCCGGGTGAGCGCCTAGCAGCCCGTGCTCCAATGACGGCGTCGCCGGTCTACGGTCTGGCGCCGTTCTTGAATCTCGTCTTGATCATCCGCAATGCCCACACCCCACTTCCCGACGCCGGGCGTGAAAAATCGCGCTCGGCGTCGCCGGCCCTGCCAGACTTTGTTCGCTTTGCTTGGGTACATCAGTGCATCACGATGCCAGGCCTCGTCTGCGCGAGCCAGCTCACACCCTCGCCGCCGGCTCCCTCGTCGTGGTCGCCAACCACACAGGTCACGCACGTCGTCATCGGAATGCAGTGAGTGCGCGGGTCGAGGTTCAGCATCGATAACACCCGAAGACTGCGCTCATCATCCGCCCGCATACACAGGACCACCTGATCGGGCAACGCGTTGGCAATTTCAGAGTAGGCGCTCTCGATCGACGTAACGAACAATACCTGGTAGTCGCCGGGCTCGAGCACCTCGTCGAGGACCGTATGGTCTTCGTGACAGCCGATGAAGGCAACGACTTTCTTCCTCGCGATCGTTTGCACTGGCGGCGTCTGGACGAGCGCCTTCCGATACCACCGAAACGCTCTAATGACCAACGATCCGATTAGGGACATCCAACATGGGCTCGGCAAGACGGAGACCATGTCCGGGTCGTTTGCTGAATGCTGTATTCATCTGAAATGCTTGCGACGCGCCGTGAAGGGGCTGACAAAGACAACCCCAGTGGAAACTTTTGATCGTTGAAGAGGCGAGATGCGAATGGGCCGCGATCCTTCCTACACGCGCACTTTCTCGTCCGACTCGAACCAGATAAGATGCTGCTGGTCTGAGGAAGACCTGCGCCACGGTTGAACATTGCCACTTCGCATCGCATTCGATCTCGACGGCGTCCTCGCGGACATGGAATCGGAACTGGTTCGCCAGGCCGAAGTCCTGTTCGGCGAGCCGATGACGCGTCGTCTCCAGGAGCGCGCGTCCGGGAGTGATGCGGTTAGCTCCGAAGACACGCCAGCCAGCACCGTGCCCGAGCGCCCGGCGGCGGCGGAGGGCGTGCCGGACAACGCTCCCGCGCTCCTTCAACTCAAGATGACCTCGCGCCAGCAGCGGCGCCTGTGGCGCCACGTGGAGTCGATCGAAAACTTCTGGGAAAAACTGGTGGAGATCGAACCGGCGGCCGTTCAGCGTCTGGCAACCGTCGCGACCGATCGCCGGTGGGAAGTGATCTTCCTGACGAAGCGCCCCGAGACCGTGGGCGCAACCGCGCAGGTGCAGACACAACGCTGGCTGGAATCACACGGCTTCACGCTCCCGAGTGTCTACGTCGTCCAGGGCTCGCGCGGACGCATCGCCGCCTCGCTCGGCCTCGACATCGTCGTCGACGACCGTCCAGAGAACTGCCTCGACGTCGTCGTGGACTCGAAGGCGCGCGCGATTCTGGTCTGGCGCGAAGACGAGAAGCATCTTCCGACCGCCGCGAAACGTCTCGGCATCGGCGTGGTGAAGTCGGTCGCCGAGTGCCTCGACATCCTCACGCAGGCGGATTCCGCCGCCGCCCGCGAACGGCCCGGCGTGATGAACCGCGTGATGCGCCTCCTCGGCCTCCGAGTAGGAGAGGACCAGTCGCTGCCGTAGGTACCCCCTTGTCTAG
>JAHFUI010000113.1:0-8308 GCA_023265175.1 Acidobacteriota bacterium
CAGGGCGGATACATGCTCACGCCGCATGGAGACGATGGGATTCTGGCGCGGGTGGGCATCACGTGGCCGCGGGCGCCGTGGTCGCGCGGCAGACTCGACGCGCGCGTGGCGGAAACGATGGCGAACGGCGAAGCGGCGGCGGCGCGTGTGAAAAGCGTCGAGAAGGGGCTGCGCCTGGCCGTGCAAGACGCCTACGTGCGTGTCAAAGCCGCCGAGGAGCGCGCGGCGCTGTTGCGCACCACACTTATTCCCTTGTCCCAACAGACGTTGGAAGTCTCTCGAATCGGCTATCAGAACGACCGCGGGGACTTTCTCGCGATGCTCGATAACCAGCGCATGCTGGTGCACACGCAGCTCGATTACCTCAAAGCGCTGAGCGAGCTCGAGCAGGCGCTTGCGGATCTCGAACGAGCCGTCGGGAGCGAGCTTCCGGCGACGATGGTCGCTGAGGCCAACACAACGGAGAAGGAGTAACACATGGCCTTCACCCATCGTGGCAAGGCCTTCGTCGGCGTTCTGCTCGCGATCGGCGCGCTCGCGGGAGCGGGCTATGCGCTCCGATGGCGCCTCTCGCGCGCGACGCAGCCGGCGCCTGGCGGTGGCACAACACAGGGGATCACAACGGCCCCGCCCTCCAATGCCGGCGTCACGAACCGCGGCGACGTGACGATTGATCCGCGCCGCCAGCAACTCATGAACGTCCGCACCGTGGCGGTCACGCGCGCGAGCGTGGCGCAGTCAATCACCGCGGTTGGGCAGGTGCGCTACGACGAGACCCGGCTCGCGGACGTCAATCTGAAACTTGACGGGTATATCCGCGAGCTGTTCGTGGATTCCACAGGGCAGCCGATCCGCAGTGGACAGCCGCTGTTCACCATCTACAGCCCCGATCTGCTCGCCACCGAAACCGAATATCTGCTGGCGCTCAAGACACGCGATCAGCTTCAGCAGTCGCAAATGTCTGACGCGCGGATCCATGCCGATCAGATCGTCGCTGCCGCGCGAGAACGTCTCGCGTTGTGGGATGTACCGCCCGCCGACATCGAGACGCTCGAACAGAAGCGCGAGCCCGTCGCGGCTGTCACCTTTCGATCGCCCGTCGGCGGTTTCGTCATCGAGAAGACAGCCGTCAGGGGCATGCACGTGATGCCAGGCCAAACGCTGTACAAGGTCGCCGATCTGTCGGTGGTGTGGGTCGAGGCCAATGTCTCCGAACAGGACCTCGCGCAGATTCGAGTCGGCGCGCAAGCCACCGTGATGATGGAGGCCTATCCGGGCGAGCGCTTCACCGGACGAGTCGCGTACGTGTATCCGACCGTTGACGAGGCCACGCGCACCGTCAAAGTCCGGGTGACGTTGGCGAATTCGGGAGGGCGGCTCAAGCCAGGTCTGTACGCGAAGGTGGAGCTTCACGGCGCAGGGGGAAGCGGCTTGGTCGTGCCAAGCGACGCCGTCCTCGATTCCGGTCGCGAACAGCTCGTGTTCGTGGCGCAAGGCGACGGACACTTCGAGCCGCGCCGCGTGAAAATCGGCCGGCGGTTGCAAGGCGGCATTCAGATTCTCGATGGCCTGAAAGAAGGCGAGCAGGTGGCGAGCGGCGCGACTTTCTTTCTCGATTCTGAAAGCCAGTTGCGGGCATCGCTCCAAGCCTTCGAGGCGGCTGTCCCTGATCGCCCTGTCTCCGTGCCCGCCGAGCAGGTGAGCATCACCGTGCGCACCCAGCCCGATCCACTCAGGACCGGCGGCGATAACACATTCGAGATCACGTTGAAGGACGCGAGCGGCAAGCCGGTGGACGATGCGGAGGTGTCGCTGCAGTTCTTCATGGCGGCGATGCCGACGATGAACATGCCGGCGATGCGGAATCAGGTGAAGGTGCCGGCCGTCGGCGGAGGCGTGTACCGCGGGCCTGGCGAAGTGATGATGGCCGGCCGTTGGGATGTGACGGTCGTTGTCACCCGCAACGGGCAGCGCGTGGGATCGAGGCAACTGGCAATGGTCGCTCGATGAGGCGCACGGCGTACGACGGCATCAGCGAGCTGGGGCGGGGCCCTTCTGTGACGACCTGTTCTGGATACGTCCGAGCGCAACGGCGCGAGGACGTCGGCGAGCGAGAGGCGGGGCCTTCTGTGACGACCTGTTCTGGATACGTCCGAGCGCAACGGCGCGAGGACGTCGGCGAGCGGGGGTGGGGCCCCGCGAGAGATAAATAATGATCGAACGCATCATCGATTGGTGCGCCCGCAACCGGTTCCTGGTCTTCACCGGGACCGTGATCCTCACGCTCTGGGGCGTGTGGGCGATGGTGAACACGCCGCTCGATGCGGTCCCCGACATCTCGGACGTCCAGGTCATCGTCTCGACCGAGTGGATGGGACGCAGCCCCGACATCATCGAGGACCAGATCACGTATCCGATCGTGACGGCGCTGATCTCCACGCCCGGCGTGAAATCGGTGCGCGGCTTCACCGACTTCGGCATCTCGTATGTCTACGTCATCTTTCAAGACGGTACCGACATGTACTGGGCGCGCAGCCGCGTCGTCGAGTACCTGCAGGGGATTCGCGGACAGCTGCCGGAAGGGGTCAATGCCGTCATCGGCCCGGACGCGACGGGTGTCGGCTGGGTGTTCGAGTACGCCCTTGTCGATGAAACTGGCACGCACAATCTCGCGGAGCTGCGCGGGTTCCAGGACTGGCATCTGCGCTACTGGCTCGCCTCGGTGCCCGGTGTCGCGGAGGTGGCCAGCATCGGCGGCTTCGTCAAGCAGTATCAGGTCAATCTCGATCCCACCAAGCTGGCCGCCTACAACGTCTCGGCCAAGGACGTCGTCCAGGCCATCAAAGCGAGCAACAACGACGTGGAGGGACGGCTCCTGGAATTTTCCGGGCGCGAGTACATGGTCCGCGGCCGCGGTTATTTGAAATCGATCGGCGACATCGAAGGCGTCTCGCTGGGAGCCGATGCCCATGGCACGCCGATCCGCGTCCGCGACGTGGCGCGGGTGCGGCTCGGACCGGACATTCGGCGCGGCGTCGCGGAGCTGGACGGGAAGGGCGAAGTGGTCGGCGGCATCATCGTGATGCGCTTCGGAGAGAACGCGTTGAGGGTGATCGATCGCGTGAAGGCGAAGCTGGCCGACGTCCAGAACGCGGTGCCGCCGGGTGTGAAAGTGGTGCCGACTTACGACCGCTCGTGGCTGATTGGAGAATCGATCGCGACGCTCAGGCACACGCTGATCGAAGAAGCGGTCGTCGTCTCGATCGTCATCATCATCTTTCTGTTTCACTTCAAGTCGGCGCTGATCCCGATTCTCACGCTGCCGGTCGCCGTCGTGGCGTCGTTCATTCCGATGTACTACCTTGGCGTCAGCTCCAACATCATGTCGCTCGGCGGTCTGGCTCTGGCGATCGGCGTGCTGGTCGACGCCTCGATCGTCATGGTCGAGAACGCGTACCGCCACGTCTCCGAACCGGAGGTGGGGACCGTCGCCGGCGCGGAGCCCACGGCCGCGGGGACGTACGAGGATCAGCCGCGTCAGGTGATTCGGGCCGCCAAGCAGGTGGGACGCACGATCTTCTTCTCGCTCGCGATCATCATCGTGTCGTTCGTCCCGGTCTTCCTGCTGGAGGCGCAGGAAGGTCGAATGTTCAGGCCGCTGGCGTTCACGAAGACATGCGCGATGTTGGCCGCGTCCCTCCTGGCGATCACGCTGGTGCCCGTGTTGATGACGATCTTCATTCGCGGCAAACGGCTCAAGGCCGAGTCGCGGAATCCGATCTCGCGGTTCTTTGCGTGGCTCTACGAACCGGTCATCCGTGCCGCTCTCAGGTTGAAATGGACGGCCCTGCTGATCAACTTCGCGATCGTGCCGCTCGCGATCCCGCTGCTGTTCGTGATCGGCAGCGAATTCATGCCGCCGCTCTACGAAGGATCGCAGTTGTACATGCCGACGTCGCCCCCGGGGCTCTCGATCACCGAGGCGACGCGGCTGCTGCAGGTCCAGGACAGGATGCTGCGCACGTACCCGGAGGTGGATCGCGTCTTCGGCACGGTGGGCCGCGGCACGACCTCCACCGACAACACGCCGATGGGCATGGTGAACACCACCGTCACGTTGAAGCCGCGCGAGCAGTGGCGCGCCGGGATGACGCTCGACACATTGCAGGCCGACATGGACCGGAGGCTGCAGTTTCCAGGATTCCCCAACGTCTGGACGCAGCCGATTCGCAATCGGTTGGACATGTTGCTGACCGGCATCAAGACGCCGGTCGGAATCAAGATCCTCGGAGGCGATCTCAACGAGATCCAGCGGATCGGCGGCGAGATCGAGCGCCTGTTGAAGGATCTTCCGGAAACACGCAGCGTGTACGCGGAACGCGTGGCCCAAGGATATTTCGCGGACATCACCATCGACCGGGAGGCCATCGCCCGTCACGGCCTGTCGATGGCGGACGTTCAGGATGTCATCGAGGCCGCCGTGGGCGGACAGAACGTCACGCGCACGATTGAAGGGCGCGAACGTTACCCGGTGAACGTGCGCTACGAGCGCAACTTCCGGGAGGAGCTGCCGCAGCTCGAGCGCGTGCTCGTCAAGACGCCGCTGGGCGCGCAGATCCCGCTCGGACAGCTCGCGCAGATCACACTCACGCCGGGACCGGCCATGATCCGCGACGAGAACGCGCAACTGGCGGGATACGTCTACCTCGACACGGCGACTCGCGACATCGGCGGCTATGTCGAGCGAGCCAAGCGGGTGATCGGCGAGCGCCTCAAACTGCCGCCCGGGTACACGTTGCTGTGGACCGGCCAGTACGAGTTCCAGGTGCGTGCGCGCGAGCGGCTGAAGATTCTGGTCCCCGTCGTCTTCTTCATCATCTTTCTGCTGCTGTACCTCACGTTCCACTCGGCGTCCGAAGCGACCGTCGTCATGCTCTCGGTGGTGTACGCGATGACGGGCGGCATCATCCTGCAGTGGCTGCTCGGGTACAATTTTTCGGTCGCGGTCTGGGTCGGGTACATCGCGTTGTACGGCGTGGCGGTGCAGACCGGCGTCGTCATGGTCGTCTACCTGCACGAGGCGCTCGATAAGCGGCTCCGCCGCGGTGGCGACATCACCGTCGAGGACATTCGTGAGGCGACCATCGCCGGCTCCGTGCTGCGCTTACGGCCGAAGCTGATGACCGTCAGCGTCGTGATGGCGGCGCTCGTGCCGATCATGTGGAGCACGGGCGTCGGGTCGGACGTCATGAAGCCGATCGCCGCGCCGATCATCGGAGGGATGGTGACGTCGACGATTCACGTGCTCGTGATCACGCCGGTGATTTTCTACATCATGAAACTGCGCGCGCTGCGCAAAGGGACGCTCCGGGTCTCAGGGATGAGCTTGTAGCATCGAAGTACGTCCCAGCGATGTCTCAAACAACCGAGTCGTGAATGGACGATCTGTAATTGGGGAGCGAAGGAGGGAGCCTGCGGCGGCGCAGGCTCCCTCGAAGGACGAACCTTAGAACGCGAACTCCGCGGCGAGACGGAACACGCGCGGGTTCATGTACGCCAACGACGTCTGCCAGCCGGTGACATTCCGAACGAACGTCGTGTTGTAGAAGAGGGTGGTGTCGCTGTTCGCCAGGTTGTAGATGTCGAGCCCCGCCGTGAGGCGCCGCCTACCCATGCGGATGATCTTCTTGAGACTCAGGTCGATTGATCGGTTGCGCTCGCCGTACAACGTGCCGCCGCCGTACAACGTGCCGGGGGTTATCAGGTTCACCAAGAATGGACCCCCCGTCAACGGGCGACCGATTTGCTGCGCGACCGCGGTCCCGAACGCATCCGTCGCGGTGAACGTGAAGGTCGCGGGCAGCGAACCGCCGAGCTGGTCGGTACTGGCGTTGTTCGGGGTCCCGTTGAGGATGGGACGGTCGCGATAGACGCCGCTGATCAACACGTCGATTCTCGGGATGACGTAGGAGGCCAAACCGTTGAACGACGTCAGGAAGGGCGACTCGACGTGGCAGTACGGGTTGAGCGTGTACGTTTCAGGCACCGCCGCGCGAATCGCGCACCAGTCGTTGACGACCTTGCCCGTGCTGGTGCCGCCCGAGAAGGTGAAGCCCTTCGCGGCGCGCACGTTGAACGTCACATCCACGCCGTTGAACACGCGCGTATCGTCGCCGACATCCTTCGTCGACTTGATCAGCAGATTCTGCGCCCGCGCAAATGCCGCCGGGGTCAGGTTGTACAGCGGCCCCACCTGGTAGCCGCCGCCGCCTGGCAGACGCGGGTCGCTCGGCGCGGTCAGGTAGAACGCGGTCAAGTCGCTCGGTGCGAGGTTGAGATTGTCGGTCACGGTGCCGCCCGTCGTGAACTGCGCGAACTTCCGGCGGTAGTACCCGACTTCAACCGACGCTTTCGGGAAAAGCTCCTGCTGGACCGAGACTCCGAACGACCAGTCCCACGGACGCACGCCCCACCCGCTGAGCACACCGGAGTCGTAGTTCGCGCCGACGAACTGGTTCGACCCGAACAGCGTGTTGCTGATCAGACCGCACGAGTCCTTCGTCGGGTCGATCGGGGTCACGCCCACGAGGTTCTGGGCGAGCGGATTCGTCAGATCGCAGTTGGGTACTTTGTCGCCGTTGGCGTCGGTCCACGTGCGGGTCACCGACGGGTTGGCGAACGACGCGGCGACGCCGCCCGGAATGCGGAGCGACGGGTTCGAGCCCGACGCCAGATTGCCGACGCTGGCGCCTTGCAGGTACTTGCCGAGGCTGACCCTTAGCGCTGTCTTGCCATTGCCGAAGACGTCATAGGCGGCGCCCATGCGCGGCGTGATGTCGTGATAGCCGGTCACGCCGTCCGAACGCGGGAAGGTGACCCCAGGGAAAAAGGTGCCCGCCGGCTGCGTCACGGCCGGGAACCAGCTCCAGGGATGGTCGTAGCGCACCGCGCCCTGCAGCGAGAGCCGGTTGAAGGTCCACTGATCCTGCGCGAAGAACGACGTCATCATCGCACGCGCGTTGTTGAAGTACGGATTCGCGTACTCGGTAATCTGAGTCGGGCGCCCACCGATGAACTGGTACGCGAGGTTCTGCGTATTCGCGTGGATCTCGCGGTCGTCGCGCCACCAGTTGCCCTGGTAACCGAACTTCATGCTGTGCGCCCCGGTGACATACGAGGCGTTGAAGAACCAGTTCGCTCCGTCGGTCTGGTTGATCAGCCAGTTCTGCGAGCGGTACGTCATCGACCCGACTGTACCCTGTGGGTTAATCACCGCCTGAGTTTCTGTAACACGAATCAGGTTCTCTGTCGGATTCGGACTGAGCTCGCGGTCGCCCCACTGATAATACGTGTTCCCGAGGCCGGCTTCGAGGAGCAGCTTGTTCGTGAAGGTCGACGTCCAACGCGCGGTCTGGACGCGCTGTGGACTGAACTCGCCGTGGCCGTCCGCTTCCGGGGCCGTTGTCGACGACGGCGAGCCGCTGAACGATGCCGTGCCGGTGCACGTCCGGCACACGGGCTGCTCATCCCACGAGAACGTGAACTTGTTCTTCTGCGACGCCTGCCATGTGATGCGCGGCGTGTAGTTCTCCCACTGCCGGTCGTAGACAGCCGGGCTGTTGAAATCCGGCGCATACGTCCACGCGCTGGCGTTGCCGGCGTTCAGGTTGTTGTAGACGTTCAGAATGTTGCGCCGGGAACCCTGTTCGCGAACGCTCATGTAGTACCAGAGCTTGTCCTTCAGGATCGGGCCACCGACCGCCGCATTGAAGTCGTACACGTGGTACGTCGGGTTCGGCGCCCCCGCGCCTCGCGCCTGCAGATCGGCGGAGTAGTTGTTCGATTGCATGCCTTTCGAGAAGCCGGATCCCGCGATCAAGCCGCTCAGGTTGTTGCCACCCTGCTTCGGCACGATGTTCATCTGCACGCCAGCGGTTTCGAACTCACCGAGGCCGCCCGCCGTCATCACCGTGACTTCCGACGAATTGGCGATGTCGGCCGTGTAGTTCGGTGGCTGGTTGCCACCCGGCGGATTGCTGATGTTCAGGCCTTCAACCGTGAGGCGCGACTCGACGCCGCGGCCGCCGTGCACGGGAAAGATCGCGAACACGGGACCGGTGTTGACGTCGGTGACGTTCGGCTGGATTCCCGGCACGGCTGTGAGCAGATAGCTGTAGCTGCGAACGGCTGGCAGGCCCCGCATCGTCTCGTTGCTGAACGTGACCTCACGCCTCGTGCTCTGCACGTCGACCACCGGCGTCTCACCGGTGACGGTGATCGTCTCCGCGACCCCGCCGACCTTCATGTC
>JAHFUI010000113.1:8408-14582 GCA_023265175.1 Acidobacteriota bacterium
AGCAGGCCCAAGGCCGGGATGAACGCGATGTCTGCGGTCTGCGGCGCGAGCTGCCGCAGGAGGCGCACCTCGCCGCTCGCGGTGACCTGGAGAATCCTGCCGCCGCCGACGTCACTCACGATGTACCCACCGCGGCCGTCTAGTTCGACGCCGTCCGGCGTGCCGATCGAGCCGGTCGCGATAAGGGTCAGCGACTTGGTGCGCAAGTCGACGGCGAACAGGCGCCCCGGCGTCCCGCCCGGACCGGGCCGACCGTCGGTTGCCACGATCAGCCGGTTGCCATCCACGAGAACGCCGTTGGGAAGCCAAGGCTCGGTGACTCGATCAACACGGACGCCTGGCCGTCCCTGAGAGCGGCGTCGCCTTGTGCATGGCGAGCGCCTGGAGCTGATCCGTCGCTGGGTCGACATAGAACCGAACCGTCGCCTCAGAGATTCTACGCCTGGAACAGTCGTTCCGAAATCCTGGATCATGTGTTTCCCGATGTGCTCGTATCGACGAACCGATGGAATGGCGCCCTGAATCGCCTGGCCTACTAATGTGGGCGGCGGCAGATTTCGATGCGCCCTTGCCGCCCGACGTCCTCCGCGCCTTTACAGGTCGCAAGAAGCAAGAAGGTTCAACAGCGTCTCACACACGTCATCGAGCTCGTCATCGGTGATGTGGCTCGAAAAGGGCAGGGCGAGCGTGCGGGCCGATGCGGCTTCCGCGACCGGGAAATCTCCGCAACGATGGCCCAGCGCCGCCTGCACGTGCGGCTGCAGGTGGATGGGAGGGAAGTAGCGCCCGCAGCCGATGCCGCGCCGCCGCATCTCGGCTGCAACCCAGTCGCGATCTTCGCCGCTGAAGGCCGGCGCCAATCGGACGACGTAGACGAACCAGCTCGTTTGGCTGCCGGCGGCGTCCACGGCGGGCAGCACCAAGGCCGGTTGGCCGGCGAGCCGCTCGTGGTAGCGCATCGCCACCGCTCGACGATGAGCGAGGAGCGTGTCCAGGCGACGGAGCTGTGCGATCCCAAGCGCGCACGCGAGTTCCGACAGGCGATAGTTGTAGCCCAAACGGGCGTGCGCATCAGACATCGCGCCCTCGCCCTCGTCGCGGCCCTGGTTCCGCAGGCTCCGACACATGGCCGCCAGTTCCGGATCGCCGGTGACGATCATGCCGCCTTCGCCGGTCGTGATCTGCTTATTGGGATAAAAGCCGAACACCCCGCACGTCCCGAGGCTTCCCACCGTCCGGCCGTCGACTTTCGCGCCGATGGCCTCGCACGCATCCTCGATCACGGCCAGCCTGTAGGCGCGCGCGATGGCGAGGATACGTGGCATGGGCGCCGGCCTTCCGAAGGTATGAACGACGAGAATGGCGCGGGTCCTCGACGTGATGGCAGCCTCAATCCGTTCGGGATCGATGTTCAGCCCAACCGGATCCACGTCGACGAACACGGGCACGGCATGCTCGTAGAGGATCGCATTGGCCGACGCAATGAACCCGAACGGCGATGTGATGACCTCGTCGCCCGCCTTGACCCCGCATGCCCGGACCGAGAGGTGCAATCCTGCCGTGCCCGAACTGACCGCCACGCCGTGGGCCACCCCGACGCGCGCGGCCAGCTCGCGCTCGAACTCCGCGAGACGTGGGCCGCGGCTCAGCCAAGGCGTGCGCAGGACGGCCGCGACGGCCTCGATCTCGACATCGGTGATGTCGGGGGTCGAAAGCGGAATCCTCATCATTCGGGAAGCGGGGCGGCCCGCTTATGAAGCAGCGCGTCTCCGAGCGGCACGCTGCCGAGGATCTCGGCAATCCGCTCGCCGGCCCGTCCATCGCCGTACGGATTCTCCATTCCCGCAAGCGACGCGCGGAAGGTCGGATCGAGGGCGCGCGCGATCGCCGCCAGGACGGCGTCCGTGCCGGGCCCGGCGTCGATGATGTTCCGCGCCCGCGTGCGTCCCTGCTGCCGGCGACCGACGTTGACGGTCGGGAGCCGAAGCGTCGGCGTTTCCATGATGCCGCTGCTCGAGTTTCCGAGAAACAGGTCCATCTGTTCGAGCAAGCTCCAGTACTCGCGAGGGTTGAGATTGACGAAGAGTCGCGCCGGCGGATGCCGCTCGCAGAAAGCCTGCGCGCGATCAATCAGCGCACGGCTCCCGGCATCCGCGTTGGGGAAGCAGAAGAGCAGTTGGGGGGGAAGCTGCTCCAGGGCGGCGTACAGGTCGTCGGCTTCCCGCGCATCTTCCGCGAGCGTCACCGGATGATAGGCCACCATGATGGTGGGACGATGAAGCTCGAGGCGAAGGGTCGCCAGGACTTCGCCGATCGGAGGGACGTTGCGGCGGTGCAGGTGGTCGAGTGACGGGGCGCCGACCCGGTGCACGCGCCACTCTTCTTCTCCCATCGCCAGCACCCGCCGACGCGCGGCGTCGGTCGGCGTGAGGTGCACGTGGCTCAGTTTGGTCAGGGCGTTGCGGACGGCATCATCGATGGCGCCTTCGCTCACCTCGCCGCCTTCAATGTGCGCGATCGGAATCCTCAGGGCGAGCGCCGCGCCTGCCGCCGCAAGCAGTTCGTAGCGGTCGGCGATGAGCAGCAGCAGGTCCGGCCGGAGTCGTCCCAGCACGTCAGCCAGACCGAGAATCGCGACACCAATGGTCTTGGCCATGCCGATGTCGGTATCGGAGCTGAGAAGGCACTCCACCCGCTCGTGAATGGTGAAGCCGTCCCGCTCGATTTCGTCGGACGTGTGGCCGAATTCCGGCGACAGGTGGGCGCCCAGCACGATCAGCCGGAGATCGACGTCCGGCCGCGCCTGCAACGCCTTCAACGACCAGTACAGATGGCTGTAGTCAGCGCGCGACGTGGTTACGACGGCGATCGTCCGACGCTTACCCATGGTCATGTTGCCCTTCAGAGCGTTTTCAGGAAGGCGATCAGAGCGCGTCGGTCTTCGCGCGCCAATCCGAGACCGAAGGGATGTCCAGGAATCGTGCGCACGCGCGCAGGATCGAACCAGTCTTCGAGGGTGTTCGCCGCCCCGCTGTGCTGGAACGGCCCGCGATACCAGACGCCCTTCAACGACGGCACTGTGTAATAGCCGGTCCCTTTCCGCGTTCTTAGCGCCAGCTCCGGATCGGTGCCGACCGACCGATTGATGATCCCGTAGCGCTGCAGATGTTCAGGCGGCACGGTGAAACCTTCAACAGGCGTCAGCTTGTTACTCGTGTAGAGCGGTGGCGTGTGACAGGTCTCACACCCTTCGCGCGAGAAGATCCGCCGGCCTCGATCGGCGATGGCATTGGAACGATTCGGATTCGGAGGCGGCTTCAACGAGTAGAGAAATCTGGCGAGGGCATACAGTTGTTCGTCACTGTAGCGTTCGAGCTGACCGGGATCCGGCAGCGGATCCATCAACGCGAAGTCGCCGAAGCGGTCGAACGAATTCGCTCCCTGCCCGAGCGCGACGTAGCGCATCAGATCGCCGATGGACCGTTGCAGGACGATCCCGGTGTGATCGAGATGACGACGGTCCGCGAGGCCGATCAGGTCTGGAATCTGCGCGGGCGAAAAGAGACTCAGGTTGACGCGCGTCGTGACACCCGGTGAGATGGCTTCATACGCGGCCGCGATGTCGTCGACCGACATCCGATCGATAGGAGCGATCGGGTCCGGCCGCAGCCATGGCATCGAGAAGAACGTGCGCTGGCCGAGCCGAATCGCCTCGAGAAATTCCCGCGGATCCTTCGCGTCCGCGGCCTGCTGGCGCAGGTTGTAGCCGATCACGCGGTCGGTAGGGAAGTTGCCCTGCGCGCCTTTCAGCAGCGTACCGTTCGGCATCACGCGCGCGTGGCACATGAGGCACGCGCCGCCCCCGACTTCGACGACACCCTTCACGCGAATCACGTAACGCGAAAACGGCATCACGCCGTCTTTCGTCACGGGGATGCGATTGCGCTCGTACCAGACGCGGTCCCGCACCTGCGACAGCTTGAACGTCGCGCCGTACCCGATCGGCGCGTCGAAGACGGTTTCTCCCGCCGTGATCCATGCGGCGTCGGACGACGGGGCGGAGCCGTCGAAGACCACGGCTGGCTCCTGCCGCGCGAGCCATTCCAGATAGCCCTCCGGTTCGCGGCCAGGCGCGTAGATCGGATAGCTCTTGTAGATACGTCTGACCGGGATGCGGTCGTAGTAGTCGGATGAGACGTGCCGGGCAGACGCCGCGGCATGAACGAGCGGCAACTCCAACGTGCTGAGCTGCGCGTCGTCCCAAGTCTTGGGGACGGCCGTCTGAGCGAGAAATTCCTTACCGCAGAGGACACAGAAGACACAGAGGATCAGTCCCTTGAAGATTGAACCTCCGCGTCCCCCGAGGTGGAGTGTCTGGAACATCATGGCGGGACGATTACGGTCGCCGGCCGAGGGTGAATCGAATCCCCCCGACGACCGATCGCGGCAGTCCTGGGTATCCCAAGGCGCTCTCGTAGGTCGTGTCGGTCAGGTTATCGATCCGCAGATACACGGTCGCGTCGCGGCTCAGGCGCACGTTGCCGCCGATCCATAGCAGCGTGTAAGCCGGGTTCACGGTGATGTCGACCGACCGGCCGTTGGGGAATTGCGGCGACGGCAGGGCGGACAGTCCCAGGAACGCCGCATCATGGCGCTCTCCGACGTACCGCACGTTGAAATTGACGCTGCCCCGGCCGCGCGCGTACGCGAGCCGCAGCAGCGCCGAATGCTTCGGCCGGCGGAGGAGCGGCTGTCCGGGCTGGAACTGCTCGCTGCTGCTCACGGACGAGACGACGTTGGTGTCGACGAACGAGTAGGCGCCGCTCGCGGTCAGCCCGCCGGCCAGCGGCTTCTGCAACGCGCCTTCGATCTCCCAGCCGGACGCTTTCGATCCGTCGATGTTGATGAAATCCGGCTTCCCATCCAGACCTGGTCCCGTCCACTTGTAGGCGACCTGGTCGTTGAAGACGTTGTTGAAGTACGTGACGCGACCGAGAACGCGCTGGCTGTCGAACGTGATCTCGGCCCCGGCATCGACCGTCCGCGCGCGTTCCGGACGCAGATCGGGATTGCCGTCCGAGTAGGCAGTGCTGTACAGCTCGCCGAAGAGCGGATTCTTGATGCCGCGGCCGACGTTAGAGAAGACTTTCACCGAAGAGATGGCTCCTGTCTGGTAGGGCACCGCGAATCCGCCGACGGACAGCTTGGGGCTGAAATTATGGCTGTACCGCGTGTTGTCGTCGAGCCGGCCGCCGAGCGTCGCGACCCATCGATCCTGCGCCTTGAACTGTTGTTGGATGAAGTACGCGTGGTTCTCGGCGAGAAACGCCGGATGCAACGGGTCGCTCTCGCGCTCGTATTCGTAGCCGGCGCTGAGCACCTGGTTGCTGGCCCAGTCCAGATCGGCTTGATACTTGAACGCCGGCCGCCGGAACTTGCTCTCGCTCGTGAACAGATAATCGCTCACGCCGTACGGTGTCCACGCCAGAAACTGGCCGGCGCCCAGTACCTGCTTTCCTGACTGCAACGCGTTGAACGTGGTCTGATCGACGAGCCGCACGAGGCGCGGACTGGCCGGAAAGATCGCCCCGGGGGTACCCGCCATGACCGCGAAGACCTGGTAGGTGGGATCGGCGATCGTGTTGCCAGAAAGCCGGTACGAACGAAAATACGTAGCCGTCGCCGATTGATTCAGTCGCGACGTCAGCCGCTGCGTGAAATCGAGGTGCCACGACAGATCGTGCGTGTCGTTGACGGTGCCGGTGTTGCGCGAGCCGTACGCAATCGGCCCGACCGCCTTGCCCGTGGCGTCGGCGTAGCGCAGCCCTGTGCGCAACGTGGCACGATCGCCGAAGATCGTGCCGATCCCGCCATCGACCGTCGTCTCATCGAATCGATCGTGTTCGGGCAGGATGTCCGCGAATGCGCCATCGGTCCCTCTGTGTGACGCGCCGAGCTGGTAGTCGACACGGCGTTTCGCGCCACCTAGCATCCGCGCATCGCCACGCCAGGTGCTGAAGCTGCCGCCTTCGAGTGATCCCATCAACTGCGGTGGATCGCCGGGCTCGGCCCGCTTGGTGAACACCTGGACGACCGAACCGATGGCGTCCGACCCGTACGGCGACGATTGCGCGCCGCGCACGACCTCGACTCGGCCGATCTCCGCTCCCGACA
>JAHFUI010000012.1 GCA_023265175.1 Acidobacteriota bacterium
TAATCCATGGCCGGAAATGTAGAAAAGCACCAGCATGGTGAGGTTCAGATTTCAGAGCTCAGATTGATTCGACCCTTCGCATTCTAGGAGCGTGTCTGAGTAACCGGAACACGCTCCTAGTAGGCCGGCTTCGCCGGCGAAAAAGCCAATGATTTGGAACGGACGCGCGCGCAGCGCGCCTACTAGGAGCCCGTTTCGGCATTACTCGGACGGGCTCCTAGGTCGCGTTGATCTCGCGCGGCAGCGCCACCTTCAGCGCTTCCTCGAGCGTCGTCACCGGCACGAACGTCATGTCCCGCTTCACTTCCGAGGGCAGCTCGGCGACGTCCGGCTCGTTGCCCGCCGGCAGAATGAATTCCTTGATCCCGTGGCGGCGCGCGGCCAGCACCTTCTCGCGGATTCCGCCGACTGGCAACACGAGGCCGCTGAGCGTGATCTCGCCTGTCATCGCGACGTCCTCGCGCACGGGCTGATTCTTGATCGCCGAGAGGATGGCGGTGGCAATGGTGACGCCGGCTGAGGGGCCGTCTTTCGGGATCGCGCCGGCGGGTACGTGCACGTGTAAGTCGTGCGACTTGAGAAACTCCGGCGAGACGCCGAGGTTCCGCGCCTGCGCGCGGATATGGCTGACCGCCGCGCGGGCCGATTCCTGCATCACGTTTCCGAGCTGGCCCGTGAGGATGATGTTGTGATGTCCGGCCGGCAACAGGCTCGCTTCGATGAACAGCACGTCGCCGCCGGTCTCGGTCCACGCCACACCGGTGGCGACACCGGGGCGGGACGTGCGGAACGCGACCTCGTCGTGGAACCGGGGCGGACCGATGTAGTCGTGGAGGTCGGCCGCGTGCACCACGGCGGCGGCAGGCGTGGTGCTCGCGTCAACCGCGGCGACGCGCGCCGCAATTTTTCTGGCGATGGCGCCGATCTGCCGTTCGAGGCTGCGGACGCCGGCCTCTCGCGTGTACTGGACGATGACGCCGCGCAGGGCGTCGTCCGCGATCGTGACCTCGCTTGGTTTGAGCCCGTGCTCCCCGATCTGCCGGGGGATGAGATAGCGGCGCGCGATCTGCAGCTTTTCCTCCTCGCTGTAGCCGGTCAGCGAGATGATCTCCATGCGGTCGACCAGCGCCGGGTGGATGGTTCCGAGCTGATTGGCCGTCGCGATGAACAGCACGCGTGAGAGATCGACGTTGATTTCCAAATAGTGATCGCGGAACGAATGGTTCTGCGCCGGATCGAGCACTTCGAGCAGCGCCGCCGCGGGATCGCCCTGAAAGCCGACGCTGATCTTGTCGATTTCGTCGAGCATGAAGACCGGGTTCATCGCGCCGGCCTGCTTCAGTGCCTGCACGATGCGGCCGGGGATCGCGCCGATATAGGTCCGCCGGTGCCCCCGGATCTCGGCTTCGTCGCGCACGCCGCCCAGCGAGATGCGCACGAACTTGCGATTCATCGCGCGCGCGATCGACTGGCCCAGTGACGATTTGCCGACGCCGGGCGGGCCGACGAAGCAGAGGATCGGTCCGCGAATGACTACGCCGGCCGCGCCGGCCGTGCCCGCGCCGGCGGCCTCTCTCGCCTTGAGCTTCTGTACGGCGAGGTATTCGACAATCCGTTCCTTGACCTTGTCGAGATCGTAATGATCCTGATCGAGGACCTCGCGCGCCGCGACCGGGTCCAGGCGATCCGGCGTCGTCACCGACCAGGGGATGTCGAGCACCCAGTCGATGTAGCTGCGGATCATCTGGTACTCAGGAGATGCCGGCGTCATCCGTTCGAGGCGGACGACTTCGCGGTTGGTGATAGTCGCAACCGGTTCAGGCAGCTTCGCCTCGGCGATCCGCGCGCGGATCTCCTGCGCCTCCGGCTTCTCACCTTCGCCGAGCTCGTCCTGAATCGCTTTGAGCTGCTGCCGGAGGTAGTACTGGCGCTGCGCGTCGGTCATCTCCTGCTGCGCGGCCGATTCGATCTTGCCTTTGAGCTCGAGGAGCGCGACCTCGCGATTGAGCGCGTCGGAGACGCCCTTCAACTTGGCGATGACCTCGTCGGCTTCGAGAATCCGCTGCTTTTCATCGGCCTTGATGTCGATGAGGCTCGCCAGGACATAGGCCAGCCGCAACGGGTCCTCGATGCCCATGACCAGGCCCCGCAGCTCCTGAGACAATCCGCTGGAGAGCGACAGGCCGCGCTCGATCAGCTCCTGAATCCGACGGACGTACGCGTCCGCTTCGAGCGTGGTGTCGGGCTTCTCGGGCAGCGGCGCGACCGTCGCTTTCAACGACAGGTCCGACCGCGTCACGAGCTGGGCGCTGGCGCGCATCAGGCCTTCGACGATGATGTGGACGCCGCCGTTGGGCGCCCTGGCCATCTGCCGGATGGCCGCGATCGTGCCGACCTTCCGCAAGTCGTCAGGCTGCGGATCGTCGCGGTCGTTGTCTTGCAGGACGAGAAAGAGCAGGCGATCGCCGGCGAGCGCGCGATTGACCGACTCAATCGAGATAGGACGGTCGATCGCGAGCGGCTGTAGCGTCAGGGGGAAGAGGACCGTTTGCCGCAGCGCGAGCACCGGAAGCTCGCTCGGGTAGGTTCGCGTCGGATCAGTCTCAGCCATCGTCAAAGAATAGTATGATTCCAGAATGGCGCTCGACGAACGCGACTTCTTCAACAACAAGAACGAGACGCGTACCGATAAGTTGACCTGCCCCCGGTGCAAGCGGGTGAACGATTATCAGATGCGCTGGGTGGTCCGGACGCGAAAGGAACGCATTCCCCCGGGCGCCGACGAGCGCGACCGCGCGCTGTTTGCCAAGCTGCGCGACTACATGATCCGCGTCGATGATTCGGTGACCTGCAAGACCTGCGGCAAGAAGTTCGACATCCCTTCCCAGCATTCGATGGTGTTCCTGCAGCAGGGTGCGGACTGACGCTGTAATGCAAAATGTCTCATGCAGAATGCATCGGGCATTCTGAATGAGCATTTTGCATTTTGCATTTTGCATTACGTCAGTACACGTAAGGCACCAGCCTCCATTTCACCTGCCGCGTGTACCGATCGTACTCGTCGCCGAATTCGGCGTGGAGCGAGCGTTCTTCCCACGGAATGGCGATCAACAAGTACGCCGTGGCGATTGCCGCGAATGCGAGGCGGTCGCCGGTCATGAGCGCCGGGCCAAAGACCACGAGGAGCCACCCGAGATAGATCGGGTGCCGGACGAAACGATACGGGCCTGCGATTTGCAGCCGTTCGGCACTGTCTGTGGGGTCCCTCTTTCCGCCTTCGCGTCGCTTCGGCGAGAGATGACGGATTCCGGCAAGCTCGAGCACGTCGATTGTCTTGGCGGACCGGGCGATGAGCCAGACACCGAGCAACTGAACCAACGCGTGCGCGATGCCGAGCGATCCGGCGTGTCGGTACACGACGCCGCCGACCGGCTGCCATGCTGCACACACCGCGATGAGGAGCAGGCTCGCCACCCAGACGTACACGGATCGCAGCATCGGGTGCGGAATGAATCGTGAGAGCCAGCCCTTCACGCGCGTGCGGGCGAACAGGCTGTGCTGCAGCGCGAACACGCTGAAGAGCAGCGCATCGAAGATGGACGCCAGCGCGTTGGGGGCGTGCGGCGCCGACCAGGGGAAGATGAACGAGTACGCGCAAAACGCGAGCGAAGCGACGAACATGGCGCCGCCCAGCCACGCGAACGGGCGTTCGAATCTGGTCATCTCGTCATCTGGTTATCTGGTTATCTGGTTATCTGGTTATTGGCGTCACGACAATCGAACACTCAATGACCAGATAACCAGACGACCAGACAACCAGATAGTATAAGTTTTAAGCATGCGCCGGAGCGGTGAACCGAGGGTCGTCATCACGGGCATCGGCGTCGTCTCGCCGTTCGGCGTGGGACGCGAGCGGTTCTGGGACCATGTCAGCCGCGGCTGCAGCGGCACCCGCGCGATTACTGACTTCGACGCGTCGGAATTCGGCTGCCGCGTCGCGGCGCCGGTGTCGCAGGTCACGATCAACGATGTCCCGCCGATCGAGGGCGACGACATCTGGGACACTGACTACCGCGCCGATCCGAAGCGCTACTCGCGCGCGGCGCTCGTCGGCGTGATTGCGGCGCGCGAGGCGTGGATTGACGCCGGACTCCGTATCAACGAGCCGAACGCCGGCGTGGTGGTGGGGAGCGGCGGCGGCGGCATCGACGTCGGCGAGCGCCAGTACTACGACTTCTTCGTCGAGCGCGGCCGCAAGGTCACGCCGTACGCAATTCCCGTCTCGATCGTCGGCATGGTTTCGAGCGAGATCTCGATCTCGCTTCGGCTGCGGGGCATCAGCCACGTTCTCTCCTGCGGATGCACGAGCTCGACGGACGCCATCGGCTACGCGACGGCGCTGATTCGAGCCGGTGATGCCGACGTGCTGTTGTCCGGCGGCACCGATGCATGCGTCACCCCCGGCATGATCTTCGGCTTCTCGCGGATGAAAGTCGTGTCGATGGCTTACAACAACACGCCGGCCGCCGCTTCGCGGCCCTTCGATCGCAGCCGCGACGGGTTCGTCCTGGGCGAAGGCGCCTGGATGATCGTGATCGAACGCGAGGACCGCGCGACGGCGCGCGGCGCCACCATCTATGCCTCGATCGACGGCTACGGATCGACGTGCGACGCCTACCACCGCGTGCAGATGGCGCCTGACGGCGAGGAGATCGTTCGCGCGATCACGCTGGCAATCGAGCGGTCGGGACGGCGGCGGGAAGAGATCGGCTACGTCAACTACCACGGCACGTCCACGCTGTTGAACGACGCCGTCGAGTCGCGGTGCGTGCGGCAGGTGTTCGGCGATCATGCAGAGCGGCTCGCCGGGTCGTCGGTCAAGTCGATGATCGGCCATCCCCAGGGCGCGAGCGGCGCGGCCGGCGTCGTCACGGCGGCGCTGGCGATGTCCCGTCAGCTGCTGCCGCCCACGATTAATCTGCACGACGCCGATCCGGCCTGCGATCTGGATTTTGTGCCCAATCACGGACGTTGCGCTGATGTCGAAGCCGCGCTCTGCAACTGCCTGGGATTCGGCTCAAAGAACAGCGCTCTGGTCCTCGGACGGGTCTGAAACCTGAATCTGGTTATCTGGTCATTTGGTTATCTGGTTATCTGGTTGTTGGCGTCACGACAATCGAGCAATCAATGACCAGATAACCAGATAACCAGATAACCAGATAACCAGATAACCAAATGGACGACGTAGTCATTGTCGGCGCGGGACCTGCGGGCTCCGTGGCCGCAACGGTGCTCGCGCGCGCGGGCGTGCGCGTCCGGCTGCTGGATCGTGCGGCCTTTCCTCGAGACAAACTGTGTGGCGATACCGTCAATCCCGGTACGCTGGCCGCGCTGCGGCGTCTGGGGCTGTCGACACGGATTGACGACCGCGGTCTCCGAGTGGACGGGATGCGTGTCACGGGTCCGCGCGGCATCGCGATCGAAGGGCGGTATCCGGACGGCGTGTTCGGGCGCGCGCTCCTGCGCCGCGACCTGGATTGGGCGCTGCTGCAGCACGCGATGGACGCCGGCGCTCAGTTCGAGCCGTCCACCGCCGTCCGCCGCGCGATCGTCGAAGAATCGCACGGCTCGCCGTGCGTTGGCGGTGTTGTTGTCGGCGTCAACGGCCGCGATCGCGAGCTACGTGCGCACGTGACGCTGGCTGCGGATGGACGGCGATCGACCCTGGCATTCGGGCTCGGGCTCGCGCGGCATCCCGCGCGGCCGAGGCGATGGGCGATCGGCGCGTATTACGAGAACGCACGCGGACTGTCATCGCTCGGCGAGATGCACGTGCGGCACGGGCGATATATCGGCGTCGCGCTGGTTCCCGGTGGGCTCGCGAACGTGTGTCTCGTCAAGCCGTTCGACGAAAAACGGGTCAGAAGTCCCGGCCCCTTGTTCACGACCTTGTTGGCGGCGGAGCTCGCTGCTGATCCGATCCTGCGCGAGCGGTTCGCCGACGCACGGCTCGCGCAGCCGCCGGTTGTGCTCGGGCCGCTCGCCATCGAGGTCGGGGCCGAGCAGGTCCGCGGGCTTCTCCTGGCCGGCGATGCCGCGGGATTCATCGATCCCATGACCGGCGATGGATTGCGATTTGCCGTCCGCGGCGGCGCGCTCGCGGCCGAAGCGGCGCTCGAATCGCTCGCCCGAGGGTGGAACGGCGTCCACGAGCGGCTCGTCAAGGCGCGGCGCCGTGAGTTTGCCTCGAAGTGGAGATTCAACCGCGCGCTGCGGACGTTGGTCGCGTCGCCGCGAGGAATCGAGGCCGCCATCATCGGCACCCGTCTCGCGCCCGGGCTCCTGCGGCGGATCATCGCGACCGCAGGCGATTGCTGCACGGTCTGAAGACCGTGCCCTACACCAGTCGCGACGACGGTGTGCCCTGCATCTCTCGCCTCATGATCTCTCGCGTGGGGGCCGGCCTTCAGGCCGGCCCATGACCGGCAGATCCTTTACAATACGCGCGAAGGGCACCCATGAAGATCAAGATTTGCGCATCGGCGTTGGCTCTTGGCGCAGCGATCGCCTGCAATCGACCGCCTGCCGCTCCGCCCTTGCCGCCAGTTCGGGTGTATGTCACCAACGAGGCGTCCGGCGACATCAGCGTGATCGATCCGGCCACTCAGATGGTCGTCGCGACCGTGAAGGTGGGCAAGCGGCCCCGCGGCATCAAGGTCAGTCCGGACAAACGATCGCTGTACGTCGCGCTCAGCGGTTCACCGAACGCGCCGCCAGGCGTCGACGAAAAGACGCTGCCGCCGCCTGACCGCACTGCCGACGGCATTGGCGAAGTGAACACGGCCACCAATCAGCTCGTTCGGGTCATTCATGCCGGCAACGATCCCGAACAGCTCGACGTGAGCACCGATGGCACCCGCCTGTACGTCGCCAACGAGGACACCGCGCAACTCAGCGTCGTCGACCTGAAGTCGGGGAACATCATCGCGACGGCAAAGACCGGCGACGAGCCTGAAGGCGTCACGATCCGGCCGGATGGCCGTGTCGTCTACGTGACGAGCGAAGGCGACGGCGACGTCGCGGCGATTGACACGACGACCAACGCGGTCCTCAAGCGAATTCCCGTTGGCCATCGACCGCGCGGGATCGGCTTCCTGCCCGACGGATCGCGCGCCTTTGTGACGCTGGAGAACGACGGCGCCGTCGCCGTGATCGATAGCATGCGTCACGAGCTTCTCCAGTTGATTCAGCTCGGCGACCCCGACCAGACGTCCCGGCCGCGTCCGATGGGGATCGCCGTGCGGCCGGACGGCACGATGATCTACATCACCACCGGCTCGTTCGGACGGTTGTTCCTGCTCGACCCGGCGAAGAGCCAGCCGGCCGGATCGCTTGCGGTCGGACAACGACCGTGGGGCGTGGGATTGATGCCCGATGGGCGCACGCTGTACACGGCCAACGGACCGTCGAACGACGTCTCGGTCGTCGACCTCATGTCGCAGCAGGTTGTGAAGAAAATTCCGGTGGGCCAGCGGCCGTGGGGAATCGCCGTGTTGAAGTAGGGCCTGGCCCCCAGCTCTTCGTGGTACATTCCCCCGATGCCGGCCCATGCGGTACTCACGACGGTCTCCAATCAGCCGGGAATGCTGTTCGGTCTCACGGGAGTTCTTGCGAGCCACCAGGCCAACGTCAGCTCCGTCGACATCATTCCACGCGACGATCAGCACGCCGAAATCTACCTGGAATTCACCGCTGAAGCGGCGATCGAGACGATCGTCGCCGACCTGCGGCAGATTGCCGGCGTCTCGCGCGTCGAGCTGACGCCGTCGTTCACCAAGATCTACGGCAAACGCATCATCATCATGGGCGGCGGCGCGCAAGTCGGGCAGGTCGCCTTAGGGGCGATCACCGAGGCCGACCGCCATAACATTCGGGGCGAGCGCATTTCGGTCGACACGATCCCGCTCGTCGGTGAAGAGGCGCTCGCCAGCGCGGTCCGTGCGGTCGTGCGCCTGCCGCGCGTGCGCCTGCTCGTGCTCGCCGGATCGCTCATGGGCGGCGAGATTACGGCGGCGGTCGAGGAAGTTCGGGAAAAAGGGCTGATCGTGATCTCGTTGAACATGGCCGGCAGCGTGCCGGACGTCGCCGATCTGGTCGTGTCCGATCCGGTGCAGGCCGGCGTGATGGCCGTGATGGCAATCGCCGACACGGCGAAATTCAACATCGTCCGGCAGCAGAAGCGGCGATATTGAGGCTGTGCAACATGCTGGCCCCGCCCAACGTATGTTGCGGTAAGATCCCGAGCGGGGTAGCGGAGTCACAGCCCGCAGGCTTCAAAACACGTCAACTGAGGAGGAGGGTTTCATGAAACCGATTGCGTATCTCACGGCGGCGATGGTTCTGGCCGTAGGTGTGGCAGGAGCGGCAGCGCAGGCCCCGATTCAGTCGTTTATGGGGACTGTCAAGGCGGTGACCGGTTCATCGGTGACCGTCGAACGCATCTCGCTCACGGGCGTGTTCACCGTGGACCCGAAAACCCATGTCGCGGCCAAGGGTGCGACGACGAAAACCAAGGAGAACAAGGAGGCAGGCAAGCCCGGGTTGACGGTTCCAGACGCCGTCCACGTCGGCGATCTGGTGGTGGTCAGGTACCGTGAAGTCGCTGGGACAATGCTCGCGACCGACATCCAGGTGCGCACGCCGGCCCCGGGGGCGGCGGCGACCAAGAAGTAGGCGAATAGGCGACGGGGGCTCGCGGGGCGCCGATATCCCGGCTACTCGCGGGTCCCGTTCAGGCTTACATCCCCGGCGCTCGCGTGCATCCGTCGACGAGCGCCTTCTTCACACTGTCCTTGCGGCTGATCAGCGAATAGAACTCCTCGAGATACTTCTTCGCGTTGCGCCGGTAGCCCGGCTCCAGATCGGCCAGCGAGTCATAGAGCGCCATGATGTCGCCTTTCCTGGCGCGAAACTTCTCCAGCACAGGGTCCAGGTCGGCTTCGCTCCGGCAGGGGCCTCGATACAATCGGTCGCGCACCGTGCTGATGCCGAGCTGCTTGTCGACAAGCGCGTACGACGTGTCGACGAGCCCCGCCAGGTCCCAGTCATACGGGACGGGATAGAGCGGAGTGCGCCGCTGGTCCATCACGAGGCGGACATTGTGCAACTTGATGATGGAGAAGTCGGTGCTGCCGATCATGTACTCGAAGAGCGCCATCAGCGTCAGCGTCTCGGTGTCGAGGTCCTTGAACAAGGCATTGGGGAGCTCGGCGACGCGTCCTTCCATGCGGTGCGCGACGTCGTCATCGTCCTCGAGAAACATGGCGTACCGCGTGGTGAGCGGTTTGCCGCTGGCTGAATCGACGTACGTCGCCTTCGCCAGCCGCGCGCGGAAGGAGCGGGGGGTAAGCAGATTGAAGATTCTGTACACCAGATACTCGCGCAGCACGTACTGCTCGTACTCGTTGGCGTTCCGGCAGTGCGTCACGAGCTTCAACGCGTGCTGTCCCTCGAACATCGTTCCCGTGGCGTCCTGCTTGCCGAATTCCACGCGGAGCGGAACGAACGTGCAACTGGTTTGCCGCAGGCGGAAGTGGCCGCGCGTGCCGAGAGTCACGGCCATCGGATCGCTCCTCCCCTTCTCGCTCGTGACGAGAAGAGTGGCCGGAAACCGTTTCGTGCTCTTTTCCTTGCGATCCTTGTTCACGGCGTTGAAGTTCGCCGTGAGCGTGAACGGCAGTGGATCGGCGCTCTGAAACAGCGGCCGATCTTCGGCGTCGGCGCGGCGCTGGCGCAGCACCTCGACATCGGGCCACGGCTCGGCGAGCTTGAGGAGGCCTTTCGCCGGCGCGACCGCAGGAGTCTTGGGCTGCGTTTTCTGCGATGGTGCCGCCGAGGCCGGTCCGGCCGACAGCGCGACGAACGAGCACAGTAGCAACGCCGCATAGATAGCCATCACGCGTTTCACTGTTCAGCCTCCTTCGCTGCCAGCCTGTTGCGTGGAGTCTTTGCCGACGATTGTATGCGAGTCAGCCGGTCGGTTTGGAGCCAAAATAGGAATAACTCGGAGGTCACATGGACATCCGCGCACGCATCGTGAAACGCGTTGCCCGGGAGCTGAAGGACGGCGACTACGTCAACCTCGGTATCGGCATGCCGACGATGGTCGCCAACTTCGTGCCGCCTGGCATCGACATCACGCTGCATTCGGAGAACGGCATGCTTGGCGTGGGACCGTATCCGCGCGAAGACGAGGTCGACCCGCTGTTGATCAACGCGGGCAAAGAGACGGTGACCGAAATGCCGGGCTGCAGCTACTTCAGCAGCGCCGATTCGTTCGCGATGGTGCGCGGCGGGCACATCGATTTAACGGTTCTTGGCGCGCTGCAAGTCGATCAGGAAGGCAACCTCGCCAACTGGATGATCCCCGGTAAGATGGTGAAGGGCATGGGGGGCGCGATGGATCTCGTCGCCGGCGCGAAGAAGGTCATCGTCGCGATGGAACACACGACGCGCGATGGCGGCCACAAGATTCTCGCGCGATGCACGCTGCCGTTCACCGGTCTGAAAGTCGTGCACATGATCGTGACCGAGCTGGCGGTGATCGAGGTGACGCCGGCCGGGCTCGTGGTGCGCGAGATCGCCGTAGACACCACACTCGAGAAGGTCAAGGCCGCGACCGGCGCGCCGCTCACTGTTGCGCCTGCGCTCGGCACTTTCGAGTGAGGCTGGAGGTCGGAGGCTCGGGCCTGGGAAAGCCTTGATGTCTGTCCAGCCTCCGGACTCTCGCCTCTAGCCTCGAACTGTCATGCGAATGCTCTTCTTGTTCGCAATCGTCTACCTGCCGATGCTGATCGAAGCGCGGCGGGCCGCCTCGAACGAACGTGCGCAGCGCGGCCGCGGCGGTGTCGAGCCTCCACACGATGTCTACACGATGATGCGGGTGGCGTATCCGGCCGCCTTCCTGTTGATGATCGTGGACGGCACTCTCGGCGGCAGGCCGGCGTCACCGACAATCGCGGCGGGATTCGCGCTCTTCGTGGCGGCCAAAGCGCTCAAGTGGTGGGCGATTCGGACGCTCGGTCCCGCCTGGACCTTCCGGATCATCGTCGTGCCGGCTGCGCCGCTGGTGGTGGATGGTCCGTATCGGCTCGTCCGCCATCCCAACTACATCGCCGTCGCCGGAGAGCTGCTGGCGGTCGCGATCATGACCGGCTCGCGCATCGCCGGTCCGATCGCCATCGTCGGATTCGGCCTGCTGATGTTGAAACGGATGGCTGTCGAGAACCGCGCGCTCTCACGGTCCGGCTAACCGCCTCCGCTAAGAGCCCGTGGTGAAAGTCTGGCGTCGCACCGAGACGGCCGATGCATCGCTCGTCGAATGCAGCCAGACTTTCACCACGGGCTGCCAAGGCTACGGCCGTCCGCCGCCGAAGCTGTATGCGCCGCGGCATGGGATAATACGAGCGTCATGATGCATCGCCATCCGGAAACGGATCATCCGCCTGTCGAAACGCCGGCTCCCACGCCGTCGCGACGCGTGTGCGCATCGGCGCTGGCGGTGTCTGTGGGACTCGTCGTCCTCGGGCTGATTGCCCTGGGCACAGTTGCCGCGGCGCAGGCGCGGCGGAGCCAACCGCCGCTCCAGCAAGCCACGCGGGCCATGCTCGACGGCCGCTACGATGAAGTCGATCAACTGACCGCTCAGCTCGATCAGCGCGATCCGAACGTCGTCGCGATCAGGGCGCGCGCCGCCATCGCGCGCGGACGCTACGACGACGCCGAAGCCGCGTTGCGTCCGGTGGCCATGCGGGCGCCGACGAGCGCGGCGGCGGTGGAGCTGGGACTTCTCGCGCAGATGCGCGGCCGCGCGGACGCGACCGCCATCCTGCGTAAAGTTGCGGTGGAATCGACGGATCTCCTGGTGGCCGCGCGTGCCCTGCGCGCACTCGGTGTCTTTTCGGAGGCCAATGACGCCTACCGAGACGCCGTCGCAAGGGCCCCGAAGGATCCGGAGGTCATCACCGCGTGGGGCGAGCTGTACCTCGACGTCCACCAGGATGCCGACGCGCTGGAATTGTTTCAGATGGCGCTCGAGAACGACCCGAAATGGACGCCCGCGCTTCTTGGCGGCGCGAAGGCACTGGCCGACTCCGATCCGCCACAGGCGATCGCGGTCGCCAGGAAGGCGCTCGAGATCAACCCCTCCTACGTGGAGGCGTACGTCTTCGTCGCGAGCCAGGCAATGGATCAGGATCACAAGGACGAGGCCCTCCAGTCGCTGCAGAAGGCGCTCGCGATCAATCCGTCGAGTCCCGACGCACATGCAGGTCTGGCTGCAATCGCGTATGTCGAGGATAAGACCGCCGAGTTCGAAGCCGAGATCGCCAAGGCGCTCGCCGTCGCGCCGATGTTCGGAGAGGCGTACCTGGTCGCGGGCGAGCTGACGGCGCACAATTACCGGTTCGACGAAGCGGTGGCGTTGACCCGCAAGGCACTCGCGCTCCAGCCGGAGAGCCCGCAGGCGCTGACCGATCTCGGCACGCAACTGCTGCGCACGGGCGACGAAGCGGGCGCGCGGACGGCACTCGAAGCGTCATTCAAGACATTCGCATACGACAAACCGACCAAGAACATGCTCGACATGCTCGACAAGCTCGACAAGTTCACGACGGTGCGCGATGGCGATCTCGTCCTCCGGTTCAACAAAGACGAGGCGGCCGTCCTGCAGGAGTACGCGATTCCGCTGGCGCATCAGGCGCTGGCGACGTTCGCGAAGAAGTACGAATTCGCGCCGCAAGGACCGACGCTGATCGAGATCTTCCCGGTGCACGACGACTTCGCCGTCCGAACCGTCGGCCTGCCCGGCATGGTCGGCGCGCTCGGCGCCTGCTTCGGTCGCGTGGTGACGCTGGACTCGCCGAAGGCGAGGCCGCCGGGCAGCTTCCAATGGGAAGCGACCCTGTGGCACGAGCTCGCGCACGTCGTGACGATTCAGGCGTCGAACCAGCGCGTGCCGCGCTGGCTCACCGAAGGCATCTCGGAGTACGAGCAGAAGCTCGCGCGGCCGGAGTGGGCGCGGCAGATGGACCTGGAGCTCGCGGGGTTGATGAACACCGACAAGGTGATCAAGCTGCGCGATCTGAACGCCGCGTTCACCGATCCAAGAAAGATCGGCATCGCGTACTTCCAGGGCTCCGTGGTCGTTGAATATCTGGCCGACACCTACGGTCAGGCCGGCCTGAACAAGCTGTTGCGCGCCTACGGCCAGGGGCTGGACACCAACGCGGCGCTCAAATCGGCGCTCAATGCTGATTTCGATCAGATGCAGCCTGGCTTCGATCAAGCGCTCGAGCGCCGGTTCGGAAGCATTCGGCGCGCCCTCGCCGGACCGGATGACGAGGCGCTGGCAAGAAAATCGCTCGACGAGCTGAAAACGATGGCGGGCGCGCAGCCGGGCAGCTATTGGGTGCAGATGACGCTCGGCCGGGCGCTTCGCAAGGCCGGCGACGTCGACGCCGCGGTGCGCGCGTTCGAGACCGCGGCGCGCCTCGTGCCGATCGCACCGGGGCCCCACAGCCAGCTGGCGCAGGTGGCCGTGGAGAAGAAAGATCGCGCCCGCGCGATCGCGGAGCTTCAGGCCCTCGTGGCGGTCGATTTCGACAACGTCGACGCCGCGCGCGCGCTCGCGTCCGAGATGCGCCAGGCGGGGATCACCGACGCGGCCGCAGTCCGCGCCGTGAACGAGCGGATTGCGGCCATCGATCCGTACGACGGCGAGGCGCACACGATCCTCGGCCGTCTGGCCATGGATCGCAACGAGGCCGCGACGGCGACGCGCGAGTTCAAGGTCGCGCTCGCGCTCAATCCGATCGATCGCGCCGTGGCGCACACCGATCTCGCCCGGAGCTACTTCAAGGCCGGCAAGACGGCGGACGCGAAGAAGCAGACGCTCGCCGCGCTCGAGATTGCGCCGACCTACGCGCCGGCGCAGGAACTGTTGCTCCAGCTGGTGGAGGCGCGGCCGTGATTCCGCGCGGCGTGCCTGCGGGCCGCCTCGTCCGTTCCCTTCGCCCGGCTGCCGGTGCTGGCGAGGGAATCCCTGATCGACATAGCCCGGCTCTCCCGTCAGATCGGCGCAAAACCCTGAGTAGACAGTTGACTCGCGATCGCGATGGTGGAAGTATTACCAGTAGGAGTAATACCGTGAGGATTACCAGCAAGGGGCAGGTCACCATCCCTCAGGACATCCGCGAGCAGCTCGGGTTGCTGCCGCACTGCGAGGTCGAGTTCGAGATCGCTGGCGATGCCGTCCGAATCCGCAAGGTGAAAGGCAGCAAGAGCCGTGGCCAGCGTCTTCTCGAGGCGATGCGCAAGGCACCAAAACCACGCATGACGACCGACGAGCTCATGGCATTCACGCGCGACTGGTAGTGTCGGGCCCCACGCTCGTCGACACGAACGTGCTGATCGACTATCTGGACGAAAACAGCCAGTGGTTTGATTGGTCGGCTGCGATGCTCGCCCGCGCCGCCGAGAACGGCGTCGTGGTGATCAATCCAATTATCTATGCCGAGGTCGCTGTTGAATTTGACACGATCGACGAGGTCGAAGACGCTTTGCCGCGAGATTATTTCGAGTACGCGCCGCTGCCAAAGGAAGCGGCATTCCTTGCGGCGAAAGCGTTCGAGCAGTACAAGCGCCGCGGAGGTGTAAAGACATCGTCCCTACGGGATTTCTTCATCGGTGCGCACGCCAGCGTTGCCGGCATGACGCTCCTGACCCGCGACGCGCGGCGCTACCGCACGTATTTTCCCAAGCTCAAGATCATCACGCCTTGAAATCCGGCTCGTGGTCGGCTTCCCACGCGCTGACCTGGCGCTTCCGAAACACCAGCACGCCGATCATTCCGACGATGAAGCCGGCGACGTGGGCGGCGAACGCCACGCCGCCGCCCTTCCCGGTGCTCGCCGTGACCGCGATCGTGCCGGCGCTCAGGAGCTGCATGAGGAACCAGAACCCGAGCAGCAGGATCGCGGGCAGCTCGACGATCTCCCAGTAAATGATGAGCGGGATGAGCGTGAGCACGCGCGACCGCGGGTAGAGCACGAAATACGCGCCCATCACGCCGGCAATCGCGCCGCTGGCGCCGATGGTCGGCAGCGCGGACGTTGGATCGATCGCGATCTGGCCGAGCGCGGCGACGCCGCCGCACAAGAGATAGAAGATGATGAACCGGCCGTGGCCGACCCGATCCTCGACATTGTCGCCGAAGATCCAGAGGTACCACATGTTCCCCAGCACGTGCATCCAGCTCCCGTGCAGGAACATCGACGTGATGAGCGTCGATGGATGGAAATCCGCGGGCACGACGCCGTAGACGTGAAGAAAGAGCGGCAGCGTGTCGCGCGGCAGGGCGAGCTCGAACCCCCACGCCAGCGCGTTGAGCACGATGATGGTGATGGTGATGTAGGGCGTGGTCCGGGACGGGATGACGTCCCGAAGCGGGATCATCCCGCCATTTTACATGCCGGATCGGTGCGCACGCGGTCGACCATCCGCCGGAGATCGCCGTCCCCGATCGCTTTGCGATGCTCGCCAAGCGAGATCACGGCGTGGTACACCTGCTCGAGCTCTGCGGCGGTAATCGCGAGGCCGAGCGCGTCGCACCGCTGTTGCACCGCGTGACGGCCCGAGTGTCGGCCGAGCACGAGCCGGGCGACCGGCTGGCCGACATCCTGCGGCCTCATGATTTCATACGTGGTCGGATCCTTCAGGACGCCGTCCTGATGAATGCCCGCCTCGTGGGCAAACGCGTTGCGGCCGACGATCGCTTTATTGGCCTGCACCGGCTCGTTGGTGAGGCGTGTGAGCAGCTGGCTCGCCTCGTACAGCGCGGTGGTGTCGATACCGGTCGTGTACGGCAAGCGGTCGCTCCGGACGCGCAGCGCCATGACGATCTCCTCCACCGAGGCGTTGCCGGCGCGCTCGCCGATGCCGTTGATCGTGCACTCGACCTGCCGTACGCCGCCCTGAATCGCGGCCAGCGTGTTGGCCACGGCGAGCCCGAGATCGTCGTGGCAGTGCGCGCTGAACACCGTCCGATCGGCATTCGGCACGCGCGCGCGGATGTCCTCGAAGAAGCTCCGGGTCTCATCGGGGGTGCCGTAGCCGACCGTGTCGGGCAGATTCACCGTCCGGCAGCCCTCACGCACCACCGCCTCGATTACACGGCACAGGAAATCAGGATCGCTGCGCGTCGCATCTTCCGCGGAAAACTCCACATCGTCGGTGAACTGGCGCGCGAGGCGTACCGCGCTGACGGCGGCCTCGAGGCACGCCTCGCGGGTGATCCGCAGCTTGCGCGCCAGGTGAAGGTCGGACGTCGCGATGAAGGTGTGGATCCGCTTCCGATCGGCTGGCGCGAGCGCGCGCGCCGCTTCCTCGACATCCTGCGTCCGGCAGCGTGCGAGCGCCGCAATCACCGGCCGGCGCACGTCGCGCGAGATCTGCGACACGGCGTCCGCGTCGGCGGGTGACGCGATGGGGAAGCCCGCCTCGATGATGTCGACGCCCAGCCCGTCGAGGGCGCGCGCCATGGTCACCTTGTCGGGCACGTCCATGGTGAAGCCAGGCGCCTGCTCGCCGTCGCGCAGGGTCGTATCGAAGATGATGACGCGTGCGGAATCGTGAGCCATCAGGTGTGTTGTAGCCGGCCGGCCGGGTAGAAGTCAAAGTGATAATTATTACGAAAAGATAAGGAAGTATTATGATGCTCCTATGGACATTGCCGCGCTGAAGACCTTTCTCGCCGTCGCACAGGAGCGCAGCTTCTCGCGTGCGGCCGCGAAGATCCACCGCACCCAGCCGGCGGTGAGCCAGGCGATCCGCCGGCTGGAAACCGATCTCGGCGAGCAGCTCTTCGACCGATCGTCGAAGAACGGCACGCTGACCGACGCCGGCCGGATGCTGCAGAACTACGGCCAGCGCCTCGTGCGCCTGGCTGAAGAAACGGAGTCAGCGATGCGCGAGCTGCGCGATCTCCGTCGCGGGCGCGTGCTGATCGGCGCCAACGAGGCGGCCATCCACACGCTGCTGCCGCTGATCGCGCGCTTCCGCGAGCGCTACGCCGATATTGCCATCGACGTCCGCCGCGTGCCGGCGCGTCAGATCGCCGTCGAGGTCCAGCAGGGCAGCCTCGATTTCGGCGCGTTGACGTTTCACCCGACGGAGGCCGGCCTGCTCGAAGTGGCGGTCGGCAGCGACGAGCTCGTGTTGCTCGTCCACCCGGCGCATCGCTTGGCTGGCCGACGCCAGATCACCATGGAGGAGCTCGCCACGGAGCCGGTCGTCGCCCACAACGATCCCTCCCCGGCCCGCGAGCGTGTGCTGCGGCTCTTCGAGCAGCGTCACATTGCGCTGAAGATGGTCATCGCGCTCCCGAGTCTGGACGGCATCAAGGCCGCGGTCGAGCTGAAGCTGGGCGTCGCGCTCCTGCCGCGACGCTGCGCGATCACCGAGATCGCCAATGGCCGGCTCGTCGCCGTGCTGGTGGCCGGCATTTCCCGCCGGCGTCAGGTGACGCTCGTCTGCCGCCGCGCGCATCGATCGCACGCGTCCGACGCGTTTCTGGCGGTCGCGCAGGAGAAAGCGCCGGCCAGGGCGTAGCGTCGGGCGTCGGTACCGGACTGGCGACGCACGTCATCCCGCCGGAACGTCCTCGAATATCGATGAGAGCTCCAGCGTCAGGTCGGGAAAAAGCGGACTCGTGAATCGATCGCCCGTTTCCGCCGTGTACTCACCGGCACGCTCGAAGGCAACGCCGGACGTCGCCCGTCGATGAACCTTCACCGTCTCGAGCTCCGGATCGATGATCCAGTACTCACAGACGTCGAAGCGCTCATAGAGCCGCCGTTTGACGATTTCGTCGGTCCGCCGGCGGCTGGGCGACAGGACTTCGATCGCGAGATCTGGCGACCCCGAGACGTTCTTGCGCGTCAGGATGTCGCGCCGCGCGTGTGACACGAATAGCAAGTCCGGCTCGACAACGTCGAACTGGGTGAAAACCACATCGAGCGGCGCCAGCAGGATGCGACCGATCGGGTGCCCGACAAGATAGCCGCGGATCAGGAAGTGCAAATTACCGATGACGACCTGGTGCGGGAGCGCTGGTGACGGCGACACGTACAGCTCACCGTCGATGATTTCCCGCCGTAGGCCATCGTCCGGGAACAGTGCAAGATCTTCGTACGTGTAGCGGGTCGCTTCGCGCAGCGCGTCCATCTTGGGCGGCTCCTTCCGCATGCCGCGATTCTAACATCGTCACACGTGGTTCGACGATGCAGAAGACGAGCCACGGAGCGGACAGCGGAATCCCGAATGAAACCTGATGAAGCAGATGAGGATACGCGGAATCCGCGATCGCGAAGCCGGACTGCTACCGCAGTAGCTGCCGACCCGCCCAATTGAGGACGATCGTGATCGGCGGAGTCGAGGTGTCTTCGAGTGGCGTGTTCACGGGAAATCGTGCGACGGCAGCCGCGGCGATGGTTTTCGCAAAGGACGGCGAGATCATGGGGGCGGGCCCCATTTCGGCCCGTCGATCAGAAGCCGCTGACGTAGGGCAGGCGGTTCGCAATGGCACGAACCTCATCGAACCGATCCAGCAGCATCGCGGTCGGATTCCACCGGCCGCTCACGAACCCATCGCGCAGCGCGGGCGACACCGAGCCGGCCACACGAAGCGGGCCGGCTGTGATCGCGCCGGATTCGACGTTCGCCTCCACGACAACATCGGGCGTGCGCTCGATGAGCGTCTGCAACTGTTCGATCGCCGCGGGGTCGGCCGCGAAGCACGGAAGGCCGAGCATCGCGGAGTTGCCCTGGAAGATTTCCGAGAACGACTCGCCCACGATCGCGCGAATCCCGTACCGCGCGAGGCCCTGCGGCGCATGCTCGCGCGACGATCCGCACCCGAAGTTCCTATTGACGATCAGAATCGCGGCCCCCGCGTGCCGTGGATCGCTGAACGGATGTTGCGGGTTGGCCTTGCGATCGTCTTCGAAGAGATGGCCTTCCAGCCCTTCGAATGAAACGGCCCGCAGATACCGCGCCGGCATGATCCGGTCCGTGTCGATGTCGTTGCCTCGAAGCGGAATGGCCCGGCCGCTCAAGGTCACGATGCGCTCAGGTGCGTAACTCATGCGGGTACCCCTTCGAGGATTTCGCGCACGTCGGCCACCTCGCCTGCGAGAGCGGCGGCTGCCACCATCGCCGGGCTCATGAGCAACGTCCGGCCTGTCGGACTCCCTTGGCGGCCCTTGAAGTTCCGGTTCGACGAGGACGCGCACACTTCGCGGCCCTGGAGCCGGTCGGTGTTCATGCCTAGGCACATCGAGCAGCCGGCCCCCCGCCACTCGAAACCGGCGGCCATGAAGACCTCGTGCAGGCCGCGGGTTTCCGCGTCGCGCGCGACCGTACTCGATCCAGGCACGACGAGCGCCTTCACGTGGGGCGCCACGTGGTGACCGTGGACCACGCGCGCCGCTTCTTCCAGATCCGAGAGACGGCCGTTGGTGCACGACCCGATGAACGCGACGTCGATCTTGGTGCCCCGGACACGCGCGCCGCGCGTGAAGCCCATGAAGGCCAGCGCCTCCTCGTCCGCATCGGCCGGAATCGACTCGCCGATGCTCACCGATTGTCCGGGATTGATCCCCCAGGTCACTGTCGGTTCGATCGAGGCCGCCTCGAATTGCACACGGTCGTCGTAGCGCGCGTTCTTGTCCGACGCGATTTGCCGCCACCACTGCACCGCGCGGTCGAACCCGTCGCCGGCGGGGGCAAAGCGCCGCCCTCGCAGATAGGCAAAGGTCGTGTCGTCCGGATTGACGTATCCGGCGCGCGCCCCCCCCTCGATCGACATGTTGCAGATCGTCATCCGCTCGTCGATCGTCATCCGGTCAATCGCGCTGCCGCCGTACTCGTACGCGTAGCCGTTGCCGCCCTGCACGCCGAGGCGCCTGATGATCGTCAGGATCACGTCCTTCGCGTAGACGCCGGGCGACAACGGTCCGTTCACGTCGACGCGTCGGACCTTCAACGGCTCGAGCGCGAGGCATTGCGACGCGAGGACGTCGCGCACCTGCGACGTGCCGATGCCGAAGGCAATCGCGCCGACGGCCCCATGCGTCGGGGTGTGGCTGTCGCCGCACGCGATCGTCATGCCGGGCTGCGTGAGACCGAGCGCCGGGCCGATCACATGGACGATGCCCTGTTCCGGGCTGTCGGGCCCCCAGAGGTTGATCCCGAACTCCCGGCAGTTGCGCTCCAGCGCCGTCGTCATTTCCTCGGCCATGAGGTCGAGAAACGGCCGCCGTCGCGAATCGGTGGGGACGATGTGATCGACAGTGGCGAACGTGCGATTCGGGTAAGCGACGCGCCAGCCGTGCTGGCGCAGCATATCGAACGCTTGCGGGCTCGTCACTTCGTGCACAAGGTGCAGGCCGACGAACAGTTGTGTCTGTCCGCTCGGAAGCGTGCGTACGGTGTGGGCGTTCCAAACCTTCTGGAAGAGGGTCTCAGCCATGGTTTCAAAGCTGCGCTTTGAAACTAGAATACCTGAATGCCAAGTTTTCGTGTGCCCCTCGTTTTGATCGCGCTGTCGGTCGGCTTTGTGGAGATCTTCGGAGTGGCCGGCCGCGGCCAGACAGCGGACATCGCGCCGCTCGATGTCGTCGTCGGTCTTGGTCTTCCCGCCGTCGATCGCGGCGTCATCTCCGGCTCATCGCGGGTGCCCGACAGTCCGGAAACGCGGGTTCGGCGTTCGATACGCTTGAGCTCGGCTACGCCAGATCGCATCGGTGCCTCAGGCGTCCGTTACGTGCCGGGACGTGTGATCGTGAAGTTCCGTGATGGCGTGTCGACGCCAGCGCGCCTCTCGACGCTATCGATCGCGTCGCGGACCGCGTCGATGTCCGAGAGGCCTGCGTACGCAAACTTCGATGTGGTCCGAATCGACACGAGCGAGGATGCAGAGGCCGTTGCGCAGGCGCTCGGGCAGCGACCGGACGTCGAGTACGCGCAAGCGGCGTATCGGCTTCACACGGAATTCAAACCGAACGATCCGTATTACGCCACGAGACAATGGAATCTTCCGCTGATCGATTTGGAGCGCGCGTGGGACATTCAGCCGCAGGCCGGCTCGTCGATTACCGTCGCCGTCGTCGATACCGGGATCGCCTATACGAACGCGACGATCACCCAGACCGCGGGCGCGTGGGTCGAAGGTTGCGTCGACAGGGCGCCTGACTGCGTACCGGGACCGCGCCCGGCGCTCGGCCGGCTCACGCTTCCCTACGCTGCAGCTCCGCAACTTGGAGCCATCAGCCGGTTCGTAGCCCCGCACGATTTCATCTGGGACACGTCCACCCCGCTCGACCTGGACGGTCACGGTACGCACGTCAGCGGCACGATCGGCCAGTTGACCAACGACGGCATCGGCACGGCTGGCGTCGCCTTCGGGGTGAAGCTGATGCCCGTCAAAGTGATCGACGGCGACTGGGATGACATCCTCGGTGCGCCGAACTTTGGGACCGACGATATCGTGGCGCGCGGCATCCGGTACGCGGCCGACAACGGCGCGAAGGTGCTCAACCTGAGCATCGGCCGCAGCAGTCCTTCGGATTGCGGGACTCGGCCCACCCAAGCCGGATGCTCGCCCATCATCGAGGACGCAGTCCGGTATGCGGTCTCCAAGGGCGCGTTCCTTGCGGTCGCTGGGGGCAACGACTTCGAGGACGGCAACCCGACGCAGCTCATTCCCGAGATCTGCTCCCGCGTCAACGGTTGCGTCTCGGTGGCAGCCGTGGATCCGCTCAAGCAGCACTCGTTCTTCTCGAGCACCGGCAGTTGGATTGAGCTGGCGGCGCCGGGCGGTTCGAATCGCGGGTTCAGCGAGGGCGGATTTATCTGGCAACAGACCTTCGACTTCAAGTACACCGACACGTTCCTGCAGCCGCCCGCTCGATACGACGCGCCGCGGTTCGACGTGCTCGGCTACATCGGATATATCGGGACGTCGCAGGCGACGCCGCACGTCGTGGGCGTGGCCGCGATGCTGATGCAGCAGGGGATTACCGATCCGGCAGCGGTTGAAGCGGCGCTGGAGAAATTCGCCACCGACTTGGGCGATCCCGGGCGCGACTCGTTGTATGGATTCGGTTTGATCAATGCCCGCAACGCGCTGCGCGGACTGGGGATCGGGAAATAGTGAATTTGGTTATCTGGTCTGGTTATCTGGTCATTTGGCTCCTCAATTGATCAATCAATGACCAGATAACCAGATGACCAGATTTTGGGGATCACTTGCATGAGACTCGCGATTGCGCTGTTTCTGGCGCTCGCGCTTGCCGCCCCGCTCGGGGCGCAGACGCGCCGTTCGACCGTCGGCTCAGACGATACGCCGGCCGTCTCCTTCCGTCCATTTTTCGTCGGCGCGGCACAGCAGCTTGCGGCGAAGAACACGTTCAAGGCCGTGTTCGGCCAGTCGGTCCAACCTTTCTGGGGCGGCGGGCTTCAGGTGGCGCTAGGCGGCGGGATCTATATCGAGATCGGTGTCTCGCGTTTCAAGAAGACCGGGCAGCGGGCGTTCGTCAACAATGGCCAGGCTTTTCCGCTGGGCATCCCGCTGACCGCGACCATCACGCCGGTCGAAGTCAGCGGCGGCTACCGGTTTCGCGTGTCGCCGCGCGTGCTCCCGTACGCCGGCGCAGGTATCTCGCGGTACGCGTACATCGAAACCTCGGATTTCGCTGACGCCGGCGAGAACGTCGACGCCACGCACACGGGCTTTCTGGTCGTCGGCGGCGTCGAGTTGCGCGTGCACCGATGGGTGGGCGTCGGCGTCGATTTTCAATACACGCATATCCCGGGCATTCTCGGCAGCGGCGGGGTCTCCAAAGAGCTCGGTGAAAACGATCTCGGCGGGACGGCTTTACGCGTGAAGGTTCTGGTCGGACGGTGAACCTCTCGCTTCTGCGGACGCATCTCGCTGAAATTCTGCGAGGCGCCGCGCTTGGCCGCTACGAGCGGGATCTTCGACAGCAGACCGCAGAGCTCAACGACTTGTTCCTGCTGCTCTGTTTCATGGAGGCGGCCGGAATGCCAAACCCGGCGACGTTGTATCTGCTGGAAATCTACCCGTACCTCCTCGAACAATTCCACCAGTGGCACCGGCGGATGGGCATCGAGCATTCACCGCTCGACGGCCTGCCGTGTTGTTAGGTGGATTCTTCATCGACTGTTTTTTGCCACGAAAACACGAAAGCACGAAAAAGATCACGTCTGTCTTCTTCGTGTTTTCGTGTTTTCGTGGTTGCATTTGAATCTCGGTGACATGATCTCGCTTCTTGATCGTCAGGTCGTCTTCTTCGGCGGGAAAGGCGGCGTCGGGAAGACGACGTGCTCGTCGGCGTTCGCGTTGGCGGCGAGCCGCCGCGGCCAGCGCGTGCTGCTGGTATCGACCGATCCCGCGCATTCGACGTCGGACATCTTCGAGCGGCCCATCGGGCCGGAGGAGCGGGAGATCGAGCCCCGGCTCCGGGCGATCGAGATCGACGCCCTTCGCGAGTCGGCGCGCTATGTCGGCGAGGTAAAGCGCGACATCGAGCGCATGTTCGCGCCCGCCGTCATCCGCCAGGCGCACCGGCAAATCGACATGGCGGCCGCCTCGCCCGGTCTCGCGGACGTGGCGCTGCTCGATCGCATGATCGACCTGATCATCGAGCGCGAGGCCCGGTACGACCTGATCGTGTTCGACACGGCGCCGACCGGCCACACCGTTCAGCTCCTGCGCATGCCCGAGGTGATGGAAACCTGGATCCGGGCGCTCGTGAAGCACCGCCGCGCGCTCGTCGAGATCGATCGCGGCACGGAAAACCAGGACGAGGCGGTCTCCTCGTCCGACGATCCCGTGCTGGCGGCGCTCGAGCGGCGCCATGAGCGGCTGAAGCTGCTGCGCGCCCGCGTGCTCGATCGCGCCAATACGTCGTTCGTGCTCGTGACGATCCCCGAACGGCTCGCGATCGAGGAGACGGCGCGCGCGGCCGAGCTCCTCGCCGCCACCGGCATCGGCGTCGGCGCGCTCATCGTCAACCGCATTCTCCCGGATGATCTGGAAGGGGAGTTCTACCGCTCGCGCAAGGCGCAGGAATCGCAGTACCTGCAGGAGCTCACGAGGCGATTTTCACGCGTACGACGAACCGATGTACGCCAGCTCCCGCACGATGTGTACGGTCTGGCATCGCTGGCCCTGATCAGCGAGCAGCTGCTGCGATGAACGCCGGGGCCCAACCGCCTCCGCACGGCTACGGTAGTCCGCCGAATCGACGCGAAGGCGGAAGGAACGCGCGGTTGTCCCGGGCCGGCAGAGGGCGTATCATCAAACGAGATGTCGTCTCGTCGAGGGAGCCATCGTCGGTGGCGCCGCCAGACCATGATCGGGGCGGCCATCTACGTTTTCTTTCTGGTTACGGCGCAATTCGAGCACCACGATATCCTCTGTCACCTCAAGAACCCGCAGCACTGCACGGCGTGCACGTCGAGCCAGCTCGGCTCGGACCCGCAGGCCCTGACCGTTCCAGCCACCTCGCACCTCGCTGACCTCGGTCGCGCGATCACCGTCCATCTGATCGCCGACGGCACGCTGCGCTCGTTTAGCTCCACCGGACGATCGCCTCCGCTTCACGCCTAATCGGCAGACTCTTTCAACAGTGGCCGTGCGGGGCTTGTGCCCCGCGGGCAGGCTTGAAGGCCTGCGCGACATGCGATTGAGGGTTCCGCGCACCTCCGCGGCAACCTCTGGAGGAGAAGATGCGAGCGTTGCATTATGTGCACGCATCCATGATCGCGGCAGTTCTCGTCGGAGCGCCGAGCGCGGCCCCGGCGCAGACGCCGGATGCACAGGCGTTGCGCAATGAGCCCAGCAACGCGCAGGCGTTGCGTGACGAAATCGACCAGCTCAGACGGGACTTCGATGCGGTGCGGCAGCAGTACGGCGATCGTCTCACCGCGCTCGAGACCAGACTCTCGGCGATCCAAGACGGCGCGCCGCCCGCGGCGGCAGCCGTGCCTGCGCAGCCCGCCGTCGGGCAGAGGCCGACGGCCGAGGTGCCAGCGGGCGCGGCCGGCGTCGGCGGGCCCACCGGCGCGCTACCGGTCTACGGGGCGGCGGTTGCCGGATCGAAGGTCTTCAATCCGGACATGGCGGTGATCGGTGATTTCCTTGGTGCCGCCGGACAGAACAAGGCTGCCCGACAGAACAATGTCAGCCCGAATCCGGCGCTCGAGATGCATGAGTCGGAAGCCTCGTTCCAGGCGGTGGTCGATCCCTACGCGCGCGCCGATTTCTTCATTTCGTTCGGCGAGGAAGGCGTCAACCTCGAGGAAGGCTTCGTGACGTTCACGTCCCTGCCGGGAGGTCTTCTGACGAAAGTGGGCAAAATGCGCGCCGCTTTCGGCAAGGTCAACGGCCTCCATAACCACCTGCTCCCGTGGACCGATCGCCCGCTGGTGATCAACAACCTCGTGGGAGGCGAAGACGGCATCGATGACGCCGGCATCTCGGTAGCGCGGTTGATTCCAAATCCATGGATGTTTCTCGAGGCGACCGGTCAGGTGTTCCGGGGCGACTCCGGCGCGGATCCGAACGGGAACCCGTTGTTCAAGACGACCCAGCGCGGGGAGCTCAGCTACGTCGGGCACCTCCGTGCCTATCAGGACCTCACCGACAACGCCAACATCGACCTCGGGTTCTCGTACTCGCGCGGCCATAATGGCGCGAGCAACGGCAATCTCGTGGATCCAGGTTCGTTGGTCACGCAGCTGTACGGCATCGATGCGACGTATCGATGGAAGCCGCTGCAGCGATCGATTTATCAGTCGTTCGTCGGCCGCACCGAGTGGATCTGGAGCCGCCGCGATCAGTTGACGAGCGTCCAGAGTGGCTCGGGCATGTACCTCTCGGGCGATTATCAGTTCGGGCGGCGCTGGTTCGCGGGCGCCCGATACGATCGCGCGAACCGCGCGGACGTTGCGTCGATGCTCGACACCGGCCAGTCGCTCGTGCTCACGTACTGGCCCAGCGAGTTCAGCCAGGTGCGCGGTCAATACCGGCGCACGGCGTACGCGATCGGACCGGCCGACAACGAGCTCCTGTTCCAGTTCCAGTTTGCCATCGGGGCGCACGGCGCGCACCCGTTTTAGTCGTCAGTCGTCAGTCGTCAGTCGTCAGTCATCAGTCGGCAGTCGTTGGTCGGCAGTCGTTGGTCGGCAGTCGTTGGTCGGATGGAGGTCGGGTCTTGTGAGACCCGGAGAACTGGTGGTGAGGAAGCCATGAGACTCAAGATGATGCTCGCGTACGCGCTACTGCTCGTCAGCGCGCCCGTGTTCGCGCAAGGCAAGCTCAATGTCATGGCGACGATCGAAGATCTCGCCTCGATCGCGCGGGAGGTCGGCGGCGATCGCATTGCCATCGAATCGATCGCGAAGGGGTACCAGGATCCGCATTTCGTGGAGGCGAAGCCAAGCTTCATTCTCAAGCTGCAGAAGGCCGACCTGCTCATCGCCATCGGCCGCGAGTTGGAGATCGGGTGGCTGCCGCCGCTGATTCAGCAAAGTCGCAACGGCAAGATCCAGCCGGGCGCCGAGGCGTACCTCGACGCGTCGGCGCAGGCAAGGATTCTCGACATCCCGCAGGGGCAGATCACGCGCGCGATGGGCGACGTCCATCCGCTCGGCAACCCGCACTATTGGCTGGATCCTGAGAACGGCAAGACGGTCGCGCGGGAGATCGCCGGGAAGCTGACGCAGCTCAGGCCGAACGACAAAGCATATTTCGATCAACGGCTGGCTGATTTCGTCAACCGCGTGAGCGAGGGGGAAAAACGCTGGCTCGCGATGATGGCGCCGTACAAGGGCGTCAAGGTCGTGACATACCACCGGTCGTTCCCGAACTTCGCCGATCGGTTCGGTCTTGATGTGATCGGCTACGTGGAGCCGCGGCCCGGCATTCCGCCGTCGCCGGGCCATACGTTGGACTTGATCCAGGAAATGAAACGCCAACAGATCAAGATCATCCTGATGGAGCCGTACTTCGACCAGAAAACGCCGGACTCGATCGCGAGCCAAACCGGCGCGCAGGTGCTCGTCATGCCGCCGTCCGTCGGGGGTGAGAAGACGATCACCGATTACTTCAAGCTGTTCGATTACGACATCAATCTGCTCGTGAACGCCCTGAAACGGATTGGCGCGAAACCGGCCGGAAACGACTGAGGGACTCCGATGGATACAGATGTCCTCAACTTTCTCGCTGTCCCGTTTGCGGCGAGCCTCGTCATCGCAGGCATCCACGCGTATCTTGGAGTGCACGTCGTCGAGCGAGGCGTCATCTTCGTCGATCTCTCGCTCGCGCAGATTGCCGCGTTTGGGGCGACGATCGGCCTGCTGCTGCCGTTCACGGGCAGCGATCCGCATGCGCCGATCGTGTACTGGATCAGCCTGGTCTTCACATTCATCGGCGCCGTTCTCTTTTCGACGATTCGCAGTCGTCGTGCCAGGATCCCGCAGGAGGCCATCATCGGCATTGCCTACGCGGTGGCGTCGGCCGCCACCATTCTGGCGATGAGCAAGGCTACCTCGGAGAGCGAACACCTCAAGGACATGCTGGTCGGCAATATCCTGGCGGTGTCGTGGGACGAGGTGCAGAAGACCGCGTGGCTCTACGCGGCGATTGGCGCATTTCACTTCATCTTCCGCCGGCGGTTCCTGATGATCTCGATGGAGCCCGCGAAGGCCGAGGCAGAAGGGATCTCGCTCCGTTTGTGGGATTTTCTCTTCTATGCCTCGTTCGGGTTCGTCGTGACGCGGTCGGTCTCGATTGCCGGCGTCCTCCTGGTCTTTTGTTATTTGATCGTCCCCTCGGTCGCCGCGATGCTCTACTCGGACCGCATCGGCCCGCGGCTTGCCATCGGGTGGACGATGGGGACGATAGTGTCGGCGGTCGGCGTCTACCTCTCGCTACGGCTCGATTTGCCGACCGGCGCGACAATCGTGTGCACGTTCGGGTTAGCGCTGATAATCATGGCGGCGGTACGTCCGTTCATTCAGCGGACCACGCCGACTGACGTCCACCAGGTCGGATTCGCCGACAGGGCCCACGGGGCGTCGCATTAGCATCTGGTTATCTCGTTATCTGGTTATCTGGTTATCTGGTTATCTAGTTGATTCACATGAACCAATCAATAACCAGATAACCAGATGACCAGATAACCAGATTCGAGGATCCGTGACCTGTCGCCAGTGTGGAACCGAAATCGCGGAGAAGGCGCTCATCTGCTTTCGCTGCGGCACGGCCACGACCGAAGCGAAGTTCAAGCCTGCCGTGCCGAAACGGACGTCATCGTCCTCGCTCATCATCAGCGTCCTCGTCGTCGCGATGTTGACGATCGTTGCGTTATACAGCGGACGGGCCACCACAGGCGCCACGCCCCACGTGGTCAGTTGGATCGCTGTCGCCATCGCGGTTGTCATCGTTGCCCTCCGCGCATACACGCGGCGACGGTAATCGAAAAGGGCGATAATCGACTCGTATGGCGACCGCTACGGTGCGTGAGTGGCTGGCGGCGCTCCGACAACCGCGGCGCGCGGCGCGAATCGCCACCACGCTGTGGCTCGTGTGGGCAGTCATCGTCTGGAACGTGGTGTTCGATCAGGTCATCGTGATGGCCGGCCGGCGATACCTGCGCGCGGCCGCGCTCGCCGATCAGGCCGGCGGCCCGTACGCGCGCATCGACGACTGGATGCGTCCGGCTGTCACCAACGGTTTGTGGACCGCATCGGCGGCCGCCGCGGCGATTCTGGTTCTCGGCGTCTTCGGCGTACGATTTGCAGTGGCTCGAGCTGAATCCAGGACGTAAGCTCCGCGGTCGCCAGTATGCGCATCTCTCCTCATCCGCTTATTTACGACTGGAACCACGACGCGGTCGGGCCGCGGCCGCCGGTGGCCATGCTGAACGATGAGACGCTGCGCGACGGCTTGCAGTCGCCGTCGGTGCGCACGCCGCCAATCGATCAGAAGATCGACATCCTCCGTCACATGGACGCGCTGGGCATCGACACCGCCGACATCGGCCTGCCAGGGGCTGGTCCGAGAGTCGTCGAGGACGTCGAGCGGCTCGCGCGGGCGATCGCCGACGAGCGGCTGAACATTCGCGCCAACTGCGCCGCGCGAACCCTCGTCGCGGACATCACGCCGATTGCCGAGATCACGCAGCGCACCGGCGTGCCGATTGAGTGTTGTACCTTCATCGGGTCGAGTCCGATTCGCCAATACGCGGAGGGATGGACCGTTGATTACCTGAGGAGCTGCACCGAACAGGCGATCGGTTTTGCGGTCAAGCAAGGGCTGAACGTGATGTTCGTGACCGAGGACACGACGCGCGCCGATCCGGAGCAATTGCGCCTGCTGTACACCACAGCCATCAACGCCGGGGCAAAGCGCCTCTGCATCGCCGACACCGTCGGACACGCGACGCCCAACGGCGCCAAGGCGATCGTCGGCTACGTCAAGTCGCTGATCGCTGAGCTCGGCGCCGACGTCGGCATCGACTGGCACGGACACCGCGATCGCGGGTTCGGTGTCGCCAGCAGCCTCGCCGCCCTCGAAGCGGGCGCCACGCGCCTGCACGGCGCCGCGCTCGGCATCGGCGAGCGCTGCGGCAACACGCCGCTCGATCTGCTCCTGGTGAATCTCGTGATGATGGGCTACATCGATCGCGATCTGAGCAGTCTTGGCGCCTACTGCCACGCGGTCGCGCGCGCGTGCCACGTGCGGATTCCGCCCAACTATCCGGTCATCGGCGCCGACGCGTTCCGTACGGCAACCGGCGTTCACGCGGCGGCCGTCGTCAAGGCGTTCAAGAAGGGCGATCGGGCGTTGATGGATGCGGTGTACGCGGCCGTGCCGGCCAGCCTGGTGGGACGTGAACAGGAGATCGAAGTGGGACCGCTGTCCGGCCGCTCCAACGTCGTCTTCTGGCTGGAGAAGCGCGGCCTGCCGGCGACCGATGAGATCGTCGACCGCGTCTTCGCCGCCGCCAAGGCGTCGAACCGCGTGCTGAGCCACGATCAGATTCAGCGCCTTGTGGACGACGCCAAGGTTACTTCGCGGTAAGAATCTCGTCGAAGAACGCCACCGCCCGTGGATCGTTCGACTGGCCCAGCCAGAACATCGCCTGTTCGCGGACTGGCGGGTGCCTGCCCAGTACGGGAGCCCGTGGTATGCTCCCGGTGGCTACCACTTGGAGTAACCGGTGTGACGGCTCACTTGGCGCAGGGAACGGCGGTCTGCAGCCTGGGAGCGGCGGTTGCGGTCGCAAGCATTCTTGCGGCCTGCGGGGGCTCGAGTTCACCAACTACGCCGTCTCAAGTGCCCGGCACGGGCGGTGGAGGCGGTGCGCAAGCGCCGACCATCACGATCACGTCGAGCGGCGCGAGCCCCAGGAGCATGACGGTCAGCCTCGGCAGTCAGGTGACCTTCGTGAACAACGACTCACGCACGCACCAGATGTATTCGAATCCCCATCCCGAACATGCCGACTGCCCGGAAATTAACCAGGTGGGCTTCCTGGATCCGGGGCAGAGCCGGCAGACGGGAAACCTCAACACCGCACGGACGTGCGGATATCATGACCACGGCGAGCCGTCGGACGTGTCGCTGCAGGGCACAATCACGATTCGGTGAAGCTGGACAGCGCGGGTGCTTGGGCGGCGTGAATCGAAAACAACAAGAGCGGGCACCCTCATGGGACGCCCGCTCTCTGAAGACGGGGAACCCTTTCGTCCTTCCTCCTACTGGGGCGGCGGCGGCACGTGGCACGTCGCGCTCGCCGAATTTCCCTCTGCATCGGTCGCTGTGATCGTCGCGTCACCGGGTCCCACCCGGAAGTGCCGGAGATTGCCCGCCCCCATGTCGTTGACAAGCGTCACGCCTGTCTGCCCCGGCGTCTGGGTGATCTTGATCGTCTCGCCATTGCCCAGCGTGTAGGAGCCTAGAGAGATCGTCGGCGAGGGCGTCGCCAGATCGGAAGCCGACACCTGGTAGAACCCGTCCTGATTCTGGTTGTGGGCTTGCGGCACATTCTCGTCGCTCGGATTGACGCTCTGCACGCAACTCACCGTCGGCGGCGTCAGATCCCTGATGTAGACGGTCACGCTCGTTCTGGCATCGCATGTGACCGGCACATCGACCTCGCTTGGGACCGCCGTCCAGCCAGGCGGAGGAATGATGCGCGCGTGGCTCTGGCCAACTTGCGGGAAATCGATGACGATTGGCGTATTGGTCGGGAGAGATGTGAACGGAGGCGTGTCTGGAAACGGCGCCAGGAAATCAGAGGATACGTCGACACCCACGGACGCCAAGGCCGAAGGCGAATTGACCATGAGGTCGAGGGGCTGCCCGGCACCATCCGTGAACCATGCCGTGTACACGCCGGGGTCGGCACTGGCGGGATCCTTCCCGATCTTGTACGGAGACCGGTCGAACATGTCGGGCTGCACGACGACCACCACCCACGGTCCCTGCAAGTCACCAACCTCGGAGGCGGGAATCTCAAACTCGCTGCCGGTCGCGCCGACGAGTGTCGGCGCCCGGTGCTCCAGATGGTTTGATCACGAGGGCGGTGAGCGCGCCACTGCCGGCGAGCCCATGAACGACGCCGGCGGGCAGCGGCCGTCGGGCCAAGACGATAGGCGGGTAACGTAGGGCTCAGGCCGTTACTTCTTGGCTAGAATCTCGTCGAAGAACTTTGTCGCAGCCTCGTCACCCGATCGGGCGAGCGCCGACATTGCCGCTCTCTTGATGTTGATATCTTTCGAGGTCCGTGCCATCTGCACCAGCCACGCGACGCCGTCCGCTGGCTGCAGATCGGTCAGCCAGACGAGCGGCAACCCACCTGCGTCGATGTCGCACTCCGGGGTGAACGATCGGAGGCGGACGATCTCGCCGGCTTCCATCCGCGCCAGGACATAGAACTCCGAGGGCGGTTCCAGCAGTACTCGCGAGCCGTTGCCGCCGCAGGTGCGCCGCGCGCCCGGCGCGGCCGCGAGGCGATACCCGATCCACGCTGGCATGTTGGCCGCCGCGACCGACTGGACGACGCGGTCGACGCCCTGAGCGGCCGACCGCATGTCCACTTTCGCGTTGGTGACCGGTGCCTGCGCACTCAGCACGGCAGCACCCAGCACGCCAGCACCCAGCACGAGCCCCTGAGCACCCAGCACCGCAGCATCCGGCACCAAGCACCCGCACGCAGCACGGAGCATCCCGCACGCAGCACGCAGCATTCGGCATTTCATTTCAACAGCTCGAGTAAATAATCGGTGCCTGCCTTCGACTTCATCAGCGACAACTTGGACACGATTTCCTTCTTGAGCGCCGCGTCCTTCTCCGCGCGCGCCAGCTCCACCAGCGCCGTCCCGTTTTGTTGGAGGAACAGTGCGTTGATGATCTCCTTCCGTACATCGGCGCCGGCGTCGGACGCATACATGGAGCGCAACGCGTCGCCCGTCTTGGCGGCGCCCATCAGGCCGAGATTACGGATCGCCGCCCGCCGAAGCCCTAAATCCTTTTCGGTCCGCGCGAGCTCGATGAGCCTGTCTGATTTTCCGGTGAGGAACAGAGCCTGAACGATCCGCTTCCTTGCGTCGGCGGACGGCTCGTTCTGGTACAAATCCCACAGCTCCGTATCAGCATGGATCAGGCCCAGTTGCTGCACGGCTTCCCCGCGCAGCTCGGGCGCCGCTTCGGTCTTGGCGAGCGAGACGAGCCGCGCGCGATCCCCGGCGGTCATGAAGCTTCGGAGAATCGCGCGCTTGACTGCCGGATCGGTCGACGTGCGATACGCCTCGTCGAGGACCTGACGATTCTCCGGTCCGCCCATCGCGCCCAGATAACGGATCGCCCTCAGCTGCAAGTCGGGGTTGCCGTTCTTGACGACGCCCGTGATGATTTCGCGGGCGCGGGCCGAGCGGCTCTGGCTCAGGACGAACAGCGCGTTCTCCTGCACCTTCACCGAGCTGTTCCCCGCGAGCAGCCGCTCGATCATCGGCACCGCACGCTCCGGGTCGCTCTGCATCAGGCCGCGCAGCGCGAGCAGCTTGAGCTCTTCGTCATTCTCGGCGTCAGGCGAGACCGCCTGGCCCGACGCCTGGCGGATCTCGACTTCGAGCGCCTTCGCATCCTTCAACCAGCGGCTGTCGGCGAAGCGCTTCTGCAAGTCGGCGAGCGTCGCCAGCGCTTCCGCGCGCTGCTCCAGTTTGGCGAGCGTGTACGATTTCCAATAGAGCGCCGCGTCAACACGAGTGCTGCCTGGCAACAAGGCCAGTCTGTCCAGCTGCTCGATGGCTCGTTCGTAGCGACCGCGGTCGATCGACTGGCGCGCCTGATTGTAGAGGCCGTCGGCCTGCGTCTGACGGGTGAGCGCTTGCGCGTTTCGCGACAGCGCTTCCGCTTGTCGACCGAGCACGATCGCCTGCTCGGGATCGAATCCCGGCGCGAAGTTGCCGACAATCGACTGGACCGATTCCCGTGCGGCCTCGGCCGCCTGGCGCGCCGCCTCGCGAATCGCATCGACATCCAGATCGACGGTGAAGTCGTCCGGGTTGAACGTGAAGTCGAACGAAAACGGCGCTGGCGGCGGTGGTGGTGACGGCACGGGAGGCAGCGGCACACGAGGCGCGGGGGGCGGCGCCGGCAGTGCCGGTACCGGCCGAACCGACTGGCCGGCTGCGACCGCAACGCCGACGGAAAAGAATCCGGCCAATGCCATGCACGACGCATGTTTTGTCATGAATGTGTTCATGTGATTTTCCTGGGCTGGGTAGGCGCGATCTCGCGCTCGTGGAGTTCATCGGCAAGGATGCGGACCTTGAACAGCAGCGCCGCTAGGTCGACGCGAGCGCGCACTTCGTCCAGCTCGGCGGCCTTCGGCATCGACGGCCCGTGGACGATTTCAAGAAGGCTTCGTTCGAGCTCGTCGAGGACGTTCGCGACGAGCTCGTCTCCCGCGCGCGCCGCGGCGTCACGATACAGACGGTTGGAGTCGATGAGGTCGGCCGACCATGCCTGTTGATCGGTCAGGTCGACGGTCTGTCCTTCAGCGTTCATCAGATCGAGCAGCACGCGCTCGGATCGATCGAGGTGATCGCTGGTCGCGGCCAGTCGAACGCGTGCACCGGCTTCGTTTGGATCGACGGCGACGACTGGCGACGCGGGCGCGCGCGGCGGCCACATGCGGCCGGCGACGAACGCGCCGATGACAATCGCGACCGCTGCGCCGGCGAGAGACAGGCGCTTCCAACCAAACCATCCGTGCCACCACGGCACCACCGGCTCCGGCAAGCGCGACCGGATGCGCTGCCACACGTCGAGACCGTAGGACTCCTCGCGCTCAGGGACGTCGATCACCGGCACGAGCTGTAGCGTCTCGGCCAGCGCGCGGTACGCCTTGGCGCATGCAGCGCACGTCTCGAGGTGATGCTCGACATCGTCCCTCCACAGAGCTTGGGGCGACCCTGAGCTTGTCGATGGGTCGCCCCGGCGGCGGCCCTCGCCGTAGTAGTAGAGAATCAGGTCGTCTTCCGTGTAATGGGTCATTTCAAGACCGCAAGGGCGATCCGCAACTTACGCACTGCCCGAAACACGCTGTGTTTGGTCGCGCTCGTCCGCAGGCCCAGCATCCGCGAGATCTCGTCGATCGACCGTCCTTCGTAGTGGCGCAGCGTGAACGCGGCGCGCTCGAGCGGGCTCAATCCGCTCATCGCATCCGCCACGCGCGCGCCGATTTCGGCGCTCTGGGCGAGACGTTCGGGACCCGGCCCCTCCGCGGGCGTGGGAATCACGTCGAGTTCGTCCAGGCTTTCAATGCGCGCCTGGGCCTGTCGCGCCTGTCTCGCGCGCATCAAGTCCACCGAGCAATTGACCACGATGCGGTAAAGCCAGGTGCCGAAGTTGGCACGCGACTCGAACCGCCCCAGTTGCCGGTAGGCACGTAGAAAGCTCTCTTGAACCACGTCTTCGGCGTCCTGTTCATTGCCGGTCATACGAAACGCGAGACGAAAGACGTTTCGGCTGTGGCGTTCCACCAGCACGCGAAAGGCGTCGCTGTCGCCCTGGCGGGCGCGTGCCAGGACGGCTGCGGCCTCGATCGCGTCCATCTGCATCAGTTAGACGAAGTCTGGGGCGAACAGTTGGCCGATTCAGAGGCGCTAGGTGCTGGGTCTGAGGTGATCTGCTGTTGTTGCCATTCACACCAACATTGGGCGGGATTCAGGCGTCTGCCGGGCGGTAAGAATCTCATCGAAGAACGCCACTGCCCGTGGATCGTTCGACTGGCCCAGCCAGAACATCGCCTGTTATCAGATTTCCTTCGCCGCCATAAGCTTCCTCCAGATTGCGTCCGCAACACTGTCTGCGTTCTCTATCGCTTGTTTATCGCTAGCGCCTAGCGCCTTTAGCGCACCAAGGCGCCGCTCCATCTCCGATAACTCTGCCGACGTACCCTTAAGCACTGGCGTCTCGCGAAGGCCTGCTTCGAGAGCCGCGTTGCCGACTAGGGCACTATTGAGCATCTCGATCAGGTGATCTGCCGCAGTCACAGCTTCGCTGTCGTGAGCGAGTCGCGCGTCGAAGCGCGCCGCTTCCAGTGCTGCGGCCGCGGACCTGATACTGCTCCTTTCGTCGATCACCGCAATAATGGCTTCGGATCTCATCTGGTTCCACTTTTGTTTCTTAATAGCTTTTCCATCGCGTGCGCCGCGCCACAGGTTGAACATTGAAATGGCAACCGCCACGCCCGAGAAAGACAATGAGATGTAGTCTTTCGCTTCCATAGAATCGAAGGGATTCTAGCAGGAATCTCAGCTATCGGGCCGGCCGACTCAGGTGGGCCTCAATCTGCGGCACGGCGGCGACGACGATGTCGCCGACGACTTGCAGGCTTCTGGCGCTGACCGCGTCCAGGGTATCGCCCGCGGTGTGCCACTGCGGATATTCCAGATCGATGATGTCGACCGAGGGAACGCCGGCTTTCAGGAACGGCAGGTGGTCATCCTCGATTTCGGTCGAGCTCGGCACGAAGACAGTGTCGAGCTTCTGCCGGCGAGCCGCGTCCCAAACTGCGTCCGTCAGCCACGGGGTCGAGTTCGTGTCGCGCCTGATGCGCAGATCGCGGTCGCCGATCATATCGACGAGCACCATTGCCTTCAGGGTGGCGAGCGAGCCGTCGCGCCGGGCGGCATCCACATAGTGGCGGCTGCCGTACGTGTTGTCGGTGCCCGCCCAGATCTCGTTGACCGCTTCCTCGCCATCGAGAAACAGCACCTCGATCGTCAAGGCGTTCTTTCGGGCCTTGAGCACCCGGGCCAGCTCGATCAGAAACGCCGCGCTCGATCCGCCGTCGCTCGCGCCGACGAATCGGAACCGGGTGAAGCGCTTCGTATCGTAGTGTCCCGCGAAGACGATGCGCTCTTTTCTGGCGCCGGGGATCGTGGCGATGAGGTTCACCATCGGCATCTTGCCGATCGGCGTGTCGTCGATCCACTTCTGCTCGACAGCCTTCAATCCCGCCGCGGCGAGCTGGTCCTTGACATAGGTGCGCGCCAGCTCGATCGCGGCCGTGCCCGACGGCCGCGGTCCGATGGCCACGAGCTGGCGCAGATGCTCCCAGGCACGATTCGAATCGAAGTGGACCGCCGCGGGCGTTTGAAGCAGGAGCGCCGCGGCCAGAAGGAGTCTCAGCATCTGGTTATCTCGTCATTTGGTTATCTGGTTATTGATCGGATCATTGAAACAATCATTGACCAGATGATCAGATAACCAGATGATCAAATTCAGGCGCGCTTGTCTCTCGCGATGTAGTCGCGCTGTGCGGGCCCCACATAGATCTGCCGCGGCCGCGCAATCTTCTGCTCGGGATCGAGCAGCATCTCTTCCCACTGCGCAATCCAGCCGGCGGTTCGCGGGATCGCGAACAGCACCGGGAACATCTCGACCGGAAAGCCCATCGCCTGGTAAATCAGACCCGAGTAGAAATCGACGTTCGGATACAGCTTGCGGCTGACGAAGTACTCGTCCTGCAGCGCGATGCGTTCGATCTCCAGGGCGATCTCGAGCAGCGGGTTCTTGCCGGTGACGGCGAAGACCAGGTCCGCGATCTTCTTGATCACCTTCGCGCGGGGATCGTACGACTTGTAGACACGGTGCCCGAATCCCATCAGACGGACGTCGCCGTCGCTGGCCTTCACCCGCTTGATGAACTCGGGGACGCGGGCCACCGATCCGATTTCGCCAAGCATCCGCAAGACCGCCTCGTTGGCGCCCCCGTGCAGCGGACCGTAGAGCGCCGCCGCCGCCCCGGCGAGCGCCGAGTACGGATCGACGTGCGAGCTGCCGATGTTCCGCATGGCGGTGGTGCTGCAGTTCTGCTCGTGATCGGCGTGGAGGATGAACAGGACATCGAGGGCGCGCGCCAGGACCGGGTTCGGGTGGTACTTCAATTCCGTCATCTTGAACAGCATGTTCAGGAAGTTGCCGGAGAAGCTGAGCTCGTTGTCCGGGTAGATGTACGGCCGACCGATACTGTGACGGAACGCGTAGGCGGCGATGCTCGGCACCTTCGCGATCAGCCGATGCGTCTGGCGGAGGCGCGAGACCTTGTCGAAGATCTGTTTCGCGTCGGGATAGAACGTCGACAAGGCGCCGACCGTGCTCAGAAAAATGCCCATCGGGTGCGCGTCGTACTGGAATCCCTCCATGAACTTCTTGATGTTCTCGTGGAGCATCGTGTGGAGGGTGATCTCGCGGACCCAGGTCTGCTGCTGGGTGGCCGTGGGCAGCTCGCCGAAGAGAATCAAGTAGGCCGTTTCGAGAAAGTCGCTCTCCTCGGCGAGCTGTTCGATCGGATAGCCGCGATAGAGGAGGATTCCCTTATCGCCGTCGATAAACGTGATCGCGCTGCGGCAATTGGCCGTGCCCATGAGCGCCGGGTCGTACGTCATGAGCCCGAAATCGTCCGGCGCGGTCTTGATCTGCCGCAGATCCATCGCGCGAACGGTGCCGTTCTGAATCGGCAGCTCGTACTGCTTCCCGGTGCGGTTGTCGACGACGGTCAGCGTGTCAGCCATGGAGGAAGTTAAAAGTCAAAAGTTAAAAGTTGAAAACTATTTACTTTCATCGTCGGGCTCCGCGACCCGTTCACCGTGAACTCTGTAGCTACCCTCGGCCCAGCGGGCGAGATCCTGCAACCGGCACCGCTCGCTGCAGAAGGGCCGGCACGCCGGGTCCACCGGGTGCTTCCGACAGAACACGCACACGGGAGGCGTCACAATCCTATTCTATCCAGGCAGGAGGGCGGGTCGGTCGGGCAGGCCGGGTGCCCTGACCCGTGTCATCCGCCCTGGAGATCCGCGTGGTGGCGCACATCGCGTGCGGAGACGATGAAGATGACGTCTTCGGCGATGTTCGTCGCGTGGTCGCCGATGCGTTCGAGATGCCGCGAGATGAGGATCAGATCGAGCGCCGGCTCGATGGTCGACGGATCCTGCAGCATGTAGGTGAGCAGCTCGCGGAAGATCTGGGTCTTGAGCTCGTCGAGCTTGTCGTCTTCATCGAGCACGTGCTGCGCGAGCCCGGTGTCGCGCCGGACGAACGCGTCGAGCGCGTCGCGCAGCATCGATTGTGCGATGCCGGCCATCCGCGGGATGTCGATGAGCTTCTTGACCGGCGGCCGCTGCGCGTAGCGCTGCGCCGCCTCCGCGATGTTGACCGCGAGATCGCCCACGCGTTCCAGATCCGTATTGATCTTCACCGCCGCCACGATCGCCCGCAAGTCGGCCGCCATCGGCTGGTAGAGCGCCAACAGCGTAAAGCACCGGCCGTCGATCTCGATGTGCAGCGCGTTGACCGGCTCGTCGCCCGCGAGCGCGCGATCGATCAGCGCGCCGTCGCGCTCGACGAGGCCCTTGATCGCGATGCGGACTTCTTCCTCGGCGAGGCCGCCCATTTCGAGGATCCGCGTCTTGAGCTGCTCGAGCTCTTCCTGGAAATGCCGGACGATGCGGTCGGCCGTGCTCATATTTGCCTCGCGTGGGGCCCCACCAACACTTATCGCGGCGGGGACCCCACCCCCGCCGCTGCTGCTCAGCGCATTTGCGCTTCGCAACGGCTCAAGGCTGCCACGCGCCTGCCGAACTTACGCTGTGGCTCGGCCTCGAGCGTAGACTCTCGGCCTCGCGTGTCGGTCGCGGGAGCCCCCAACCTATCCGAATCTGCCGGTGATGTAGTCCTCGGTCAGCTTCTCCTTCGGCGCCGTGAAGAGCTTGTTCGTCCGATCGCACTCGACGAGGCGGCCCAGCCAGAAAAATGCCGTCACGTCCGAGACGCGCGCCGCCTGCTGCATGTTGTGCGTGACGATCACAATCGTATATCGGGATTTGAGCTGATAAATCAGCTCTTCGATCTTCTGCGTGGCGATCGGGTCGAGCGCCGAAGCCGGCTCGTCCATCAGCACAATCTCGGGCTCGATCGCCAGCGCGCGCGCGATACACAGGCGCTGCTGCTGGCCGCCCGACAGCGCGAGCGCCGACGTCTGCAGCCGGTCGCGTACTTCGTCCCAGAGCGCCGCCGCCTTCAGGCTTGCCTCCACACGGCCGCGGAGCTCCTCGCGGGAACTGGTCATGCCGTTGATGCGCAGACCGTAGGCGACGTTGTCGAAAATCGATTTGGGAAACGGATTCGATTTCTGAAAGACCATCCCGACCCGGCGCCGCAGATTCACGACGTCCACCGACGGGGCGTAAATGTCCTGCTTGTCGATGCAGATGGACCCTTCCACGCGCGCGCCAGGCACGATGTCGTTCATGCGGTTGAGCGAGCGAATGAACGTCGATTTCCCGCAGCCTGACGGTCCGATGAGCGCCGTGACCTGGTTGGGTTGGATCCTCAGGTTGATGTCTTCCAGAACCCGGTGCGCGCCGTAATAGAAGTTCAGGCCGGCCACCTCGATCTTGGGAGTGAGGATCATCCAAACCACGATAACGCGAGCGGCGTTTCCGCCTCGTTTCTGTTGAGTAAATTCCGTGTAAAGTCCCGGGAGTCTTATCTCGCGAGCGCCGCTTCCGCCGGCTTTTCCGCCGGTTCGAGGAACAGGGCGACCTGCCTCCGCAGCTCCTCCTGAATGTGTTCCACCGATCGCCGCGCGTCGAGGTTCCGGAAATGGAACTCGTCGGCCATCGACGTGTACTCGCGCAGCAGCTTGTTCTGGTAGGTGCGGAAACTGTCGTAGATGTCGTCGCCGGTCTTCAGATCCATGCCCGATTCCCAGAAATCCATCCCGCGTGCCTCCAGCACGCGGCCGATCAGGGTCTCGACGTCGATCTTGAGATAGAACACCAGATGCGGCGCGATCGCGAACCCGTAGAGACTGCGCAGCCACGGCCGATCGATCCCGCGCACCCCGGCGCGCGCCAGCGCGCTGAAGATGTAGCGGTCCGACAGCACCACGAACCCGGCCTTGAGCGCCGGGATGATCTCCTTCTCCAGTCGATCGGCGAAATCGGTCGCGTACAGCAGCACGAACGTCAGCTTGTTCAGCGTATTGCTCGACTTGGCGAGCTCGATCGTCGGTTGCATGAGCGGCGAGCGGGTCCAGCCGGTCTCGGCGACGCCGTAGCCCCGCACTTCGAGCCACTCGCGCAACAGCTGAATCTGCGTCGTGCGCCCCACGCCGTCGGTCCCTTCGATGGCGATCAGCTTGCCGGGATGTCCTTCGATCGGCAGATACGGAATGCCCCGGCCGTAGTACCGGCCGGCCTGTATTTCTCCGTTGGCCCCTTCGACGCGCGGATCAGACGGTGCCACCGGTGATCTCCGTATGCGTGCCGTTGACGTACGGGGAAATCAGCTTCCGGACGACCCGCTGCTGATCGGTGATGCTGCCCACGGCGTCGATGACCTCCAGTCCGAACTCATCCACGAGACGATCGTACTCATTCAGCACTTTTCCTTGAAACAATCGAAAGCTTTCCGCGGGATTCGAGCTCCAGCCCAAATCCATCCCGGCCTCGTAAAACTTGAGCTTCACACGGCGTGCCATCAACCGGTCGAGCGAGATGTCAATCGGCACGCGGAAATACATCGTCAAGTCCGGCTTGACGGCGAAGCTGTACAGCTCGCGCACCCATTGCCGGTCGACGCCGCGCGTGGCGTCGCGCGCGAAGGCGGTGTAGGCGTAGCGGTCCGCCAGCACGATCATGCCGGCCTTGAGCGGCGGGATGATCTTGTAGAGCAGGCGATCAGCGAAGTCCGTGGCGTGCAGCAGGCTGAACGTCATCGGCGTCAACGCGTTTTTCTTCTTCCCCGTTTTCGTCGCCGCCTTGACCAGGGCGGACGAGTTCCATTCGGTGACGAAGACGCGCTGGCCTTCGGCGCTCAGCCACTTCGCCAGCAGCGCCAGCTGGGTCGTCTTGCCCGAGCCGTCGATCCCCTCGACGACGAACAGCTTGCCCGGATACTCGTGGGGTTTGGTGAGGTTGTTCAACATAAGCGTGTTCGCTGGCTGCGACGTGGAGCGGCTTGGCAATCAACCGCTCGAACGCCGCGGCATGACGCGCCGCCGCCCAGAGCTCGAGCTCGGCGTCGCCGCCCGTCCGCACCTGCAACAAGGCATCGTTTCCGCGATCGTGGAGATCGAGCCCCGAGATCATCTGCGAGTGACTGCGATCGAGGCTTTCAGCCAGACGCAGAATCGCCGCGAGCGCACGAATGGCGCGCTGCCGGCGGCGGCCGAGCGCGGCGTACTCGCGGTGCCGCCTGTCCGGCGCGGCGCGCCGATGATAGCGCGCGGTCAGGGCGATCGTCTCGATCTCATCCGGCTCGAAGCCGCGCAGATCGCCGTTCGTGATCAGGTAGTACGAATGTTTGTGATGGCGCTCGTACGAGATATGCACGCCGATGTCGTGGAGCAGCGCGGCATATTCGAGCCACTCGCGCTCGCGATCCGTGAGGCCGTGCAGGCCCCGCGTCTGGTCGAAGAGCGAGACGGCCAGCCGCGCCACCTGCGCGGCGTGCTCGGGCCAGTAGCGGCACCGCTCGGCCAGCTCCACGACGCTGCGCCGGCGGACGTCGGGGTACTGCTCGGCCTGCGCAATCTGTTTGCGGTGGCGCGCGATGTAATCGAGGATGAGCCCCTCTCGCAGCGAGAAGTCGCACAGCGTGATTTCGTCCGCGCCAAGCCGCTGCAAAACGGTGTCGAGCAGCACCGCTCCCGCCGTGGCGAGATCGGCGCGCCGCGGATCGACGCCGGGCACGCGCAGCCGCTGCTCGAGGGTCAGCGACGCGAGCTGCCTCCGCACCCGATGCAGATGCTTCACCGCCACGCGCCGGTTGCGCAGCGGCGCGTGCGGCGGACGTCCCTGTCCCGCCGCGACGACCGCCCCCAGGCTCAGGATCGTGCCCGATGTCCCGATCACGCGGTCGAACCCGGCGCGCGCGAGCTGATCGAGGTAGTCGCCGGCTTCTTCGTCGATATGCTTGAGGAGCTTGCGCTCGTCGCGCGGAGCGAGCGGATCGCTTTTCACGAACCGCTCGGTGAGACGGATGACGCCGAGCTTGAAGCTGCGTCCAACTTCGACGGTGGCGCCCACGCCCCGCGTGATCTCGACGCTGCCGCCGCCGATGTCGACGACGACCGCTGTGTCCGCGGGGACGCTCACGCCGTACACCGCCGCGAGGTGGATGAGACGCGCTTCCTCGAGCCCCGAGATCACGCGCGGACGGATGCCGGTCTGGTCGCCGATCGCCTTGAGGAACGCGCCGCCGTTTTCGGCCTCGCGCGTGGCGCTGGTCGCGACGGCGATGATCTCGTCGACGCGGTGCGAGTCGGCGAGCCGGCGGAACTTCGACAGCACTTGAAGCGCCGCATGCATCGCCGCGGGCGCCAGCGCGCGCCCGTCCAGGCCGCCGGCGCCCAGGCGCACCATCTCTTTCTCGCGGTCGATAATCTCGAAGGAAAGATCGGGGCGCACCTGCACCACGATCATGTGCAGCGAGTTGGTGCCGATGTCGATGGCGGCAAGGCGCATGCTTGAGAACCGCTAGACGCGTACGCCGACCGACGAGCTCGGGTCATCCGATATAATCGGGCGCGCGCGTCATCTCTATCATGCCCGTTTCACATCCCCGTGACGAATTACTACGAAAACGTCTCAACCGCTTTACCCGAATGCTGCCCGGCGTCGGGAAGGGCGACGCGCGGGCGGTCCATCGCACGCGTGTCGCGTCGAGACGGCTTCGGGAGCTGCTGCCGGTCCTCCAGCTCGACGGCGGCGTGGCGGCCGAGTTGGGCCGACGTCTTCGCAAAGTGACCGAACGGCTCGGTCGGGCCCGCGAGCTCGACGTGCTCCTCACGCTCTTGGACGAGCTGCAGCAATCGGGCCGCTACGATCAGGACACCCTGGCGCTCGTCGCCTCGGCGATTTCCCAGGAGCGTGCAGCGGCGCGCAAGCGGCTGCTGGCGAAACTGCCGGTCACCGAGCTTCGCCGTCTGGCGTCGAAGCTGGACAGGATCGCCGATGAGCCGCTGGACCGGCCGCCAGAAGCGGACCGGACGGCCGCCGCACGCGCGTGGCGGTGGGCGGTGGGCGCCAGAATCGGTCGTCGCGCAAGAGCGCTGAAAGCGGCGATTGACGAGGCCGGCGCTGTCTATCTGCCGGACCGGCTGCACGCGGTTCGTCTCGCCGTGAAGAAGTTTCGATATGCCGTCGAGCTCGAGCGGGAGATCGCCCGCGACGAGAAGCTCACGCCGCACCTGCGGACGCTCAAGCGCAATCAGGCGCTGCTGGGCCGTTTACACGATCGGCACGTCTTGATTGATCGCGTGCGTCAGCTGCAGGCCTCGTCGGCGCCCCCCGATCTCGGGGTGTGGCGCCGATTGGACGCGCTCCTCGCGGCGCTGGAGGACGAGTGCCGGCGCCTTCACGGGCGGTATCTGCGCGAGTCGGCGGCGCTGCTGTCGGTCTGCGATCGCATTCCTGGCCGGCCGCCGGCCGCGTCATCCCGGCGCGCGGGATAGCAGCCCGTGGTGAAAGTCTGGCCGCATTCGGGGCCCCCAACGCGGCAGCCGCGTTTGGGACCCCGTTCGACGGGCGATGCATCCCCGCTCCACCCGAACGCGGCTGCCGCGTTGGGGACCCCGGCGCTGGCTGCGTTGCTCCTCCGTCAAATACCCCCGGTATTCTCGGTCGTCGCGCCTTGCCAGCGGGGCGCCTCGCCCGTCTCGGTGCGACGCCAGACTTTCACCACGGGCTGCGAGCCCATCGAGAGCTGATCATGCCTGGACCGTACGAGCTCTATCTGATTCGGCACGGCGTCGCCGAAGAGCGCGGCGATCGGTGGCCCGACGACAACAAACGGCCGCTGACTGAAGACGGGATGTCGCGCCTGCGCAAGGCGGCCCGAGGTCTCGCGTGCGTCGACGTCTCCTTCGACGTCATGCTGACGAGTCCGCTCGTGCGCACGCGTCAGACCGCGGACATCATCGCGTCCGCCTTCGATCCGCATCCGCACATCGTGACGGCGGAGTCGCTCGCGCCGGGCGGCACGTACCCGGAGGTGCTCGCGGAGCTGGAAAAGCAGGCGCGCCGCGCGAAAATCGCGCTCGTCGGTCACGAGCCTGGCATCGGCGAGCTGGCGGCGCGGCTCGCCGGATCGCGTCACGGCTTCGAGTTCAAGAAGGGTGCGGTGTGCCGCATCGACGTGGACGTTCTGCCGCCGGAAGGTCCGGGCACACTCCGCTGGTTTCTGACGCCGCGGATCATGCGGAGCCTCAAGAGATAGTTCGATATTTCAGAATCCTCGAGAGACACTGGCGGTCGTGCCGCGAGCCCGACGGGCTCTCGTCCGCAGTCGAAGAGCTTCCCGGCCGGCGCCTGCGCGAGATCGCCAACTGGTTAGAGCGATGGGGGTGACCGCCGACATCTCCGCGCGCGTCCGCGAGCTAGCCGGGCCGTCGCTGGTCGATCGACACGTTCCGGCGCTTCTGATCGCGGAGAGCGAGCGCGGCGACGGTGGCAAACACCGCGAACGGCGCCAGAAGCAACAGCAAGATACCGCTTCTGAACGCCGCCACCATTTGCAGTCCCTCAGGCGACGCCAACGCACGGCGGCACATCGCGCACTGCGCGAAGGCGCCCTCCGGCCACAGCGCCACGAGGCCGGCCAGAGCCGCGATCGCGACAGCGCGGCGAAGAGTCATCGTACCCCCACCATGCTGTGGATGCGCGCCGCGTCCGGAGCGATGAGCACGTACAGAATCGTGCCCGTCACGAACAGACCGACGACGACCGTGACGACCATCCACGCGCTCTCCTGACGCAGGTGCATGAAGTTCGCGCAGATGATCGAGGCCTTCGTCAGCATCGCGCCAATCATGAAGATCACGAATGCCGTCCGCGGAATCGCCGCCCCGTCCGCCCACAGCATGACGGACGTGAACATCAGCAGAACGCCCCACGTAATCCAATAGACCCGCATGCAGCCTCCGGCGCCGCGTCCCCAAGGACCCGGCCTACAGCAGATAGAACAACGTGAAGATGAATACCCACACGAGATCGACAAAGTGCCAATAGAGCCCCGCCATCTCAACGCCTTCCGATGACGCGAGGCCTTTCGCCGATCGAATGGCCGTTGTCGCCAGCACGATCACGCCCGTCAGTACGTGGGTCCCATGGAAACCGGTGAGCAGGAAGAAGTAGGCGCCGAACGACGCGTCGCCCCAGGGATTCGTGTTCAGCCGGGCCCCTTCCGCGATGAGGTGGCCCCACTCGAACGCCTGCATGCCGAGAAAGATGACACCGCCGAGTGCTGTCAACAGGACGAACCGGAGCACGGTAGGCCGCCGTCGCTCCCGTGCGGCCCACACGGCGGTCGCCATCGTCGCGCTGCTCGAGATGAGCACGAACGTCATGGCGGCAATGTATGAGAGGCTGAACACCGATGCCTGATCCGGCCAGTGGAACGCGAGGATTCGGGCGTAACCGTACGACGCAAGAAAGCCGGCAAACAACAGGCCGTCGGTGACGATGAACCACCACATCATCACCTTGCGCCAGCCCGCGCCGAACGGACATGTGCCACCGCTCCATCGATCGAGGGTTGGTGCCGCCGCTTCCGTCATGACGCCTCAATACAGGGAAAGGAGGGCGAACAGAAACAACCACACGCCGCCGAGGTAGTGCCAGAACGTCCGGCAGATACCCATCTGCGCCGCCCACTCACGTGGATCGCGATGCCCCGACCGTGTCGCCATCGCGCCCCACACGAGCACAACCAGCGCGGCAACCAGGTGCAGCGCGTGCGCGCCGGTCAGCATGAAGAAGAAGGAGCTGTGCGGGCTGGAGGGCAGATACACGCCGGCCGCGACCATCTGCCACCACGCGGCGAACTGCCCCAGCAGGAACGCGATGCCAGACGCCAGCGCGCTCATCATCGCGACCATCGCCTGGTGCCAGCGGCCGCGGAGACCACTGCGGCTCGCGGCTTCGACCGCGAGGCTGCTGCCAGCCAGGATCAGCGTATTGAGCCAGAGAATCGGAGGCAGCGCGACGTGTCGCCAGTCCGATCCGCTGCGCCGCACCACATACGCACTCGTGAACGCGGCAAACAGCATGGTGACCGTCGCGAGGAACATCCACAGCCCGAGACGGACCTGATCCTCGCGGAGGGTCCTCACGCGCGAGCTCTGCGCCACCTCCATATCGGCCGTGCCGTAGGCCCTGAGGCCTGCGATCGAGTAGTTGGGCATGCGCTCATCCCACCTGCAGGGAAGCCACGGTCTGCACCGCGAAGTCGCCGTCCATCGTCTGCACGCCGTACTCGTACGCCCAGCGCTGGACAACCGGGACGGCGTCGAAATTTCCGTGAGGCGGCGGCGACGGAACCGTCCACTCGAGTGTCGTCGCATTCCACGGATTGGCCGCGGCCACGCGCCCTCTGAACAAGCTCCAGACGAAGTTCGCGAGGAACAGGCACTGCCCCGCAATCAGCACCATGGCCGCGACGCTGATGACAAGGTTCTGCCCGCGCGTCTTCTGCAGGTAGTCGTAGGCCGTGAACGCGTAGTAGCGGCGCGGTGCGCCCTGCAGGCCCAGGAAATGCTGCATGAAGAAGATGATGAAGAACGGCGCGAACGTGAACCAGAAGTGCAGCTTTCCGAGGGTCTCGTTCATCGTGCGGCCGAACATCTTCGGGAACCAGAAATAGATCGCGCCGAACGTGGCGAGCATGGTGACGCCGCCAATCATCATATGAAAGTGGCCGACGACGAAGTAGGTGTCGTGGAGCTGCATGTCGGCGGTGGCGTTTCCGAGAAAGAGCCCGCCGAAGCCGCCGCTGCCGAACAGCGCGATGACCCCGAGGGCGAACAGCATGGCCGTCCGCAGCTGCAGATTCGCGCCCCAGAGGCTCGCGAGCATGTTGACACCGAAGATCGTCATCGGCACGGTGATCGTCAGCGTGACAAGCGAAAAGTACTCGCCGCTGAACGGGCTCATGCCGCTGACGAACATGTGATGCCCCCAGACGATCATGCTGAGACAGCCGACCGCGACCAGGCACCAGACCGAAATGCGATAGCCGAAGACCGGCTTGCGCGTGAACGCCGGCAGGATGTCACAGGCGACGCCGAGCGCCGGCAGGATGAGCACGTACACCTCGGGATGCCCGAGGAACCAGAACAGGTGCTGCCACAACAGCGGCGACCCGCCGGTGTTCGGGAGCAGCTTGTTCCCCACGATCAGGCCCGACGGCAGGAAGAAGCTCGTGCCGAGATGGCGGTCGAGCA